>JBEKBO010000142.1:0-11709 GCA_050015355.1 Candidatus Korobacteraceae bacterium | reverse complement strand
CAACTGAGCATCCATGCCCGCCATGCCCTCCAGCGGATGCGCCGCCGACCCACCCTGGTCTGCGCCTTCTGGGAACAGGCCGAACTCTTTCCATTGTAACTATATTATGCAAGGCTCAATAGCAGCGACCAAAGATCGAAGCTCGGGCAACGATCTGCTCCTGTAAAACTCCATCCTGAACGAAGGGGTCGAGCGCTGCGCCGGATAGCGCGGTCCAATGATATCGCCGGTACCATCGCCTGGATGTGCAGTAGTCATGCCGACCAGTTTCGCGAAAGGCATACCCCATGAAGTTGCGTCAGCAAACGCCAAGGGTTTGCCGGGGACCCGGCCCGGCTCCGGGGCACACCTATTCTGCAACTGCTCTAGACCAGATTCGCGGAAGGTATACCCCGCAAAGGAGCCGGGCGTCCAGCCCGGCGGTACTAGTACTGGGTACATCAACCTTGAAACCACGCTAGTTGCTCAACGTCTCGGTCAGCTTGTTGAGCGTACGGTTCAAATCCTTGTCGATCTGCTTCTGCTTATCAATCTTTTCGATGGAATGGAGGACGGTCGTGTGGTGCTTGCCTCCGAACTGGCGGCCGATTTCGGGCAGCGAAGCTTCGGTCAAATGCTTGGCCAGGTACATGGCGATCTGTCGCGGAAAGACGATCTGGCGCGAGTTGTTCTTCGCCTTGATCTCCGGCAGGCGAAGCCCGAACTGCTCCGCCACCGCTTTCTGGATGGCTTCGATCGTGATCTTGCGCGATTGCTGATCGATGAAGTTCTTGAGCACCTGCTGGGCAGTGACCAGATTGATGGCCACGCTGGTGAGGGAGGCGTAGGCCAGCAGCCGGACGAGCGCACCCTCCAGTTCGCGAACGTTGCTGCGGATGTTTTGCGCGATGTAATTCGCAACATCGGCGGGCAGTTGCACGTGTTCGCTCTCCGCCTTCTTCTGCAGGATCGCGGTCCTGGTCTCCAGGTCCGGAGGCTGGATGTCGGCGATCAGCCCCCACTCGAAGCGGTTGCGCAGTCTGTCCTCGATCTCGGCCAGCTCCTTCGGCGGACGATCGCTGGCAATCACGATCTGCTTCATCGATTCGTGTAGCGCGTTGAAGGTGTGGAAGAACTCTTCCTAGGAACTGGATGTCATCGATCAGCAGCAAATCGACATTGCGGAAGCGCTCACGGAAGCTGGTCATGCGGTCATGCTTGATGCTGTTGATCAGCTCATTGGTGAACTTCTCGCTGGAAACGTAGCAGATCGAAAAGTCAGGGTTGTGCCGCTTCACCTGGTGCCCGATGGCCTGCATCAGGTGGGTCTTGCCCATGCCCACTCCACCGTAGAGAAACAGCGGGTTGTAGGCTTTGGACGGCCGCTCGGCGACCGCCAGCGCGGCGGCGTGCGCAAACTGGCTGCCAGCGCCGGTGACAAAGGCATCGAACGTATACCGCTGGTTCAATTGCGCGGCGCTGTCGAAGTCAAAGCGGGACTGCTGCGCGGCCGGGCCAGCCGCCGCCGGGGGCGTAAATCCGCCATTATGGCGAATAGCGGTGGCCGCCGCCGGCGAATCTTCGGCGGTGATGAACTCGACGTCCTTGACCTCAAGCTCCAGGTTCTCGATGGCTTCACGGATCAGATCGGCATAGCGCTCGCCCATCTCCCGGAACTCGGGTGCGGGCACTCGCACAAACAGGGTTGCTCCCTGGGTGTGACTGTAGCGTAACGGCTTGAGCCAGGTATCGTAGGAATGACGGTTTACCTTCTTCTCAAGCGCATCCAGAATACGCGACCAGGGATTCGGCGAAGTGGTAGCAAGCGATGCAGACATTATCAACCAGAGAGCCGGACGACACCCGGCTGAAAAGTGCGATTTCTCAACCTGTCACGCAATGAATCAATAAGCCCCATCCTTCGCCTGACGCACAAAGCACGCAACGTGTACGGCGGATGGGGCATACCAAATTATCTTGTGACTCGTGGTGCATACTAGCACGTTCGAAGTGAATTGAGCAGCTTTCTCTACGCCTCTGGGAAATGAATTTTGTCTTGGATTTATGCGGGTTTCGAAGTTGCTGCGAAGGTGGTGCAGAAACACCTCCGGTGCCGAACCTTGCGAGCACATCGCCCGATTGGGATCGCGGCTTCAACTCTTCCACCACCATGGACTTGCCGCTTTACGATGTTCTCGGCTCGGTTTTTGCGCACCATCGGTAGTGCAGCAGCCGCCCCCGGCACACCCCGGGCTCGGGAACATGCCTCGACCATGGGCAAGGCTGGGAATTGCCGCCGGTTTGCGGCCCTTATGGCATCTCGTTTATACTTCTGGTTTGCTCATTATTTTTTTGCCTAGTTAGGAGCGCAGTTTTTCAATGCCGAAGCGCACATTCCAGCCCAATCGTCGTCACCGCTCGAAGACGCACGGATTCCGGACTCGCATGAAGACCAAAGGCGGACAAGCCGTGCTCTCGCGCCGTCGCGCCAAGGGCCGCAAGCGGGTTTCCGTGAAACCCGGGTATCGTGATTAATTGGTTCCTGTTTCCGGTTGTGGGGTGAAGCGCGGAGCCGGTTCTTGCAAACCCGGCGATGCGGCCGCCAGCACACAAGCCAAGGGCCCGAGGATATCTGGAAGACAGGTCTGGAGTTGGACTTGACTTCCGCATCCGAAGACGGTGGGTGCATTTGCCGGACCGGATACGTCGTGAGTGACACTCCGAAAGGCATTTTCCCGAAATCGGCCCATCTGCTCAAGCGCGCGGATTTTCGCCGCGTGTATGAGAACGGAAAGCGGCAATTCTCCGGAAATATGACGGTGTTTTATTTGCATCGCGCGGCCCTCGCGCCGGAAAATACTAACAGCGCGGCGGAGTTGCCGGTCGCGGAAGTCACGGGGGCTCGTATTGGGTTCACCGTCTCGCGCGCCTTGGGCGATGCGGTGCAGCGCAACCGCATTCGCCGTCGCACGCGAGAAGCCGTGCGCCAACACTACAGTCTGTTGGCTGGCGGGATCGTGGACGTGGTGATCAATCCCAGGAAGTCCGTGCTGAAGGCCGACTTCGCGGTGTTGTCGCAGGAAGTAGCGCGCGCATTCGCTGTCATCGGACAAAGCGCGCGCCCGGGCCGCAAACCCGGATTCGGTTCGCAGAGAAGTGAAAAGCCGCGTTTGACGCAAGAGTAGGCTTATGAAGTGGGTCGCCATCAAGCTGATCGAGGTTTACAAGCGGTGGATATCGCCCGGATTGCCGCTGTCGTGCCGCTTCGTGCCCACTTGTTCGGAGTATGCCATGGAGGCGCTCGACAGGCACGGAATCGTGCGTGGCGCCTGGTTGGCTCTCCTGCGTATTGCGCGCTGTAACCCGCTGGGAGGCAGCGGCTATGATCCTGTTCCGGCGCAAGCTGCATCCCGAGGGACGAAAAGATCGCGTCTGTTCGGGACGAGGCCGGAGCGTTACGACCATCACCCCGAACATGAGCACGCGGGCGCCGCTGACGGCAGGCGCTGCTGTTCCACTTCCAACTGACTGCGCCGGGCCCCGCGACCGCCGGCGCCGAAATGGCTAGAACTTGGCTGAGTACCACAATCCACAATCCGAACCCGGCGGGCAGAAGAACTTCCTTTTGATCATCGCCCTCACCGTGGTTGTTCTTTTTCTGTTTCAGCAATATCTTTCCCGGCGCAATCCGCCTCCGGAGGAGAAGCCGCAGGCGCCCGCTGCCGCCGTCCAACAACCGAGCGCACAGCCGCCTCCGCCCGCGCCGCCGCCGCGAACGAAATCCGCCGGAGCCAAGCAGGCGAACACGGAATCCACCACCGTGGTGGAGAACGATCTCTATAGCGTCACGTTCAGCAATCGCGGCGGCTTGGTGAAGTCGTGGGTCCTGAAGAAGTTTCAGGATGCGCACGGCAAACCGCTGGAAATCGTCAACGAGGCAGGGGCGGCCCAGTGGGGCTACCCGCTTTCACTGTGGACCTGGGACGAAGGCCTGCGCAACAAGCTGAACTCGGCGATGTATGTGCCGAGCGCCACCGGCATAATCCAGGCTCCCGGCCAGTTGACCTTTGAGTTTGCCGATGGCGATGTCACCGTGCGCAAGAGATTCCGCTTCGAGGCCGGCAGTTACGCGGTGCACATCGAGAGCTCGGTCGTGCGCGGCGGCAATTACGTGACGGCGCTGCCGGCATGGCCAGCCGGCTTTGGTGATCCGGAGGCCCCGGCTGCCTACGCCTCGCAGACCATCGATTTCTCCAACGGCGAAAAGACGGAACGCCTGAAGCCCGACAAGAAGGGCAAAGCAATCAGCAACGGCAACGTCCTGCGCGGCCCCTTCGAATATTTCGGCCCGGTGGACCAGTACTTTGCCGCGATCTTTCTGCCGGATCTCCCGCAGCAGACTTCGGCGGCGACACTGCGCAACTTGGCGGTCGTTCCCAAGGACCCTCAAAAGCCGAACGAGACGGAGAAAGTCGAACTGCTGGGCGCGGCCGTGGGCAACGCCAACGGGGTGACCAACGAGCGCATCTTCGTCGGCCCCAAAGCGGTCGACGTGCTCAAGTCAGTTCGCGCCAACACCCTGAACGGGCAGCCAAATGGCGCCGATCTGAGCGGGATGATCGACTGGGGCTTCTTTGCGATTATCGCCAAGCCGCTGTTCGTATGGCTGAAATGGACGCATGATCACTGGGCGCCCAATTGGGGTTGGTCGATCATTATCCTGACCTTGATCATCAACATCGTCCTGCTGCCGCTTCGCCTCTATCAAATGAAGTCGGCGCTGGAGATGCAGCGAATCCAGCCACAGGTCCAGGCAATACAGAACAAGTATAAGAAGTACCCGATGCGTGACCCGCGACGGGCCGACATGAACCAGGAGGTCTCGGCGCTTTACAAGGAACACAAGGTGAACCCGGCCAGCGGATGTCTGCCGCTGCTGGTGCAGATGCCGTTCCTGTGGGCGTTCTACCAAATGCTCTCGCAGGCCAACGAGCTGCGTCACGCGCCGTTTTACTGGCTGCGCGACCTGTCCGCGCCCGACCACCTGCTGGTTCTGCCGATCCTGATCGTGTTGACCACGCTCCTGATGCAGAAGCTGACTCCGCAGGCTGGCGTGAGCAAAGAGCAGCAGCGGATGATGAACCTGATGATGCCGCTCATGCTCGGCTTCTTCAGCTATTCCGTTGCCTCCGGTCTGGGAATCTACTGGGCGGTGGGCACCATCGTTGGAATCGTTCAGCAGTGGGTGATGAATCGTACCAAGCTGGGACAGGAGATCCACGCCCTGGCCGACAAGCGCGCCCGTAAACAGGCTGGATTGGGTGTCGATTCCAGCAGCAAGGACAAGGACAAGATCGTGCGTCGCTGAGTTTGCAAGCGGAAGACCTTCAGCAATCTTTAGCGCCCACGGGCGTCTGAGTGGAACGAAGTGCCTATAGCTGACAAGATCGGTACCCGGACAGCGTTATGCCTCCGGCAGCACCGTGCGAGTGGGACGAAATGCCTATAGCTGACAAGATCGGTACCGCCAAGCGCATCAGTGAAGTGCTGAATTCCATCATCAAGCACGGCGACTTCCGCCTGAAGTACAAGATCACCGTCGATCCGCCTCTGCCTGAGGAGCGCGACTGGGAGACGCCGGTGATCCTGGTTGAGCTGTCCGGGGCCGATACGCCGCTGCTGATGGAACGAGGCGCCGAGTTGCTGCGCGCAATCGAGTACCTGGTGCTGGAATCGTTACGGCTCGGGTCGGAAGATCACGAGAAGGTCGCCTTCGACGCCATGGGCTTCCGCGCCGCGCGCTTCGAGGAATTGAGGCTGGCCGCCAGCGTCGCGGCCGAGAGGGTGCGCAAAACGGGATCGCCGTATGCTTTCACTCCCATGTCTTCGCGTGAGCGCCGCATCGTTCACTTGGCGCTGCGCGATTCCGGAGACCTGCGTACGGAAAGCGAGGGCGAGGGCCCGAACCGGCACTTGGTCGTCTATCCCAAGGACTTCAAGGGCAGCACGCCGCGCCCCCTGCCCATGCGCCGCGGAAGAAGATAAGTCCCGCCCACCTCGAAGAAATAGTTCATGCACCTTGACGACACCATCGTCGCCATCTCCACGCCCCCGGGACGCGGCGGTCTGGGCGTGGTTCGCCTCGCCGGTCCCGAGTCGAAGGCGATAGCCTCGGCAATGTTGCGGCTTTCGGCTGAACTGGAAGCCGGGCGGGCGCACTTCGGCGTGCTCGTCGAGCCCGGCTCAGAGGAACGCATCGACGAGGTTGTCGCCACTTATTTCGCCAAGCCCCACTCCTACACGACGGACGACATCGTCGAGATCTCCTGCCACGGTTCGCCCGTCGTGCTGCGGCATGCGGTCGAGCAGGCGCTGGCCTGTGGCGCGCGGCTGGCCGAACCGGGCGAGTTCACCATGCGGGCCTTCCTCAACGGCCGCATCGACCTCACGCAGGCGGAGGCGGTGCGCGACCTCATCGACTCGCAGACGCTCTACCAAGCCAAGGTCGCGGCGCAACAACTGCAGGGCGCACTCTCGCACCGCTTGCAGCCCATCAAGCAGAAGCTCGTGGAACTGATCGCCATGATGGAGGCCGGAATCGACTTCGCGGAGGACGACGTGGCGGTGATGCCCGCCGAACAGATTCTGAATCGCACGGCGGAAGTGCGCGAGCCGCTGACGGAACTCGCGGAGAGCTTCGCTTACGGCAAAATCGTGCATGCCGGGCTGACGCTCGCCATCGTTGGCCGCCCCAACGTCGGCAAATCGAGCCTCTTCAACCGGCTGGTCGAGCGCGAGCGGGCCATCGTGACCGCCTCGCCCGGCACCACGCGCGACCTGGTGACGGAGACGGTCTCGCTCGGCGGCATTCCGGTCAGGCTGGTCGATACGGCGGGAATCAGGCAGGCGCTCGACGAAGCGGAAAGCATCGGCATCGGCAAGTCGATGGAGGCCCTGGCCGATGCCGATCTCGTGCTGGTGGTGCTAGACGCCTCGCAGCCGCCGGACAAAACCGACCGCGAGCTGCTGGAACAGGTTGCCGAGCGCGGAGCCATTGCCGTGCTGAACAAAAGCGACCTTGCCGCTACCGGCAGCGTGGCCGGCAACAGCGTGGCAGTGCGGGATGGGGGAGTTCCGGTCGTCCGGACCTCGGCGCTGAGCGGTGAAGGCATTGCCGAGTTGCGTCAGCAGATCCTGCGCCACGTCCACGGCGACGGCCCGCAGCAGGAGTCCGGAATGCTCACCAACCTGCGCCAGCAGGAGCAGGTGACGCGCACGCTGGCCGCGCTCGACGCCGCCTCGGTGTCGGTCAGGACAAACACACCGCATGAGATGATCCTGCTCGACCTCTACAACGCCCTCCGCGCCCTGGATGAAATCACCGGCGCCACCACCGCCGATGACATCCTGAACCTGATCTTCGGCACCTTCTGCATCGGAAAGTAAAAGCACTTCCCGTAGCGTTCTATGAAGTTCAGGACTGTGTATTAATAATAGGCAAACAAATAAGTTATTGTTCAATGACGTCCAGGTGTGTACGATGGAAGCCGACATAAAGTGTGTCCACGGGCGTGTCCACATTCGAAGAATGGAGGCTGCAGAGCTCAATGTGGACACAGAAAGAGGCAGCATGGACCTCACCGATGCGGCGATCAAAGCGCTGAAGCCCCGCTCGATTCGTTACTACGTGACCGATGGCAGAGGGCTAAGTCTGGAGATATTTCCGTCTGGCTCCATGGCTTGGCGGTTTCGCTATCGATTGAACGGCAAGCCCGAAAAGACAGCCCTCGGACGATATCCAGAGATGAGCCTGAAGGCTGCGCGGCACAAGCGTGACGAGATGGCGTCGATGGTGGCACGTGGCCAGTCGCCCGCAGGCCAGAAGCGATTGGCGAAAGTGGCGCTTGCCAGCGCAACAACGACGCGTGAGTTTGGCGAGCGTTATTACAAGGAAGTCGTGCTGTGCAGCGTCAAAGACCCCAAGAATCTTCGTCGCTGGTTAGATAAAGAAATCTATCCCGTGCTGGGGCACAAACCCCTGCGCGACATCAGCGCGGCCGATGTGCAGACAATCGTCTTTCGCAAGCGCGACAACGGCAGTCCGGCTTCGGCGGCGGCCATACGCAATCTGATCAAGCGGATCTTCGACTATGCCATTGTGTGCGGTGTCGCTCTAACGAACCCTACTCTGGCGACCCCAATGCGCTTCGTAACCAAGGCGAGGCCGAGAACAAGGGCCCTGTCCCCCGTGGAGATCACGGCGTACATCCAAACTCTTTATCGATCCAACATACGCCGGCAATTCAAACTCGCGCTTCACATCATCTTGCTGACACTCGTCCGCAAGTCGGAATTGTTATTCGCAAAGTGGCAAGATGTGGATTTCGATTCATGCGAGTGGCAGATTCCTCAGGAAAACTCAAAAACAGGGCAGTCGCACATCGTATACATGTCGAGTCAGGTTGTGGAACTGTTCCATGAACTGAAAGTGCTCGCCGGCGACTCAGAGTGGGTGCTTCCGAGCCGCAGCAGCCTTGCACAACCGTTCGCCAAGAACTCCCTGAACCAAGCACTCGAGGGCGTAAACTTCCCCATTGATCCGTTCACAATTCACGACCTGCGCCGGACGGGGTCGACGCGGCTGCACGAACAGGGATTCTCATCCGACGTGGTGGAAAAGGCGCTCAATCACACGATCGGCGGTGTGCGTGGCGTCTACAACCGCGCTGAGTATGCGGAGCAACGCAAGGAAATGTTGCAAGTCTGGGCCGACTACGTGGGAACCTTGGCGACCGAGAATAGGTCCCTATTTCCCGCCGGTGAAGGAGCCAACTCAGCCGCCACCAGCAGCCGGTAGGATCGAATCGCGTGCAGAAAGCCCTTTCAAGAGGACCCAGACATGAAGAACTCGCGGCACGCCGAGCGTGATGGCAAGCACAAAAAACCTCGACGTTTGAAAAAACTGCCAGATTGGTTTCGGCTTGCGAACTACGAACCCGTCCGCACTCTAGATGCACTCGGGTGGTGGCAGCAAATCAACATCAGGCGGGCTTGCTACGACCAACTGAAAGACATGCGCAGCGAACACCCACTCTTTTCGGAGCGGGATGCTGCTGTAAAAAAGGCGCTGTTTAGTTCCCGACAGCAACCGATCTGCAGTACAAGTTGCGCGCCCTTCAACGGCGAGGAATTCTCTTGGTGTTTCAACATTGAATTCCTTCCCGAACAGGAGGGAGATGGCCCCATTGTCCGCGAGATGAGGCTGTTGGACCTCTATAAATTCGAAAGGGATGCGCGCTCTTGGTGGCAGCTGAGCAAGGAGAAGATTGAGGAAGCGGAGAAATTGGTGAATCATCCATCACCTTTTATTTTCCTATCTCCAACCCCGGCGGATGAAACCAACCGTGAGGCATAAGGACTCCACGAGTTCAATAGTTCCGATCGTCCTCGATCTGGACTTCCCTAATGCAGCGGTGATCGAGCATTTCAAGTTGCTTCTGCAAAAGCTCCGACGTGAACGGCAGACGTGGGCAGAAGCGACAAAGCATATGCCAGAGTTAATGGATTGGGCCAGGAATGGATTGCTGCCGTGCATGGACCTGATTCTGTGGGCAGAAGAAGAACAAGGGCGAATCACAGATGGCTTTTTGGCGGATGCCGTGTTCCCAGAAGGGGAAGGAGACGAGCAGAAAATCCGAAAAACCCTTCGACCGCATACATGGGACTTGCTGAAACCCACACTGGAAGGAATCGAACTCATGCAGCGGCTCAGGGCACTAGCGTACACCGATTTTCTCCAGCGTCAGGAAGTGCGAAAGCGGAGAGCGCGTGGAGAGTTGGAAAATGTGCGCCCCAAGTAAAGGGCGAGGAACTGCAACGCATTGTTGACGTATTCGTAGCCCCAGATGTCATCATTTGTCCAAATTCCACGTTGACCCGGTAATGTTAAAGTCACAACTTGGGCCCGGCGAGTTATTCGTGTAATACGTTACCCGCCAACGAGTTCCACCGGTTGTTCCCCCGCAAGTAATGACATCGTTACCGTAAAGTAATGTGGTAATCGTTCCAGTCGAGTCGAAACCGTTGTTGAGGGTCAACTTGAGGGTGCTATTGGGGAGGAATGCGACTCCCCGGCACTGCGATGAATAGTGGATTCTGGGTTGAGCAGGCTGGCAATTATTCTATCGTGAACCCCACCGATCCGAGAGCGGCGAACAGCTTTACTCCTGATTAAATTGCTCAGATAAGGCACGAAAGCTAGTCAGGTTTCGTGCCTTCATTTGCGATGGCTTGTGCAATACCGTCCCAGTATGGCGAACACGATTCTTAGACTTCCCGCAGTTAGGGCCCGTACAGGGCTTTCCCGCAGCACGATCTATCTGCGGCTATCTGACGGCTCCTTCCCGCGACCCGTGTCTCTCGGAGCACGAGCAGTGGGCTGGCTTGAGTCCGACATTGAAGGATGGATCTGCCGCAGAATAGAGCAGAGCCGCGGCGGTAATTCCGCAACCGCGAACACCGCGAGGCTCGCTGATGGTGACCGCAGCGGCACCACCGCCGGAAGACTCGCACGCCCCACCAGTCGAGCGGCCGAGCTCGCTTACATCGGTGGACCTGGCCAAATTCATTCACCTTGGCATCTCGGAGGAATTATTAACAAAGGCTCAGGTCCGACGGGTTACCGATCAAGGGGCGCGTGAGCGGTACGGAATTAAGGGGCCAGTAACCAGCGACATGTCCGGCGTCGTGTTCCCGTATTTCAGCATTGCGACTGGCGCCCGCGTATCGGCACGTGTGCGCCGCGATAACCCCGAGATCGAAGCTGGCAAAGAAAAGAACAAGTACATGTCGGCTTACGCCGACCGCAAACACCTGTACTTCCCGCCCGGCGCCGCAGCCAAACTGCAAGATGTTGATAGTACTGTCGTGCTAGTGGAAGCGGAGAAGTCGGCCCTGGCTCTCACCGCCTACGCCGAGCGCACAGGTGCGAATCTCTTCGCAGTGGGCATGGGCGGCTGCTGGGGATGGAAAGGACGCATCGGCAAGCTAGAAAATGCGCAAGGCGAGCGCGTGGATGAGAAGGGGCCTATCTCCGACCTAGATTGCGTTGACGGTCGCAAGGTGTTTGTGCTCCTTGATAGCAACGCGGCGACCAACCCTAATGTGGAGCAGGCACGGGCTGCGTTGGTGCGCGAACTCTGCAAGCGCAACTGCAAAGTGTTTGTCTGTAATCTTCCGGCGGCCGATGGAGTGAACGGCCCGGATGATTACATTGCCGCATGCGGTGACGAAGCAATGGCGCAGGTCTTTGCTGATGCCCGCCCTGCAGTGGCGAGCTGTGATTATGGCGGCGGTCGCTTCGAGGTAAACGATAGGGGCCTGGTCTACATCGGCCCACCCGACAACGATGGCAACCCCAAACCGCCGCAGTGGATTTGTGCGGCTCTGCACGTGGTCGCCAAGACGCGAGGCCGCAAAAGCGATAACTGGGGCCGTCTCCTCACCTGGCACGATGATGATGGCGTGTTGCATCAATGGGCCATGCCTGCAGAACTGCTGAAAGGCGACGGCACAGACGTGTTGGGCGAGTTGCTCCACCAAGGACTAATACTACTGTGTTATAAAATAGATACCTGGTGTTAAGAAAGAAAGTTTTTACGCAACTCTTCGTGCTAAGTTGCTGCTCATGAGCACCAACTGTGTGGCGCCAGGCGCCCAAGCGAAACGCTT
>JBEKBO010000141.1:0-10707 GCA_050015355.1 Candidatus Korobacteraceae bacterium | reverse complement strand
GCGCAGGCCTGCTCGCGGCTGAAGCGCCGTTCCACCTCGAGCAATGTCCTCGGGTAATCCTCGCTCACAGCCCCGGACACTACATCTTGCGTTCGGTGGCGTCAAGTAAATACCCCCAATAATGTCATTCTGAGCCCGAGCGGGACCGGGATTTTTTGCGCAACGTTTTTTTCGAACTCGCAGTTCTTTGGCGTTTGCGCATTTCCTTTTTTGAATACATCGTTCCACGACAATTGTGCGTGCCGCAAGTGCACGGCGCATCGCCCTCTCCGTCATACAGGAAATAGTCGTAGGTCAGCTCTTCACCGGCGTCGATGTCGCGCATTGCGGCGATCCAGACGCGGCCTTCCTCGTCTTCCTCGGTCTCGCAGTTGGGATCGCAGCAGTGGTTCACGTACATGGCCATTCCGTAGCCGTCGATGACATTGGAACCGCCGCCGAATCCGAACAGGTAAGTGTAAGGACGGTGCTTGTAGAGCTCATCGGCGGCCTCGTGCGCCATGCGTTCGCCTGTGTATTCCAGGATTCTGGTTCCCTTGAGGACACGCTCGAGGGCGAAGATGCCGGCGGCGTGGATGGGAGAAGATCGGACGATGAGTCGCATGGGTTGATTTCTTTGCCCCAACACGCGCAACTACGGCGCGTGCCGGGGACCCCGCTGATAGCGCAAGGTGCGCTGTAAGCGCCGCACAAGCACCGAAAATGAATCTAGCACATTACGTTCACGGGGGGCCGGTGGCCGACTGCCGGAAAGGGCCGTTTCCTCAGGAGCTGACGCCCGCTCGTGCAGGGCTGAAGGCAGGCGGTGTTCAGACTGGCTGGGGAAGGCTGATGCGGGGCAACTTCAGACAGGCAAGGCGGAGTTCCTCGAAATGGGCAGGCTCGAAGCTGACGAATTCGAAGCCGTAGCGCGAACCCGACCGCCGGCGGACGGTGGCTTGGGGCGTCAAATCAAAATCATTGCCGGGCAGGCGAAAGCACAATCTGACAAGTTCTCCGGGTACGAGATTCTCGGCCAACTCCGCACCCAACCCGAGTTCGCTGACATCGGTTGATCTGCCTTGCATGCTGATGGGAAGGCCGGAGCGACGGAGAAATATTGAAACCGGCGCGTCAAGGGTATAACGTGCCGCTAATCTTGCCAGGGGCCAACGGATCTGATTGCCCGCGCCGATCATTTCCTCCACCACGGTCAGCAACTCGTGCCGGGAATTGGACTTGTCGATGAATCCGTCGGCCTGGTTGAGCAGAATCTCGGGAATCCGCCCGGGGTTATTACTGAGCAGCATGACCCGGGTGCGAGGCGAATTCAGGCGCACGAAGCTGATGAACTCCCCTAACTCGGTGTGCCCTGATGGAACATCCACCATAAGCAGGTCGAAAGCCGATTCCTGGAAGACTGCCATGCCTTGGCGCCAATCGGCGTGGCAAGCGAACTCGTAACCGGCGGTCTCGAGGTAAGAACGCTGTAAAGCCTGCTCTGCCGGGTTGGGCTCGATACACAAAATGCGTTTGCGTGTGTCTCCGCCGACCTCGACACATTGCATGCCGATTTGCCCTTCCAGGTCGGTATTGGGCTCACCCACCCACAGGACCTGAAAGCGCGCACGCCGGTTGCCTTGCTGTACGGCCAGAATGAACCCCGGCGCGACTTCAGAGCTGAGACCGGTGAGCCGGGCGCCCGCGATGGAAATATCCAGTGTCTGCGCCTGCTCCATAAAGGCGCGTCCAGAGCGGTCGTAGCCAAACACCAAGGTTGGCATCTGCAACGGAAACCTGGGTTCTCGCCGACCCTCTCGCGGGGACACTTGTTGCATGTTGCACCTTTTGAGCTGCAATCAATGTATCAATTTTGCGCGAGTACCGGTTCTTTTTCCGAATTACCACGGTAACCAATGAGGTGACGTAAGGCTGTGTACTGATAGCTATTGCTCCGAACTGCCCTTCGGTGCGCTAAGATGTTTGTCTTACGTTCAGATGATTCTTTATGGTGCGTATCCTGCCAGTCCTTATACTTGCCCTTGCGCTCGCGCTTCCTCGGGCGGGCAGCTACCTTGTGGTTGATCGCCCAGTACCCTCCGATGCCATCGTTGTGCTGGCAGGCGATTCGGGCGATAGGCGCTTGAACCGCGGTCTACAAGCGCTGAAGACGGGGCTCGGCCGGGAACTCTTTATCGATGCCGACGACCGCAGCCCGGCGTTCGGTAAAACGGTGGCGCAAAGTGCTCAAACCTACATAGAGACGCTGCCGCCGGAGCAGGCTGCCCGCGTCCACGTATGCCCCCTTGCAGCGAAATCGACGTTTGCGGAGGCGGCAGAGGCGGCGCGATGCCTCGCACCACTGCGTCCGCGCCGCGTGTTGATCGTGACTTCCGACTACCACACCCGGCGGGCACTGTCGATTTTCCAGCGAAGACTACCGCAATATGAGTGGTCAGTCGCAGCGGCGTACAACGAAACCGAATTCCGGCAGGATTACTGGAATAATCGGGAATGGCTCAAGACAACGCTGCTGGAATGGCAGAAGCTTGCCTACTGGGAACTCGTGGAGCGCTGGAAGAGTCCGAACCATTTGGGCGCTCGCCTGGCAGCAAGCGCCCGCCTCGCAAAACGGTCTAATTGGCCTGGGGTTGAATCGTCTTTGGCGCGCTCAGGTAGCCCGACACTGAATTCTTGTCGACCTTGAAGACGACAACCTCGCAAAGGCTGCGATCGCGACCCGTGTAAAACTGAAGCGGTTCGTTGGCGGTGCGGTCCTTCTTCTCGATAATGCGGTCATCGGCGATGACGTTGAGCGTGAACTTCGACCGCTTTGGGTCCGTCTTCTTTAATTGCATACTGATGGTCGAAACCGGCTGGCGCTGGCTTTTTTGCAGCGTGAACTCGAAGTAGTTGCGATCGCCCTTGTGCTTGAGCAGTTCGAGTTCGTCGTGGTTGCGGGCGACGAGGCCGCTCTGGATATTGAGATCGCCAATAGCTTTTTCCATCTTGGCTTTGGTCGCCTCAAGATCGGTGCGGGTGCTGGCGATATCCTGCTTGGCGCCTCCGAGATCGGTCTTTACGCCGGTCACGTCACCGGAAACCTGCGAGACTGCTTGCTGGGTTTTTCTCTGCTCCGCCGTCAGCTTGGCCTCAGCCTGCTGCTGTTGCCGGTGCAGTTCCGCGGTGCGGCGTTCGATCTCCTCCTGGGTCATGCCGACCTTCGAGCCAAGAGCTTGCACCGACTCCGAAATGGTCTTGTTCGCCAGGTGCAGCTTGTCGCGGAGTTCCTTGTCGGAGGCCTCGAGCGTCTGTTGTTTCTGCTCAAGACCTTGCACGCGGCTGCGCAGACTAAACAGCAAGAAAAGCGATACAACCACATAGATAGCGGCAACTCCGAGCAGCACGTTGCGCAACACGGTGTCGCCTTGCGCGGCCTGCTCCGACGCTGGTTGTTCCTCTAACATGGAATAACTCCTTCGTCTGTCAGTATGCTGAGATTGTTCCAGCAGCATTCCCGGGTGTCAACCGGAGAAAAGTCCGAGATTTTTTGTGGTTGTCCCGTAAGTTCACGGTAAAAGTTTCAGGATGTCATCCTGAGCGAAGCGAAGGATCCCATGAGACTGTCCCGCTCCGTGCCGCTCTGGGATTCCGAGTTCCTTCGGTACGGTTAGCGCTGATTTTTTGCGTGCGCGACGGAGTACATCTCTTGCGCAATGCGGATTGACAACCCGCCATCGTAGAGGTTGAAGTGGGTGCGCCCGGGAAGGTAGGTGATCCCGGCATCCGCCCCAAGGCTTTTCAACTGCTGGTCGAGCAGGCCCACGGACGACTCCAGGTGGAAGCTGTCGGCGGTTCCGACAAAAATATGGATCTTGCCTTTCAGCTTCGGGCCGAGCGTGTTCCAGTGGTCGTGCAGAGTGCGGGAAATGTCGTACTTCTCCCAGGTGTGCGCGACCGCGGGATCAATTGCGCCGGTAACGCGGTTGAACAACTGCAACGGCCTGCCGTCATCGCCGCGCGGGCTGAAGACCCACTCAAAAGAAGACATCTGGCCGCCGTAGTCGCCGAGCACGCGCTCCTGCTGGGCGTAGTCGCGAAGCGACTCGGCATCTGCGCCATGCATCCGGACGAGCATCCATGGCGAGCCATCGGGCTTCAGGTAGAAGTTGCTTCCGGGCTTGGCGCCGGCGATGTCGGGTCCGGTGAAGTTGCGGAAGTCCACCGGGTCGGGCGCGGTGGACCAGGCGCCGCCGAAAAAATCCGGGTACGTGATTTGCAGCCACAGCGCGGCCCAGCCTCCCGACGAATGTCCGGTAAGAAAGCGCCCTTCAGGCTTGGCGTCCATGCGGTACTTCGATTCCAGATAGGGAATCAGTTCGCTCACCAGGGCAGTTCCCCAGGGTCCGTTATTGACCGAGTCGGCGAACTCGTGAGTGCCGGTGGGCAGAGATTCGTCGAGCAGCACGTAGATCATTTCCGGCGCGCGCCGGTCGGACATTTCGTTCAAGAGCTGCTCGCCGAAGGTGCTCGGGAGATCGTCTGCCGTCGCCCCAAAGCCGGGGATGAGGTACACGGTTGGAAAGCGGCGCGCTGTGCCGCTATAGCTTGGCGGTAGCACGACGACGGCGCGCATGTGGATCGGGCGTCCGTGGAAGCCGGAGAGCAGGGGACTGGTGAAGTCGGCCCATTCCATTCCCGGCGGAAGCGACTCCGTTTTTGTTGGCGGCACACGTTGGTTCAGCGTGAGCCGCACGCTGCCGGCGGTACGGGGATTGAAAGGCCCGAGGGCGACGGCCTTCATCCGCAGATCGCCGGGAGTGAAGAAGCGATAGGCCGCGTTGTGATCGACGTCGAGCATTGCCATGGCGTAGTAGTCGCCCGGCGGCGCGGTGGAAAGCGGAGCCGGAAACGCTAATGCGTTGGCATCGACCGCTACAGTCTGCCCGGGCAACACGCCGTCAATCTCGCGGGCCGCAATCCAGGTTTTGCGGGTGGAGGCACCGAATCCAGGAGTGAGATAGCCCCAGTGAGGCTCGCGTGTGCTGAGCAGAACGAGCAATCGTCCCGAGACAGGCGCAGTTCCCAGTGTGCGCGAAATCGTTACCTCAAAACGTAAGGGGTGCGGCGCCGCCTGCTGACAGACGGCGGCCAGCGACAGCAGCAGCAGAGCGATAACTGCCCGGGGCGCAATGCGTTTCATCGCGAGCTATTCTAAAGCGATTTGGGAATCGGTGTATCGGGGAGCGAAGTCCGGAGCGCGAAAATCCAACCCGCGTGGCCGTCAGCCTCGCCGCTTACCGCGCAACACCTGCTCGACGGTTACGATATCGACCAGCCCCAAGCAGCCATAGATGGCCGGCAGAACGCGCTCGGGCGGATACTTTCGCCGTAGCTCCGCAACTCTTTCAGTGCCGGAGCGGTAGGCCGGCAGGTACATGCGGCCGAGCAGAGGATGCCGTCCCCAAGCGCCCGAGAGCTTATCGGCGCGCTCTTCGCTGACCAGGAAATCGCGGCGCAAAATCGGGGCGACCTCCTCTTTCTTCCTGCCCTCGCCCCAGGTCAAAAACGACGACTGATTCTTGGCGTCGTCCTGAAGCAGGGCCAGGAGCACCCTGATCTGCAAATCTTCATCGGGCAACTGTTCGATTTCAGTTACGCCGTGCGCGATCAGGATGGCATTGTTGGCCAAGCCCTCGAAGAGGGTGGCGGCGCGCGTATTCATGGTCAGGACGGTCGCCTCAAAGCCCGCCAATCCGCGTACGTACAAATTTTGCAGATAGGCGAAGGTGGTCACGTGCCCCGGCACGACTTCGTGACTCACCAATTGTTCGAACTCCGGCACGGAAATCTGGAGGGAAGCGTTGATCTCGTAACTCGCTTCGTACTTTGGGCTGCCATCCGGGTTGCGGGCGCGGCCGACGTAGTTCATCGAACCGGAAAACCAGGCATCCTTGACCGGCAGGAATTCGATGTTGGCCCGAGGAACGTGCGCCAGCTCGGCGGGCAGATACGGCAGCAGATTGGCGACGGTCAGGTTGTCGAAGTAAGAGATGACGGCCGCACCCAAGGCGCGGACGGATGCCATGGGAATCACCCGCTCTCGACGCCAGGCGTCGACGGCCTGCAATAGGCCGTCAGCCCCGGTGGTGGCGTGACCTGCCTTGCCGAGCAACTCGGCCAGACGCGCCCGCTTGCTCTGCGGTTGCGAAGGCTGCGGCGGCTTGCCGGTGGAGGCCTCGACGCAGCGCTCATATGGCACCGGATTACCCTTGCCGAGCATCTCCATCGCCAGATCCCACATGGCTTGCAAGCAAACGGCGAGCCCCCCAAGAAAGTCAAAGTCGTCGCGCCCGGGTGACGATGCGGAGTTCCGCGTGAACTTGCGCACCGCGGCAATGGCCGCCGGAATGTCCACCTGGCGCAGATAACTGTCCACGGCTTCGCGGTCGGCCCTGGGGCCGGAGACACCGCCCGTTTCGCGCAAGCGCGCGGCGGCCGGAGCGGTGTAGGCATGCGGCAGCGGCTCATCGGCGAACCATGAGTCGGCGATAAACCGCCCGGCTCCGGAGGGACACATGACATCGCCGCCCCAAAGTGTGTCGATACCGATAATGGCTTCGGCAAGCGAACGTGCAAGCTCGTCCATTTACGACTCCTCAGCGCGTGCCGCCGGAGGGCTCGAGCAGCGCCTGGTATTGCTGATTTTTGCGAATGTAAGCGGCAGCAAAGGAGCAGCGTGGAACGACCGTGAGACCCGACTCGCGGGCGTACTCCAGCGACGCTTTGACCAGTTTCGCTCCCACACCACGGCCCGCAAGCTCTGGCGGTACTTCCGTGTGCACAAGGACAATCGTGCGGTTTTGCAGGCGGTAATCGAGCCACGCCATCGATTCGCCCGCATGAAGCTCAAATCGATGGGCGTTCGCGTTGTTCAAGACCTCGGGCGATTCGACGTTGTTCATCGTCACCTTGCCCGCCGTTCACTCCAGCCTGAAGTGAGTTATGAAACAGCTTAGACTCCTGTTTCCCGCAGCCGGTTAGATGCGCGGCTTTCGATTTGCGCCCTTGTGAGCGGCGTGTAGGATGGGGGCTATGAAGATGTCCTCCATTTCTCCGCAAGAGATTCTAACGCTGAGTCCCGCCTGTCTGAAAATGACGGTGCCCGAAGAATACCGCGATGATAACGGCCACATGAACATGCGCTGGTACCTGGCAATCTTTGACGATGCGGGAGACATTCTGCACGACCGAATCGGACTAACCCGCGAGTACCACAGCCAGCACGGGACCGGCACCTTCGACCTGGAACATCATATGCATTTTCTCAGCGAAGTGAATCCGGGCGAAGAGGTGGCCGTTTATATGAGATTTGTTGCGCGCTCGGCCAAGCGTCTGCATTACCTGATGTTCATGGTGAACGTAACGCGAGGCAAACTGGCTACAACCTTTGAGTGCATGAACGCATTCGTCGACCTCAAGGTGCGCAAGACCGCACCGTTTCCGGATGAGATAGCGCGAAAGATCGATGACATCCTCGCGCGTCACAATAAACTGGATTGGCCTGCACCGCTGAGCGGTGCGATGCAAGTTTAGAGAGCGCTATGAAGTGGTCTCTGGAACGCCAACGCACAGCTCGCCACGATGGCGATGGTGATTGCAGTCGTTGCGCTGTTGACGCACTCTGCAGGCGCATTTATGATTGAAAAGTCCGATCAGACGCCCGTTTTTCACCTCACGGCGCGGCTAGCCTGGTGCCCCCTCGTTCAACGGCAGGACAGCTGACTCTGGATCAGCATATCGGGGTTCGAATCCCTGGGGGGCAGCCAATAAATCAATCCCTTACCGCTCTCCGTTATCACAATTTACTGAGCTGTGACGTGTTTTGTGTCATTGTGCTGCTGCTCGATGGCGTCCCGCACTAAATCGACCTCTGGGTGCTGGTAGCGCATCGTTGTCTTTATGTCCGCGTGTCCCATCACGTCCATTACCGCCTTGAGATTTCTTGATCCCTTGTAGGCCCTCGTACCGAAGGTGTGCCTGGACGTGTAGAGCACAACCTCTTTCGGCAGCTGGGCGGCCGCCCTTGCCGCCAAGAACTGTTTTTCGACAGTGGTAATGTGGCCAGTAGGAGAAATCGGGTTTCCCGCCTTCGTCACTCTGCAGGGAAAGACCCAACCGGTTTGCGGCTTACCGGCAGCATGCCACCTGGCGATCAGGTTGTCGTACATCCTCCGGCTGATCGGAACGTGACGTCGCGACTTGCTCGTCTTGCCAAAGGGGATAAAGTACTCCCGTTGCTCCCAGCAGACATGCTCCCAGCCCATGCGAAAGATTTCCTCTGGTCTCATGCCCGAATCCAGTATGCAAACGACCACATCGTGAAGTGGTTGTTTTGCGACCATCAAGAACCGTGTTTCCTCGGCCCTCGTCAGAGTTCGTTCGCGACTGATTTCTGGCATAAGGCTGAATGCGTCCGGCCGGGAAGTGAGTCCAAGTTCGTGGGCTCGGTTGAGCATTCTACGGAGCGTCCGCAGAGCGCAGTTTCCGTTATAAGGGCCGCCTGAAAATTTCAGCGCCTCCACATCGTCGCGCCCAATCTCGGAGAGTTTCATTGCGGCCAATTGTGTGCTTTCGAGCAAGCGCCAACCGTTCCTGTAATACCGTTTCGTGTCGGCAACCAACTCGCCCTTGGTTTTGCGGGATCGCGCGGTTTCCATTCACTCCAGAAATATTGGCGCGAACCCTTTAAGAGTTAACGATTGATTTGCCGCGGACTGTAACCGCTTAGCCCGCGCCTCCATCTTCAACTGGGCCTTCACCATCTCCGCGGCGTGTTTCTTTCGCAGCTCTGTTGAACCGCGATATCTGACACCACGAATACTGAAATCGAAGTGGAACACCCCACCTCTCTTATAGACGCTCAAGGTTTTCCTCCACGGCCACCCGCACGGAAGCGATGTGTTTGCCCGATTCGGCAAACGCAAGAACGTCGGAACAATTGTACTTCCAGCGGGACCCAATTTTGTAGGCGGTCGGTCCCTTGCCGACGATTCGCCAGTACTTGAGCGTTGCCGGAGTGGTCGCTAGCATTCTCGCAGCGGCATTCGCTGAGATCAGTTCCAGGCTAGGTCTTCGCGAGTCGCGGGCTGCGTGAGCTCGCAAGGGTAATCCTTCACCGGTTCCTGCCCGCGGGGAATCAGTGGTTTGGCGGATATGAGCATTATGCTGGTCAATCATCTCCAGCACGGCGCCCTCTGACATACCGAGCCAAGAGGCAACAGCTGAGACGGGCACGAGCCTGTCCGTTTCCTGGACTGTGGCGGTTAAGGATTGAGATCTAAGAGCAAGAGCGTGCATCGCACACACTCCGAGTGGCTAGTTGCCAGGTGTTCACAACCGCAACTCGCGAACACTGCCAGGGTCGGTCAAAGTGTCCTTGCGATCTCATATGGCTAGCCCTTTTCACTCCGCACGTTAGTTAACATCCCTCGCGCGGTCCTCCCTCCGGGGCCCGGTCCCTCTTCTGGTTGCCCCGGCATGGTGCAATTTGCCTTTGACGGCTCAAAAAGCGTGCGCCGCATGCTCAGGGATGCCGAACCCTCGTCCCTCAAGGCATATAGGGCAAAATTGATTTCTGCACATCGGCCAACGGGCCCGCCACCAGCTGCGCGAGGATGGCAACTATGAATGCGCTCTGCCGAGGCTATTTGTTTACCTCCTGGCCGATCGTGGGAAGCGTGCAGTTCTCGTGCCAACGGTCGTCCCGCTGGCGGTATCCCTACCTCTGATAAATTCCTTTCCACTCGTATCAGCCAAGGCTACTTCCAGCATCGAAAGCTAAGTGGACATTGAAGCTGTCACTGAGTCACAGATTACACGCAAGGCGTTGCTATGAGCTCGATTTCACTCAGGGTGAATGGCCGTCTGCAAACGGTCGACGTCGACCCGACAACACCACTGCTGTACGTTCTGGGCGACGAACTTGGGTTGCGTGGTCCGAAGTTCGGTTGCGGAATGGCCCAGTGCGGAGCCTGCACAGTTATCTTGCGCGGACGGGCAGTGCGCTCCTGTGTCATGCCGGTCAGCGAGGTCGGCCAAGACGAGGTTACAACGCTGGAAGGCCTCGGCACACCGGAAAAACCTCACCCGATCCAACAGGCTTTTATCGACGAAGCGGCTGCGCAGTGCGGCTTTTGCCTGAGCGGCGTGATCCTGACGGCCAAGGCCCTCCTGGACGAGAAACCTAAGGCCTCTGACCCGGAAATCCGCGAAGCCCTCGCAGGCGTTTTGTGCCGCTGCTTTGCTCACGTTCGCATGCTTCGCGCGATTCGAAAGTATGCCGATACGAGGAATGTATGAGCCTTTCACGGCGTGATTTTCTGAAAAGCTCGGGCGCCCTGATCGTGAGTTTCAGTGCCGCATCGCTGGCCGGGCCATTCGCCATTGCCCAAGGTCCGTTCGACACCCATCCTTCACATATCGATCCCACCAAGCTCGATTCCTGGGTGGCGGTCGCGGACGACGGCATGGTCATGGCATATACCGGCAAGTGCGACTTTGGGCACCCCAATAGGCAAAGGCCTGGACATGGCCTTCCAAGAATGCTTCGGTGGTCTCGGCTGGAAACGCCATCACAAAGATGTCATCCGAATGCGGAAGATCGATGGCAAGATAGTGCGCCGTGCACTCCACACCAGCCACGATTGCTTGCGCTTGCCCGAAGTC
>JBEKBO010000140.1:0-11954 GCA_050015355.1 Candidatus Korobacteraceae bacterium | reverse complement strand
GAAATTGATTGGATAAGGACGAAGGCTTCTAGCGACCTGTATGTTCATTGTTTGAGGAACAAGAGCATCCGGGTCAGGAGAAGCCTTCATGACTATTGTAGGGTGTGATTTCCATCCTGGTTGGCAACAAGTTGCAGTTTTCGATTCAGAAACGGGAGAGATTCGCGAGCTGAAGCTGGAGAATGGCCATGGTGAAGCCGAGCGGTTCTATCGCCAGTTGAGTTCGCCGGCCCTGGTCGGCTTTGAAGCGTGTGGCAACACGCAGTGGTTCGAGGATCTTCTGGAGCGGTTGGGGCATGAGGTCTGGATTGGCGATGCAGCCGCGATCCGAGCCAGCTACGTGCGCAAGCAGAAGACGGATCGGCGTGATGCGGGGCACATCCTAAAGCTATTGATGGAGGGTCGCTTCCCGCGGCTGTGGAGGCCAAGTGCCGCCGAACGCGATCTGCGGCAGTTGCTGATCCATCGCCACAAGCTAGTTGGCATCCGGGTGCGGGTCAAGAACGGCCTGCATCATCTAATGCTGAACAAGGGCGTGCAGATGAAGCGGAAGCTGTGGAGCGCAGCTGGCCAGAAAGCCTTACGCGAGTTGCCGCTGGAAGGTTGGGCGGCGCAACGCCGACAAGACCTGCTGACCCTGCTCAGCGGCCTAAATCCGCAGATTGGTCAGCTCGACGAGGCTGTCGAGCGTGCCGCCCAGGCGAACCGGCGGGCGCAGTTGTTGATGACGCAGCCCGGCGTGGGTCCGATCACCGCCCTGGCCTATGTTCTGACAATAGGGGATGTGAGTCGATTCCAGCGCGGCAAGCAGGTAGCGAGCTATCTCGGCCTGATTCCGAGCGAGAAAAGCTCAAGTAATCGGCGGCGCCTGGGATCGATCAGCAAGCAGGGGAACTCGTTTGTGCGCATGTTGCTGGTCGAGAGTGTGCAAGCAGTGAACCGCCTGGATGCAGGATTTCGCCAGCAGTACAAGCATCGCTGTCACCGCATGGCAAAGGGAGTCGCCAAGGTGGCTGCGGCAAGAAGATTAGCCGTGCGATTGTTCTGGATGCTGCGCACCAACACAGCGTATCCGGAGATCGCTCGCATCGAGGGCAGCCCGAGATGAAGGTGTGGTCGGCGGAAGCTAGACCGGGAAATTGAATGGGCACTCTCGCATCCAGACTGACCGGTGCAGAAGACGGCGCTCACGCGCATTTTCCACTTCCACACCGGTCCGGCGGCTGGATGTTCGCATGGAAAATCATGGTCGCAGTTCAGACCGCATAGATGGATGGTGAAGCGATTGCTTCATCGCAGGTGATTCAGCGTGATGCTTGGAACTCTTGGTCCTCAACCCAACTCTGGCCAACACGCGGCGTCACAAACACTGCACAGGACAACTCTGTCCTTGACACAGCCTTCGTCCTTATAGACGCCTTATCGACAGTTTCACTCCTGCCGTTTGCGCCGCGCCGCCTCGCGTCTCTCGCGCAGCATCTGCATGCGCTCCTGAATGCGTTTTTCGACGCCTTCGCCGGTCGGATGGTAGTAGACGCGATTCTTCAGATTGTCCGGCAGGCACTGCATGTCGGCGATCTTGTCGTCCAGGTTGTGGGCGTACTGATATCCCTCGCCATAGCCAAGGTTTTTCATCAGGCTGGTAGGAGCGTTGCGCAGGTGCAGCGGCACAGGTTCGGCGGCTGTCTCCGCGACATCGCGCTGCACATTCTGGTAGGCCGTGTACAGCGCATTCGACTTCGGCGCCAGCGCCAGGTAGACGGCGGCCTCGGCCAGCGCCAGGTTTCCTTCGGGCATGCCGATGAAATCGACGGCGTCGCGGGCCGCCACCGCGAGTTCGAGTGCGTGCGGGTCGGCCAGTCCGATGTCCTCCACCGCCATTCGGACCAGTCGCCGGACGACGAAGAGCGGATCTTCCCCGGCCTCCAGCATGCGCCCCAGCCAGTACAGGGCGGCATCCGGGTCGCTGTTGCGCACGGACTTGTGCAGGGCGGAGATCAGGTTGTAGTGTTCCTCGCCGGCCTTGTCGTAGAGCAGCACGCGCTTCTGCAACGCGCTCTCGACGATGGCGGCGGTGATCACACCGCCGCTGGCGCCTCCATTGGCTTCCACCGCGAGAGTTGCGGCCACCTCCAGCGCGTTGTAGGCGCTGCGGGCATCACCGCTGGAATAAGCAGCAATGCGCTCCAGTCCCGCAGGCTCCACGGTCAGCCGGAGAAGTCCAAGTCCGCGTTCCGCGTCCGCCAGCGCGCGCTGCATCAGCGCCATGAGCTGCTCCGCGGTGAGCGGATGCAGAACATAAACACGGCAGCGCGAGAGCAGGGCCGAGATGATTTCGAAAGAGGGATTCTCGGTGGTCGCCCCAATCAGCCGGATGTTTCCTTTTTCCACGTGCGGCAGAAAGGCGTCCTGCTGAGCCTTGTTGAAGCGGTGAATTTCGTCGATGAAGACGATTGTCCGCGTGCCGAAGTTCCGCGCCTTTTCGGCATCGGCCATGACCTGCTTGATTTCCTTGATCCCCGTCAGCACGGCCGAAAACTCGATGAACTCCGCCTGGGTGCGATGGGCGATAATCTGCGCCAGCGTTGTTTTGCCCACACCGGGCGGACCCCAAAAAAGAATCGAACCGGTATCGTCGTGTTCTATCTGCACGCGCAACGGCTTGCCGGGACCGAGGATGTGTTCCTGGCCGGCGAACTCGTCCAGATCGCGTGGCCGCATGCGGACGGCCAGCGGTCGCGTCCGGTCGACCGGTTCTTGCGGGTTCGGAGTGGCTCGAAAAAGACTCATTCGTCCTGAATCCGTGCGGCTGTCCGGCGTTGCCGGGCTGCTTCGTACAAGATGATGGAGGCCGCGACCCCTGCGTTCAGCGACTCCACTCGCTCCGAGTGTGGAATTGCGATCACCTCGTCGGCTTCGGCAATCAGCTCTTTGGAAATGCCCGCGCCTTCGCTGCCGACAAAGATGCAGCAAGCCTCCGTCAGGTCGGCTTCGTCCAGCGGAATGCCCTTGTGGGAAGACGTGGCCAGGATTCTTGCTCCCTGATCGCGAAGGTTCCGCACCGCCTCCGCCGAGTCCATTTTTACTACCGGCAAACGGAACAGGGAACCGGCCGAAGCGCGGATGACCTTCGGGTTGATGGCGTGGACCGTCCCCTCCATGGTCAAAACCCCGGATGCGCCCATCGCCTCGGCGGAACGGATGATGGTGCCGAGATTCCCGGGGTCCTGCACACCGGCGGCTCCCAGGAGCAGTGGATTGTTGCCCAACAGATCGGCGAAGGCAAAGGTTTTCAGCTTCACCAGGGCAGCCACTCCCTGCGGAGTCTCGGTGGCGACGGCGCTGCGGAAAACCGCGTCCGGCAGCAGCAGCGTGTCGGCGTGCGTGCTAATCTGCGGCAGCAGCCGGTTGGCGCGTTCCCGGGCCGATTGGCTGAAGAAAACAGCCTTGACGCGCAGCCCGCTGCGCAGGGCCTCCTCCAGCAGACGTACTCCTTCGATGGCACAATAGCCGTCTTCGGTGAGTGCGGCCTGAGTAAAGCTGTGCCGAAGCTCCTTGACGAGGACGTTCTCTTTACTGCTAACCTGTCTCAGGCGGTCTTTTAAGCCGTTCATGGGTAAGAGGCGGCGCGAATCTCGCTCCAGCTAGTGCCGGCCTTCACATCATACGCCGGGGGCCCGGCAGGCACCTGCGGGCCGGGGTGCCCGGCGCGCGCCGCAGTTGGCGTGTTGGGGCGATTGCCTGCTGCTTGCGGCTGAATGTGCGATATGCTACTGTTCGCTCGCCCTGGCGGGCCGCTGGAAGAGTCCGGATTGGCGGCTTTTTGCGAACGGGTTTCCGCCGCAGCGCACAAGTGCTTTATGATAATCATCCCGGCGGCTTTTGGCCCGCAAGGGGTTTGCTTTTCAGACGCGATTTCGAGTTTTCAGTGGCTTGGCGGGGCCCCCAGCAAGCCCTTATTTGGCTTGCTGGGGTGCTAGTTCATCGCACGCAAAGGAAACGCACGGGTGCATCCCGAAATACTGAAGATCAATGCTCACGAACCCGAGCCGTCGCTGGTTACTTATGCGGCGGAGCATATACGGCAGGGGCAGGTCCTAGGCATGCCCACCGACACGTTTTACGGATTGGCCGCCGATCCGTTCAACCTCCGCGCAGTTGATCGCATTTATGAGATCAAGTCTCGCAACCGCCATAAACCGCTTTCGCTGTTGATCGAGAGCGTCGAGCAAGCCGAGTACCTCGCCAAACCTCTCCCGGACGAGTTCTATCTCCTGGCCGAAAAATTCTGGCCGGGGCCTCTGACGCTGGTGGTTCCGGCGTCGGCGACGCTGCCGCTCAAGGTCACGGCCAATACCGGCAACATTGCCGTTCGCATTCCCGCATCGGAGATCGCGATTGCCGTCATTCGTGCCGCCGGCGTTCCCGTCACCGCGACCTCCGCCAATTTGCACGGCGCGCCCGAATGCACCAACGCCGAAGCCGTGAGACTGCAATTCGAGGGGGCGCTTCCGATCATTGTCGACGGCGGCCCATCTCCTTTATCGACGCTTTCGACGATCGTCGGCTTGTTCGACTCCGGGCGCCGCTGGAGAATCATGCGCGAGGGAGCCGTTCCGGCCCAGAAAATTGAGGAGATCCTCGGAGACCAATGAGCGCGGAGGCGAGTTCCCGGCCGGCACCGCAATTGCATTCGCATGAGCCGAAAAGCGCTTCCGTCCGCTGGAGGCTGCGGATCGTCTGGGTCATTCTGGGCCTCATCGCCGGCTATTATCTGCTCATCTGTTTCGCCATCGTCTGGCAGTCCCGCCGTGATGAGGCTCAACCGGCCGACGTCATCATTGTCTTCGGCGCGGCGGAATATGCGGGCCGCCCCTCTCCAGTCTTCCGGGCCAGGCTCGACCATGCGATCACGCTCTACAGCCGGGGAATAGCTCCGTATCTGATCATCACGGGCGGGTCAGGGCGCGATCCGAAGTTCAGCGAGGGCGGCGTCGGCCGCGATTATCTGTCGGCCCGCGGCATCGGCGAACGTCATCTGATTGCCGAAACCCAGGGCGGGAGCACCGCCGAATCCGCTGAGCGCGTCGCCGTCATCATGCGCGCCAACAATATGCGCACCTGCGTTGTCGTCAGCGACCCCTATCATCTCTACCGAATCAAGCGGCTGATGCAGCGGCAGGGGATTACGACCTATGCCTCGCCGCGTCCACTTGCCTATCGCGGCCTGTGGTTCAGTGTCATGCGCGTCATGCGCGAGGCCTTCAGCTATCTGACACAGAGAGTGCGCCCCGCCTGAGAATGTCCGCATCGTTTCGCGCGGCTCTCCTGTTTGGCGGAAACGGCTCGGGCATTTACCATCGGACTGCTGACCTAGAACAGATATTTCTTGGAGTCGATGAATGACTTTCGCACCCGGAACCGAAGCGCCCCAATCGGGCATTTATTGGTGCAGTGTCTGCAAGACCCCGGTGCAGTTCAAGGCCGGTGAGCAGCTTCCCACCTGCAAGAACCTGTGCGGCCGTGGCCGATGGGAGTTCGTGAAGGCAGAAGACGCCGGCGAAAAAAAGTGACGCGGAACCGCGACGATTATGAGGCACGCTACCAGCTGCAGTAGCAGGCTGTACCGTAAGTTCGCCTGCTGAGTTCCTTCGCTTCGCTCAGGATTTCGGCAGGCGGCTCAGACGCCGCCTCGCGCCTCAACTTCGCTCGCCATGCTCGCTCAGAATGACACTTCAAAAGGTTATTCCGCGAAACCGGTCCGCGGCAGCAGCGCCACGATCCGCACCGGCGCGCCGGAGCCATTTTCCAACTTCATGGGCAACACCACGGCCATGGCTCCCGCTTGCGGAACCTGCCCGGGATTAGCCACATTCTCCAGGCCATAAACGCCGCGGGAAGCGCAGAACCGATGCACCTCATAGTCTCGTGAAGCACCGAAGTCGACGCTCAGGGTGTCGATCCCGAGGCCGACGGCGCTCCGCGAATCCACCAGCAATCGGGCCGCGTCCAGTGAATATCCCGGGAAGTGCAGAATGCCTTGCGCGTCGGCATTGCGGTAAGCCTCGGGCGTCTTCCAACGCGTCGCCCATCCTGTGTAGGCAACCACGATGGCTCCCGGCGGGATCATGCCACACTGCTCTTCCCACAGCCCGATGTCCTCGTTGCGCAGTCTGTAATCGGCGTTATGCCGGGCTTGCCGGCTGATGTCCAGCACCACCAGCGGGCCCACCAGCCGTTCGGCCGGAATCTGGTCTACCGTGCAGCCTGCTCGCGCCATGTGTGCGGGAGCATCCATGTGCGTCGAAGTGTGTTCATCGAGCGAGATTCTGCGCACGTAGTAGCCTTCGCGGTCATGGCTGGCCACCACCTCCGCCGTTAGCGCGCTTGGCGCGCCTTCCCAACTCGGCGCGTCTGCCGAAACCGAATGCGTGAGATCGATGATCGCTCTAAACACAACTGGCTCCGTTCGCTGCGCCGCAGTTTCCTCTTTGGTGCATCCCGACACATCAGACTGTCATGGCGAGCGAAGTCGAGCCACCTTTTGTTCCTACTGTTAAAAAACAAAGGGTGGCTCCACTCCGCTACGCTCCGGTCGCCATGACATCCTCTTGGGAGTCCGGATACAGTTTGGCAGCGCGCGAATTCTCAACCTAACACAATCAGGGGGATCTTTGGACCAAGGTGGGGCAGCCCGGAGTTGCGAAAAAAAGGCACGGTCCGCACCGCGCCTGAAAGTGTCCAATCAGACGGTGCCTCCCCGGGCACCGCTCTTTTCGTGTTGCGACGTGAGCTTACCAGCGTGGGCCGCAGCGGATCAGAAAAGCTGAAAGTGTTCCATTTTCAGAACACCATTTTCAGAACACCAGGGAAGCGATTTGCGGTCTTAGCGGAACAAAAATGCGATCAGGATAGCTACAAAAGCCGAAAAAGCGCCGCTTACAAAGTTTACGGAGTTATTGCCCAAGCGTCCGGGGCGCTCGATGGTCGCGCCCAGGATGCTGTCCAGCAGCATGCCGGCAAATCCCGAGAGGGTTGCCAGCCAGAACCAGCGGGGCAGCAGCAGGTCAACCCATTGGCAGACCGCACAAATCAGCGCGCTGACAACCAATGCCGCCATGCAGCCGGCAAAACTGATGGCCCCGTCCCTGCCGCACTCTACACGCTCCAGGTTCGTCACCAAGTAGGCTTTTCGCGGCGCGAGCACCTGCCCAAGCTCGCTGGAAACCGTATCTGCCGCAGCTTCGGCAATGGCGGCGACGAACCCGGCCAGCAGCACGTGAGACAGCGGACGCCAGAGCAGCAGCGGCACGACGGTCATCGAAGCCGGCCCTAGATTAGCCAGTATCTGGATGCCGGTTCGCCCGCGTTTCCGCTCCGCGGTTCCTCTACGTTGCTTTTGAGCATAGCCGAAGCGCGTCGCCAGAAACGTCAGCAGGAACAGAACCAGAATGGCCAGGAAGCCCGGCGGGCCCGCCGCCAGAGAGACGAGGACGGTCAGCAGCAGTCCGGTGAAAGCGCCGCCGAGAGACACTGCGCGCAAACCCCACGCGCCCAAGGCGAACGCGCTGGTAAAACCCAGAGCGGGAAGCAGCGGCGCGTGCCGCATCAGCAGCCAAAATGGCAGGGCCACCTCGGCGGGCAGAATTGCAGCTCCCATCAAAGCCATCGTGCGGAACGTTTCCGGCGAGATTGCCTCCCGTGCTTGCCTCCGCCCTAGTCCCGCCTAACCAGAGACACCTTGGTTTGGCAGGTCGGAGCGAATTGCCAGCTTGCCTTCGTCTAGGCAACAGCTTCCTTTGCAGCGCATCCTATCAGAACGAGCCAGCCCAGGGCGAGCGAGCATGGGGAATCGCGCCCGGAACCGCGTCCCAAGCCCCCGAATCGCGCCCCCTCTTTACCCCGGCGTCGGCGGCAAGAGCAGCAGCCCGTTAGGGTCAGTTTAGCGAAAGGTATATCCCATGAGGCCTGGCCCCGGGGATACCCCTACTCTGAAACCGCTCTGGGTCTGACTCGTTTTTCCCTGTACCGCCATCCAGGAGTCTGATTTCATGCCTGCTTCCGTGTGGTCCGGTTATCTCACTTTCGGATTGATTTCCATGCCGGTGCGTCTCTACTCGGGCGCGCGCGGCGCCAGCATCTCCTTTAACATGCTTCATCGCGAAGACCTGAGCCGCGTGAAGCAGCAACTGATCTGCTCGGCCGACAACCAGGTGCTCGACCGCCGGGACATTGTGAAAGGATACGAGTACCGGAAAGGCGAGTACGTCGTCATCGAGCCCGAGGAGATCAAGAAGATCAAGCCTAAAACCGCCAAGGCGATGGAGATCGTTCAATTCGTCAAGGCCTCCGAGATTGACCCGCTGTACCTGGAGTCCTCTTACTACATGACGCCGGAGGAAGGCGGAAAACGCCCCTACGCGTTGTTGTCGCGCGCCATGGCCGACAATAACTATTACGCCATAGCCAAGCTGACCATGCACAACCGCGAATACACAGTCTGTTTGCGTCCCTACCGCGGCGGCCTGTTGCTGCACACGATGTACTACCAGGACGAGGTGCGCGCCATGGAAAGCTTCGGGACCGAGAGCGTCGAGATCCGAGAAGCCGAGCTGAAGATTGCCAATCAACTCATCGAGGCCTTGGCCGACAGCTTCGATCCGACCCGTTTCCACGACACTTTCCAGGAAAATCTCAAAGCGCTCATCAAGGCCCGTCTCGAGGGGCGGCAAGTCACGGCGATCGAGACACCCAAGCCGGCTCCCGTGGTCGACCTGATGGCGGCGCTCAAGCAGAGCCTGGCGCAGATGGGGGAGAAGAAGCCGCCCGCCCGGGTCGAACAGATGCAGCGTGCCGGCCAGTCGCATGCCCGTCCGCGCGCCCGCAATCGCCGGAAATCCGCGGCTTAGGGCAAACCCATTGGGCAGCAGCTTCGCTTCCGGTACAATAGCTCTTTCCCGTCTCTCGTCAGTTCAAAATGAGAGTTTCGGGTGGAGTGCGAATGGATTTCCTGCGCAGAGCCGTGGTTGCGACGATTGCATGCTCATGGTTGTTCCTGTCCGGATGCGGCGGCACTTATCGGCCCATTGCCAGCATTGTTCCGCTCGCGGCTGGCGATCCGCAACTGGCTGATGAGGTTGCGGTTTTCAATGTGAATCCGAATACCGCCAATGTTGCCGATCCCACCAACGTCAGCGGGACCGTGAGCGTCTTCAACGTGGCCGGCGACTCCAATGTGGGCAACTACTCGATTGGAGCTAACGATAAGCTGGCGGCGGTGGCTCCTCCGGTAGATCCTCTCGACAGCAGGCTGATCACCTTTGCCGGCAGCAACTCCTTTGTCGCATCCGCCGACACAGAGAGCGATACCGTGACCCTCATCAACACGCTTGTGGGCACACCCACGGTTGTTACGTTGCCCCAGGAGTTCTTTCCCACCTTTATCACGGCAACGGCAACCACGGGTCAGATCCTGGTGAGCCTGCAAGCGTCGCCGACCGCGACGACATTCCCGATTTGCGGGGGCACGGGGGCTATCGGCATCATCGATACCAGCACGGCTACGCTGACCGGCAACCCAATATGTGCTGGTTCAAAGCCCGGTTTCATCCAGGTAGCGCTGAGCGATTCCAAGGCGTTCATCCTCGATCAGACGGGCAGCGTACGCGTGCTGAATATTGCCGCCGCCACGCTTTCAACCACGCCGTTAGCGGTGGGCACGACTCCGATATGGGCCACTACCAGCCTGGACGGCAACACGCTTTACGTATTGAATCAGGGGAGCAACAATATTTCCGTGGTCGACGCTGTCGCCGAATCGGTCACGACCCTCTCAATTACGACCGGAACCTTGTCTACTCCCAGTGTCATCATCACGGACCGCAGTTTGAACCGGCTCTACATTTCCAACAAGGGAAACGGCACGGTTTCCGTCCTGGATGCGAGCAACTCCACGCTGCCCGCGTTGAAAATCGTTCCGGTGGGCACCGCGCCTGTCGCCCTGGCCGTTACTCCGGATGGAACCTCTGTCTACGTAGCCAACACCGGGGCAAATGCGGCCAGCGTCATCAACGCCAACAGCTTCAAGGTAACCACCCTCACGCCTATACCTAACACAGTCGATCCGAGCGCGAGAGTTCAGGCCGTGGCGGTTTCCAAAGATGGAACCAAGGCGTTCATTGCGGTGACCGTCACCGGTGATCGAGCGAACGCGAACGGGACGAGTGGGAATGGCATCTACGTCGTGCTGACCAGTACGAATGCGTTCGCGACCAACACCAGCGGCGGCATCCTCAATATCGCGCCTCCGCAGGACTTGAGTTGCGATGCGACCGAAAGCTGTACCGGAGTTCCGTTGCAGCGGCCGGTCCAGATCGTGCCTCGCATATAGTGCCGCGTCCCCAAATGGTCGCGTAATAACCCTTTGAAGTGTCATTCTGAGCGAGCGCAGTGAGCGAAGAATCTGCTTTAGTTTTCAGGTGTGCGAAAAAGCAGATCCTTCGCTCCGCTCAGGATGACACTTTGAAACTTATTCACGGGGCAGCACACTAGGGCCTCCAATAAAAATGGGCGGGAAGGCTCCCGCCCGTTCCCCGAAAACTTTTCATTTACCAGCGCGCTGCGTCCTCCTTGCGGCGGCTGCGATATTGCATGGCGATATTCACGTTGACCTGGCCGGCGTCGGTTTCGAAACGCAAGACGATCGCCTCGGTGTCCTCGGAGCCCTTTAGCCCCTCGTGCGAGGCATGGAACTCCGGCGGATGCACCTTGAACTGGAATCCGCGATCGTTCAGGGTAGTCACGGCGTTGCCGATCACCAGGTTCGCCAATTCGCAGACGGTCTCGCGCACCAGGTCGTCGGAGGCGGGCAGCTCCGCGCCGGCGAGCTGATTGGCCACGCGAAGCGCGGTTTCCGGCTCGACATCGACGATCACGCGCCCTTCGATTTCGCCGGTGATGGCTACCAGCGCGGCCAGCCCTTGGCGCTCGTATGGATTCTCCTCCATGCTGAGGTCGCTGACCTGGGTCGCGCAGTTCAGTGCTTCGGCCAGCACGGCGTCAGCGGAGTTAATGAAAGGTTGGATGAGCTCCATTTTCATTTAGGCTGATCCTCCGGCTTCGGCCGGGACACTTACACCGCTCGTTCCGTCGTCACCCATTACGTACTTGATCACTTCATACAGCAGCTCCGGCTTCACTGGTTTCTGCACGAAGTGGCGCGCGCCTTTTTGCAGGGCGGCGACGATATTCTCCTGGTAACCCACGGAGGACACCATGATCACGCGCGCCTCCGGATGCTGGCGCACGATTCGTTCCGCCGCCTCGATGCCCTCCATCTGCGGCATGGTAATGTCCATCAGCACGATATCGGGATCGGTGCGGTCGTATTCGGCAATCGCAGTGCAGCCGTCGCCTGCCTCGCCCGCCACGCAGCCGCCGAACAACTCGATGAGGCGGGAAAGGTTTTTTCGCGCGAACACCGAATCGTCGACAACAAGGTAGCGTACCGGTTTGTGGTCACTAACTCTCAGCAGAGCAGGGAACTGTTCCATAGATACCTCGCATCTCGTTGCGGAAACTGCCCGCAAAACTCAACCGTTCATTTCAGACGTGCCGCCTCGTCCCGCGTTGCACTGCGCTAGCAGCATACCCGGTATGGACTCAAGCGGCAAAACTCTGGACGCATGGCCTCGTTCGATGGCGGCGCGTGGCATGCCATAGACCACGCAGCTTTCCTCGTTCTGGGCGATCGTCGTTCCTCCGTGCGCTTTCACTTCTCCCATCCCATCGGCCCCATCTTCTCCCATTCCGGTCATCAGCACCGCCACGCCGTCAGGTCCGAACTCTTGTGCCAGCGAACGGAACAGAACGTCCACGGAAGGCCTGTGTCCTCTCACCGCCGCTTCATCGGTCAGTACAGCGATATTGCCAAGCGGCATGCGGCGGATCTTGAT
>JBEKBO010000139.1:0-10783 GCA_050015355.1 Candidatus Korobacteraceae bacterium | reverse complement strand
TGCTGCCCTGCTCCTCAATAGATTCGGAGGTAAAGGTATTACCGATAATGATACGGCAATGTCCCAGACAGCTTAAGGAACGGTTTTTGTTGGTGAAGATACTTGCCATTCCGGCAGACTCTGAGGCGCGGACGCTGCCACGATAGGCGGAGGGGGGGACGTTTTAAAGCCGAACTCGACAGCTACATCCGCTGATGGGCAGCTATTCTGTCGGCGCTGATGGAGGGGGTAGTTTGTCTTCAATATCAGGATGGCAAGGTTAGAAGCAACCTTGCGGTTCCTTATGGCGCATCGGGTCGCTATGAGGACATCGTGTTGCCGGCCCTGGCGGAAACGGCGGCAAGATGCGCCGGTGTTATTGGTGTAGACCGCGCCGGTTTAAAACAGGCGCTCCGGGACGGGAATTTCTTTTGCGCGTGGCAGCACGAAAACGCCGCATCGAAATTTCGAGATCGATGCGGCAATCATGAATAAACAAATCTCTACTTTCATTACCCAAGACGCCCAATGCAGTTCGCGAGATTGATATTCCAGAGCCGCTGGCCGGGCTATTACGCCGGTACGTGGAAAGCAAATCCGGGTATCTGTTCGCAACTGCAAGCGGCCGTCCGATCTCACAGCGCAATGTACACCGGGCCTTGCACGCCACTGGCAAGCGGGTAGGCTTTCACGCCTTCCGGCGATTCCGAACAGAAACACTGCGGCGGATGCGTGTACCCGAAGACCTTATCGGGCTGTGGCTCGGCCATGCACGGCGGACTGTAACCGATCTTTACGCAACCGGATTGCAGCAAGACCAAGCGTGGAGGCGGGAATGGTGCGAGCGCGTGGGGCTGGGTTTTTCGCTAAATAGGCTACAGGGCTACAAAATGATGTGCCCAAGGCTTCCGGGCAGGCCGCGTAAGTGATTGAAGGGGTAGAGATAAAAATATGGCTCCTCAGGTAGGACTCGAATCAACGAACTAACGTAGTTTCAAGTAGATGCGGGTCAGCGGATGACACCTAAGGCCACGAAAAGCAGTGATAATCCAACAAACAGAGCGCGGATAGAGCGCAGTTTCGGGACCTCTGTCTGTAGGTTTCCAACCTAAATTCCAGCGCCTTGTTATCAGACACTGAATCTACTGTTTCGAGCGGAAGAGATTTTTCCACACCGTTTTGACCAAAATATTCAGGTCCAATTTAAGGCTACGGTTCTGGACGTAGTAGAGATCATTGGCGAGATACGTCTCTGGGTGCACTGTGTCGTTGACCTGTGCCCAACCGGTTATTCCGGGCTTCACCGCATTTCGTTCTTGAGAACCGGGCATAGCCCCGTTCAAAAATCTGTGAAACTCAGGTGTCCCAGGCCGAGGGCCGACAAGAGTCATATCCCCGCGAAGGACGTTTAGGAGTTCTGGAAGCTCGTCGCATGAATATTTGCGGAGAAATCTCCCAATGTTCGTTACTTTTGGAACGCCGTTGATCACCGTTTGTGTGCGAAGTTTGTAGCAATAAAACTGCCGGCCATTTAGGCCGATTCTCAATCGCCTAGAAAGTATAGGACCAGGGCTATCCAGTTTTATTAGGGTGGCAAATGCTAGTAAGAGTGGAGCCAGCAAAAACAAACCTGCAACACTGAAAGACACATCAACGGTTCGCTTCAGCCCGTCGCGGACCCAACCCCTGCTGTGCTCAATCTTCAGGATTGAGGACATCTTCCAAGCGGCAAAAATAAAGCCAAATGCGACAACAAGCTTGCCGATCTCGCCGGGTATTTCGTTGAGGTGACTACGCCACTCCTCTCCAAACCGCTCGCGTTGATCTTCAGGCAGGCCAGCAACCGCTTTCCTTACGAAACGCTCAGCTACCCAAGGCATCCACGCTTTAAATTCGTCTGCAAATACCCGAGCCAAAGTTGTGGCAAGAATCCCACTGACGAAAACCGCAAGGCCGACGGTCATGCCCATGCAAGCCCCCTGATCGTGGAAGTTACCTCCAAAAACGCCAATTGCGCGTTTTTCATCCCCAGCGCTGTTAGTCGGTAAAATCGACGCCTCGGCCTTCCAAGTTCGTGCGGGTCCTCAACCTCCCAACTACTTTCAACCCACCGGGCCTTTTCCAAACGCAACAGAATGGGGTAGAGCGTCCCAGACAGGAGGTTTGTCACGCGACCGATGTCAGCACCCGACACGTCGTCTCGCGGACACGACATCAAAGCCCCTAGAACTTTGAGCGTTTCTCTTGTTAGTCGTGGCTTATCGATACCCATAGTTGAAACTCTACATAGGGTGCAGCGCAATTGTCAATAGGAATGTTTCGGAATTACCGAGCGCGTTCCCCAAAGCCGTCAACAATACCCACTAGGCTAAATCGCGAGCGCCTGGAATCGCCTCTAATGCGCAGCAATGGGCACCCAAGCGAAAGAACTTCCCGGATGCCCACCTTAGAACGCCACTATGCACGATGGATTAAGGGGCGGCGGGACCGGCTACGCAAGGCGCGGAATCTCACAGCGGCGCAATTCAACGCTCTGCTGAAAGAGCTACACGAACCCTTCGCTACGATGGCCCTACTCTGTGTGTGCTTGGGCCTTCGCATCAGTGAGACTCTTGCACTCCGATGGGCGGACGTGGATTGGCTAGGCTCGCGGCTCAGCATCCAGCGCGGCATCGTGGAACAAGTTGTAGACGATGTGAAGACGGAAGGCTCCGCAAAGACCTTCGATCTTGCGGGCGAATTGCTAGAGCGCCTGAAGTCCTGGAAACAGCTTTCGCAATTCTCGGGAGCTGATGACTGGATTTTTGCAAGCCCGCTCAAACACGGCAAACTCCCCTATTCGTACACGGGCGTTTGGAGAGAACTTGTGCGGGCGGCGGACCTTGCGAAAATCGGGCATATCGGTACGCACGCGTTCCGGCACACCTACCGCTCATGGTTGGACGCCGTGGGCACACCCGTTGCCGTGCAGCAAAAGATGATGCGGCACGCGGACATCAGAACCACATTCAATATTTACGGTGACGTTGTAACGGATGAGATGACTACCGCAAGTAGCAAGGTCGCTCAGCTTGCTTTCCAGAGCAACGGAGCGCAAGCAGAGCGCAACGGGAGCTAAGTTGTTGAAAATTTGGCTCCTCAGGTAGGACTCGAACCTACAACCCTCCGGTTAACAGAGCGGGGATAAAACGCAAACTCAATAACTTAGCGGCACCGATGGCACGTTTCGACGACGCATAAATACTGAGGACAGAAATTATCTGTCCCTCAACTGTCCCTCGCACACTGGACAAGATTCGCGGACACTAAGAGCGGTGAACATTACGTCGACCTCCTCGGGAGCTAGCCAAACGGCAGGCGCAAACCGAGATTGAAGAGATGCTTCGTCCTGAGGCCTGGCAAGGGGATGCCCAGTAGAGACAAGATGTTCAAGGGACCTTGGAACCACAACAAAGCCGCGCGTCGAATTTTCAGAGGGAATCGGAAAGGGAGAGGAGATGAAAAAGACTCGACAAAGCAGCGTTGGCGGCGTGCATCCTTCAGCAATTGGCGTTGGAGCGGTATGCTTGTATTCAGCAAAGGACAATTTTCTGCGGGCCAATGGCCTGAAACACGCAGGCCCATACAGGAGAAATAATGGACTACATCAATCTTGGCAAGACCGGCCTCAAGGTTTCCCGCATCTGTCTCGGCTGCATGAGTTACGGAGCACCTGTTACTGGCGAAGCTAAGCCTGGCAGCCATGCATGGGCTCTTGACGAAGAAGAGACCCGTCCCTTTTTTCGCGCGGCGCTCGATTTCGGAATTAACTTCTTTGACACTGCCAATGTCTACTCGGGCGGCGCGAGCGAGGAGGTGCTCGGGAGATTCCTTAAAGCAAACGTCCGCCGTGAAGCCGTCGTCATCGCCACCAAGGTCCACGGCCTCATGCGCGACGAACCCAATGGCAGTGGTCTCTCCCGCAAATCCATCTTTTACGAACTCGATCAGAGTCTTCGCCGGTTGGGAACCGATTATGTGGACCTCTACCAAACTCACCGCTGGGACTATCAGACGCCGATTGAAGAGACACTGGAGGCGCTGCACGACGTGGTGAAATCGGGCAAGGTTCGCTACATCGGCGCTTCGTCCATGTTCGCCTGGCAATTCACCAAAGCGCTCTATCTCGCCGATCTTCACGGTTGGACCCGCTTTATCTCCATGCAGAATCACTACAACCTGCTCTATCGCGAAGAAGAACGCGAAATGATTCCCCTCTGCGAATCCGAAGGCATCGGAGTCATCCCCTGGAGCCCGCTCGCGCGTGGCCGCCTGGCCCGCCCCTGGCAAGGTGAAAGCACCAAACGCCACGAAACCGACCAATTCAGCAAGAAGTTGTATTCGCGGACCGAGAAGGCCGACCATAAAGTCATAGACCGCTTAGGCCAGGTGTCGGAACAGCGCGGTGTTTCACGCGCACAGCTTGCGCTTGCGTGGCTGCTCGGCAAGCCGGGAGTTACTGCGCCAATTGTCGGCGCCACCAAGCCGCACCATCTTCAGGACGCGGTAGCGGCGCTCTCGCTGCGCCTGAGTCCCGAAGAGGTCGCTGCTCTTGAGGAGCCCTACACGCCGCATCCTGTCCTGGGCTTCAGTTGAGCCCGGAGAGTCCAGATGCCTGGACTCCTGCCTGGTCGGCAGTGATGGCAATTGGCAAGAGTCCAGCTGCCTAGACTCTACCAGCGGCAAAAAAGTCCAGCATCTGGACTCGGGAATTAGCGTTAGTTCTTCGGACCACGGCGAGATCAACTACGCTTTCGCTAAAAGGCGCGACCGCTGACGGGTTCAGGCTGTGTCCAGGGATCTGGACAAGGCCACTGAACCGGTCCAGGTTGTGTCCAGGGACCTGTACAAGTGAATAGCATCGAGAAACGGTGAGCTCACCGGCCGCAATAACGCGCTACGCAATACCGATGCTGACCCACTTCAACGGTAGTCCGGGGGTGGCAGGATTTCTGTTGCTTGACGGTGGAATCGGCCATAAATTGGGTACCTCATACACTGATTCGACGAGGGCCCACGAGGATTCGGCAAAAGGATATCGACAGGTCTATGTCAACTGCTCTCCTAGACTCGGCGGAGTGAAAGAATCTGGAGGAGGAAAATGAAATTCAAGATGTCCCTCTCTAACAAAACGCTGGTGGGAATGGTCGCAGGCGCCATCGTGGGTTTTATTGCCGGACCAAGAATCGTGGCAATACAGATTGTGGGCGACATTTTTCTGAGATTGCTGCAGATGGCGATCGTGCCATTGATCTTCTGCACGGTGACGAGCGCCATAATAAATATGGACGATATCAAGAAGCTCGGCCGGCTCGGTTCCAAGATCTTCGTTCTGTTCATGACTACGGTAATCGCGGCAGGCACAATAGGCTTGCTCGTGGCCAGAGTCATTCGTCCGGGGAAAGGCCTGGTTCTCACGGGTCTGCCGCCGGTAAAGGCCATAGCTGAAGCTCCAACCGTGACGGGCATTCTCGCGGGAATCATTCCCACCAACATCGTCCAGGCCATGTCTGAGGCCAATCTGCTCCAGGTCATTGTCTTCGCAATATTCTCCGGTGCTGCGATCCTGATGTTAGGCGAATCCGATCGCGCCCGGATGAACAGAATTTTCCAGACGCTGACAAATTACATAATGAAGGTGCTCAACATCGTGATCGAGACGTCACCATATGGCGTCTTCGCCCTTATGGCCATCACTGCAGGCAAGTACGGCACATCCGTGCTGGGGCCCCTTGCTCAATTTATCGGCAGCATGTACGTCGGCTTGGTGCTCCATTTATTAATCGTTCTGCTGGGGATGTATTGGTTTTTTGTCAGAAAGAATCCACTGACTTTCCTCAAGAAGATAAGCCCTATATGGGTCACAAGCTTTACAACCTGCAGCACTAAGGCGACCATGCCCGTGGCCATGGCAACGTGCGAAGAGGCGCTAGGGATTCAGAAGGATATCGTGGGCTTTACGATTCCTCTCGGTGCTTCGACCAATATGGATGGCAACGCACTCTGGTACGGGGTGGTTGCAATTTTTGTATCCCAGCTTGTCGGGATCGAACTAACCTTATCTCAGCAGGTTACTGCGGTACTCCTTGGTGTTCTTATGACTCTTGGAAGCCCAGGAATTCCGGGAGGCATCTTTGTCGCAACTACGATATTTCTGAAAACCCTTGGACTGCCGCTCGAAGTTATTGGACTACTGGCCGGGATTTTCAGGATCATAGACATGGGTCAAACCACAATTAACGTGCTTGGGACAGTGGTGGTCACCGCAATCCTGGGGAATATGGAAAAGGAAAGAGCCATGCCGGCCGTTTCAGCAGGATAAAAGGGATAATGAAATGAAAGACAAGATTATTGGGATCCTCGGCGGAATGGGACCTGAAGCAACCATCGACCTTTTTGCCCGTATCGTCAAACATACTCACGCAAAAAAGGACGACGATCACCTCAGGATCATAATAGATAACAATCCCAAAATGCCGAGCCGGCAGGACGCCATTTTGAAGGGTGGAGAATCCCCTGTTCCCGCGATGCGGGAAACCGCCCGCAATCTCGAGCGGGCTGGAGCTGATTTCATTATTATCGGGGCAAATACGCCCCATTATTTTTACGATGAGATAAGAAACGCCGTCCGGATACCATTTCTTCATATTATCGAAGAAGCAGCAAAGGAGACCGTCAAGGCCGTTCCCGGCGTTCGAAAGGTCGGCGTATTGGCTACCTCCGCGGCCATGAAAACAGGGTTATATCAAAAATGCTTCAAGAAATACGGGATCGAAGTTCTCGATATTCCCGGGGAGATCCAGGACCAGGTCCAGAAGTCGATATTCTCATTCAAGTATGACGGGAAAACGCCCGAGGTAATCGAACTGATCGTCGGTCCTGTCCGACACTTGATCATGAATGGCGCCGAGGCACTCGTAATGGGGTGTACTGAGATCCCCATTATCCTGGAGGGCATGGAGTTTTCCGTGCCGATGATCGACCCGAATGAAGTAATTGCGGTTGCTGCAGTCCAATGCGCCAAAAACCAGAGAGCGCTCTGATCTGTTTTTTGCCGAGAAACTGAACTCTCCTAATATCCCTTGTCGAAGGCCGCACCGCTCGCTTTTGTTACAGGGCCATCTTATCGGAGGTGCGACCACTGACCGGCTCAGGCTGTGTCCAGGGACCTGGACAAATGAATAGCATCGAGTGCGATCGCCGATCAGATTCGGCGTATGCATAAGCTTCCTCGTGATTGACGCCGGTTCTGAAAGTCCAGGCCGTGGACTCCGACGGGGCCGGCGGTGATAGCAATTTGGCAAGTCCAGATGCCTAGACTCCTACCAGTGGGAAAAAGTCCAGGTCCTGGACTCGGAAATCCAGTTGGATTCAGAGAGGGAGAGGCAAATGAAAAGACCCGATAAAGCAACCTTGGCCGTGCGGATCTTGGAGCGACTCGCCGGCCGGCGGTTGAAGTATTTTGACGTAGCATGCCCGAAGTTTGCGGTTAAGTTTTCATCGCCACCGTTCGTGCTAGAGTGCCTGTAGAAAACCCTCCCTCATTTTTATTACCAGCATCTCACAGCGGTGAACATGTTGAGAATCAGTGCGGCCGGAAAACACGATGACTTGGTTCGTAAGTTCGAGCATCTGGCGATCCGATTCCAGGACTTCTCGAACGCGGTGCCTCGTTTCTGCCGAGACCACATGCGCAACATCGCGGCCGATCAAACGTGCTCCGGCAAGTTCAAAGTCGAATTCTTCAAGTTCCAAGATGTCTTGGTGCTCCCCATAGAGCCGGTCCTCATTACCGGCATCGCCATATTGTTTCAATAGCGTGTATATGTCTTCGGCGTCCCTCTTCTCATGTTTTCTGTCCACCCAGGCGAAAACCTTCAGAACCAGCAGGATTGGCAGGCTAACGACGGGAACTAGGAGCTTCTCGCCCAGCCGAACCGACACAGCAGATTCAAGACCATCTGTGAAACCGGTGACCCTCATCACAATGTCTTCCTCAGGCGGCCAGGTGATCGTTCCATCAGTACGTTCGACCCCTCCGAAAGGAATCAGGTCGACTATCACACTCGGCGACTTGTGGAAGATCCTCTGTTTCTGCTTTGGGTGCTGCATGAAATCAGCGTTCTTAATCAGCGCCGATTTCAAGTTCTCAAACTGTTCCCAATCGCGTACTGCGATCCCGAAGTCAACGTCGAGTGTGCGCCGTCCAGGCGGCCTACCGAATACGTGCCTCAGGATGATCTCGCGGGCCGTTGCGCCTGCAAGAAAGTATGCGGTATTGCACGTCCGGGCAATCTCATCAACCTTGCGGATGACGGTCAGGATTCCCTGATCGATCTTGTCATGCTTAATTTCTAAAGGCTGGACCAATGTATTCGTCATAAATCATCTTCGCCGCTTCGACGTCTCTTCCGTCAGTAGTTGTGAAGAGATCGGCGTATGCCAAGATCGGCGGTACGGCGTCTCGAATCGTTTGAACCCGATCTGGGTTCCAGAACACATCAAGAATCTCTGTGTCACCATTAACATCTGCTTTCAGTCGATGTTCCACAATGAGTCGATTCGGTGCTTCTCGTGTATAAATTGTTGCAGCTTTCGGCTGAAGGTGATGGAGCAGCCTATTTGCAGCGACCTCGCCTCCCCAGAACGCATGGTATTGATTCAGATCTACACCATCCGTCCAATTCGGACGTGGTCCGCGGAACCGTCGGACATTCAGTTTCGGTCTAAGAATAGTCGGATACATCGCGACCCATTCTTCAAAGAGGCGTTGTCGGTCGAGAAACCGGCGCCCCATCGCTGGGCGGTGTTCAGGTACGGGTGTGATGTGCTTGCGGTTCTCGAGATCTTTGATCACCGGGCCAACCGTTCCAAGCGCCACCCGTGCGGCTGCTGCAAGTTCTCGATACGTTGCATTCAGTAGAGGCGGCTCGCATAGCAGTGCGAAGACAATTCTCAAGCCTGCCGGTGTGACCGCCCGTCCCTCATCGGCGGCGTCTAACTCGGGAGGTTTTCTTTTCCCAGTGACATAAACGTGCAGCCCCGGAGCGCGAAGAAAGACGTTCCCTGCGGTATCGGCAAAACACATGTTGATCTCGCGGCATCGCTGAGCAATTTGCGGAGCAATGTAGGGTGCGGCGATCAGAAACGGCTGGTCGGTGTGGGCCGGCCAGAAGTGGCGAAGGTGATCAATAATTAGAAATCGATCGACGTTCTTTATCTCCACTGCGAATTGCTGCATCCCCTGTGGCCCGGCTACTTCGATGAGAGCGTCAGGCCGGTGACCCTCAATACCAAATTGAGGCTCCCAGTGAAGCACTCTCGCTTTGAGGCCAGTCTCTCTTTCCAGGGCATGCAAAGCGCGCTCGAGAGTGATCTGATTTGTCTGAAGATGATGCATGACCAAATTCCGCCTTTGTTCATCTTTTCGTATTGTACACGTTTCGTGAACATCTAGATATAGTGAACGTAATTAATCTAACACTATGATAATAAACAATATATTTAAATAAAATAATTGATATTGTTCATGTTTTATTGATGTTCACGAAACGTGAACATATAGAAATAGTGAACATAAATTTAATGCGCGGGAGGCTCAGCAGGCATGGGCGATTGCTCCGCGTTCTATGGCCGAAATCCGTTTCACCTTGCCGCGCAGGCTGCCTCTTGTCCTCTTCCAGAATGGCGTCGATCACGCCCAGCCACGGCCCTAGCTTGGGCCGCTTCGCCGCCTGCTGCCGCTTGTAGCCGGGAGGTACCGAATAGCGCAGCATCTTCTGAATCGTTTTACGCGCGATCCCAAACTCGCGCGCTACCGCTCGTTGACTTCTGCCCTCCACCAAAACCGCTCGCCGAACCCGTCCATAGAGCTCCACCTTGAACATCCTCCGGTGTTTCATGAACTACCCTGCTTGCGCAAGCAGCTCACAAAATCAAAATCCGGCGGACTACTTTTACTCCGCCGCAACACTCCGCTCACGCGGCGTGCTGTGGCCTATGTTTTTGCTCCGGCGCGCTCAACAGTTTGACTGACGGACAGAGGCGCGCGATTGAACTGGATTATGGAATGGAGGCTGGACGGCTGGTGGTGAGAATACGCGAAGCTTTGCTTTTCTACTTGCTCGAACACCTTCGTCTGCTGCAGGAACCCGGAGATCCGGCCGCCTCGAAAACTCTTGTCCTCGCAAACAGGGAGATATTACGGCCATTTTTCGTGAGTCATGGATTCGGCACTTTGGAAGAAACGCACGCTTCGTCGAGCGCCGAGTAAATTACGATTTTCACCATCCACGGGCATTCGCCTCAGGGGTTCGAAATTTATGGCTACCATAAACTCCACACGGCCGATCAAGAGCTCTCAACAGAAAAAGTCCCTTAAGGAGCAGAACCGCTCGTACCTCTGGATAATCATTGCAGGAAACACGCTATTTCTGTACGGGGTTGTGAGAGCAAACGCTATCAGGGTCGAAGGACTCCGCGCGCTGTTCGCAGATGCTGACAAACTTCTGCCAGTCGGCTTCGCAGTTGTCATCGCGACGGTGCTAAATGGTCTCCTTAGCGCTGAGAGTAAGGCGCGAGTTGTGTTTCTCCGCTGGAATCATGCTCTGCCCGGGCATCGTGCATTCAGCGACTACGCCCGTCTAGGTCTTTGACCATATAAAAATGCACCTATTAAGGCACTTTCTGAGTGGCTAAATGGGTCACATAGTTTGGACATGCAAACCTACCATCGGGTACATGTTCAGCTTGGGAAGAAGGATCA
>JBEKBO010000138.1:0-19340 GCA_050015355.1 Candidatus Korobacteraceae bacterium | reverse complement strand
CGCGTTAGTGCTAATTTGACAACGTATATTTCTCCCCGTGTTAACCCGAAATACAACGGAAGCAGAGCAGGTTGCATCGGAATGTGGGCTGCTGGAATTTAAGCGGCGCCCGGTTGCCAGAACCGACAGCGGCATCCGGGGAGCAGGAGCAGTCACCATGGGCCCCATGAGCGATGCGCAGCAGAGAGTCCGGGAACTTTTCGACGCCCATTTCACGATCGGTGAAATAGTGGAGCGGACAGCCCTGGAGATACAGACGGTGGTCAGGCTGTTGAATGCCCCAAGGGCTATTAAGCGGCGGTCTGGCCCACTGGAACTCGCCGAAGTCCAGTCCCCAAGGCTGGGCGGATAACTAGTGCCGGTTTTCCCAGTAGGTATATCCCGACATATCAGACTGTCATGGCGAGCGAAGTCGAGCCACCTTTTGTTCCTTACTGCTGAAAAACAAAGGGTGGCTCCACTCCGCTTCGCTCCGGTCGCCATGACATTTCCTTGGGAAGTTTGGGATACACAACTGGGGCAGAGTCGTACAGTTCGACGCTAAGGTGGGCTCGTTGATTCTTCTCGCCCCGCATCCATTCAGGTAAAAATAAATTCCTTGGTCTTCAGTTCGCGGACCTGGTCGCGCAGTTTGGCGGCCAGCTCGAACTCGAAGCGTTTGGCGGCCTCGCGCATGTCGCTTTCCAGCTTGGAGATAAACGCGTCCAGTTCATCCTGTGATTTAAATTCAGGCACGCCTTCGATGGGCTGGGGTATGTCGGCGTAATCGGCCTCGATTACTCGCGCCAGCGCCATGTCGACCGGGCGCACGATGCTCTGAGGCGTAATGCCATTCTCTTCGTTGTAGGCGCGCTGAATTGCCCGGCGGCGCTCGGTTTCGCCGATGGCTTTGCGCATGGAATCCGTCATGCGGTCGGCGTAGAGGACGGCCCGGCCCTCGACGTTGCGGGCGCAGCGCCCGATGGTCTGAATCAGCGAGCCGGCCGAACGTAGAAAACCTTCCTTGTCGGCATCGAGGATGGCGACCAGCGAAACCTCCGGCAAATCAAGACCTTCGCGCAATAAGTTAATCCCAATCAGCACGTCGAACTCGCCCTTGCGCAGATCGCGCAGAATGTTGATGCGCTCCAGGGTTTCGATCTCCGAGTGCAGGTAGCGGCAGCGCACGCCGACCTCGCTGTAGTATTCGGCGAGGTCCTCGGCCATGCGCTTGGTCAGGGTCGTAACCAGCACCCGCTGGCCCTTGCTTACCCGGTCGCGAATCTCGTGCAGAAGGTCGTCGATCTGTCCCTTGACCGGGCGAACCTCGACCTCGGGATCGACCAGTCCGGTAGGGCGGATGATCTGCTCGACCACCACGCCCGCCGATTTGGTCAGCTCGTAAGGCCCTGGCGTTGCAGAAACATAGATCGCTTGGTTCACGCGATTCTCGAACTCTTCAAAGGTCAGCGGACGGTTGTCCAGCGCGCTCGGCAGGCGGAATCCGTACTCGATCAACGTCTGTTTGCGCGAGCGGTCGCCGTGCCACATGCCGTGCAGTTGCGGGACGGTCTGGTGAGACTCGTCGATGAAAACCAGGAAGTCGCGGGGAACGTAGTCGAGCAGGGTGGGCGGCGGCTCACCGGGCAGTCTGCCGGTAAAGTGCCGCGAGTAGTTCTCGATGCCGTGGCAGTAGCCCATCTCCTTGATCATCTCCAGGTCGAAGCGTGTGCGCTGGTGAACGCGCTGCGCCTCGACGATGCGGCCCTGCTTTTCCAGTTCGCTCTCCCACCAGGCGAGCTCCTGAAGAATGGATTCGACCGCGCCTTTTTTTTGCTCCGGCTTCATCACGTAATGGGTCTTGGGATAGATGGGCAGGCGGGCATATTTTTGCTTGACGCTCCCGAAGAGCGGATCGATTTGAGAGAGCGATTCGATTTCATCTCCCCACAGCTCTATGCGGTAGGCGTTGTCGTCATAGGTGGGAAAGATTTCGATGACGTCGCCGCGCACCCGAAACGTGCCGCGCTTGAATTCGGTGTCGGTGCGCTCGTAGAGGATCTCCACCAGCTTGCTGGTGATGTCCTGACGGCGGATCTTCTGGCCCTTCTCGAGGAAAAGCAGCATTCCGTAATAGGCTTCCGGCGAACCCAGGCCATAGATGCAGCTCACGGAGGCGACAATGATGCAGTCGCGGCGCTCGAACAATGACTTGGTGGCCGAAAGCCGCAGCTTGTCGAGCTCGTCGTTGATGGTCGCTTCCTTCTCGATGTAGACGTCGGAGGCCGGAATGTAAGCCTCGGGCTGGTAGTAGTCGTAGTAGGAGACGAAGTACTCGACCGCATTGTGCGGGAAGAAGCTCTTGAACTCGTGGTAAAGCTGCGCAGCCAGGGTCTTGTTGTGCGCTAGGATGAGCGCCGGACGGTTGACCTCGGCGATGATCTTGGCCATGGTAAAGGTCTTGCCGGAGCCGGTGACGCCCAGCAGCACCTGGTGCTTCTCGCCCTCGAACAACCCGCGCGAGAGCTGCGCAAGCGCAGTGATTTGATCGCCTTGCGGCTGATAATTCGATTCCAACTTGAACTGCATAAGACTCCGCTCTGTCCCGCCGGTAGGCGCACAGAAACGCATCCGGGCGGTTGGGTAACTCTTGATTATAGCTGGTCACAGCGGAGAGAAAGAGAAACTCAACGGAAGCCAAAGCTCCAGCAATTGTTAGTTTCCGGGTTGCCCGGCGGGTGGCCCATCCTGTCCCGCTTTTGGGCAGGGTCGGCCCGAGCCCGCGTAGCGGGCAGAAGACGGTAGCCTCATGGCGCCGGGGTCCCCGGCAAGCCCGTTTTTGGCTTGCTGGGTTGTAAGCCTGGGGTAAGGTTGGGATCTGGAGCGACAGCCCCGGAGGGGCGTAAGAATGGCGCACACATTTACCAGCCTGCTCACGCATGTCACCTTCTCCACCCACGGACGCGCATCGTTGATTGTCGACCTTATTCGGGATGATCTGCATGCCTATCTCGGCGGAATTCTGCGTGAACTCCATGCGACGCCTATAGCCATTGGTGGCACCACAGATCACGTTCACCTGCTGACGAGGTTGCCCGCCGACCTCGCCGTCGCGGATTGCCTCCGAGTAATCAAGACGAACTCATCCCGTTGGGTGAAGGAGAAATGGCCGGAGCGGCGGTCCTTCGGCTGGCAAGGGGGATATGGTGCATTCAGCGTGAGTGAGTCTAACCGGGCGAACTTGATCCGTTATATAGAAGGGCAGGCACGGCATCATCTTAGGATTTCATTCCAAGACGAATTCCTCGGCTTGCTACGAAAACACGGAGTGGAGTTCGACGAACGGTATATTTGGCGGTAGTTCTTACGCCCGCTACGCGGGCTATGACTACACAACCCATGCCACCCCCAGGCTTGCGCCTGGGGCTACCGTCTTCTGCCCGCTACGCGGGCTATGACTGCAGAATCTCATGCCACCCCAGGCTTGCGCCTGGGGCTACCGTCTTCTGCCCGCTACGCGGGCTCTCGGCGAAGGGAATAATGAATCGGTGCGCTCCCTCAGTGCTTCACGTACCCCGTCAAACCTGCGTCGAACGAGCGTTTATCCAGGCGCGGCAGGTTTTTCGCCAGGCGCGCGGGGAACAAGGGGAAGTGGCTCACCGTGACCAGATGTTCGGCGATCGCCCAGACCGATTTTTCCGAGGTCATCCAGTCGAGGTGGTCGAAGCGGGAGAGGTCGACCGGGCGCGAGTAGCCTCGCAGGGTGCGTTCGCCGCGCAGGTTGTAATAGCTCTCGAAGTAGCTGAGCGCCAGTTCGCGCAGGCTGCGGTAGATGGGCGCGCGAAAGCGCAGGCCGGCAAAGTTGGACTTGGCGACGGCTCCCCAAAGGCCGCGCTCACGGAATACGGCGATGACGTGATCGACATCGCGCACCGCCTCCAGATCGAGCACCAGCGGCGGATAGCCATTCACCCGCAGAGCCGCGGCGGCCAGCAGCGCGCCCTCCAGACAATGAGCCGTGCCTTCACGCAACGCGCGCCGAGGCGACCAGGCAGTGTCGGCCAGGTGGTAGGGCAGGCTGTCGATGAAGGCCTGGATTCCGGCAGGGGTTTTCAACCGGCGCAGGGAACGCAACTCCAGGGCGGTGAAACCGTTGAGATTGGCGTTGGTTGGCAATGATCGGTCCTCGGGGCTGACTATAAAGCAGATCGCTCCTCCGCGCCAGAAGCGGGAAAGCAGGCCGACGCCGTCCTCCCATACTGTACTCGGGTGGAGCAGCGCTTTAGCGCTGCATACCAAGCGCACATGCTGCGGCTTTAGCCGCCGAGGTACTTGGAAACCCTTTACCTCAGGCGCTAAAGCGCCGGCTGGATGCCAGACTCAATCGCAGGCCTGAAGGCCTGCGCCACCCTCCCGTACAGCTACTGTGACTCCGCGCTGTGGTTAAAACACTCCGGTAGAGGCGCAGGACAGATGAAAAGGTAGGGCCGCATCGCGCGGCCCTCAGATGAAACGAACTGCCAATGTGTTAAGTTGCGCTCGCCTCTTCAGCTTTCGTCTCCCACACTCCGCTGGTCAAGTAGTCGTTGATCGATTTGGCCGCCTGGCGTCCCGCGCCCATGGCCAGAATGACGGTGGCGCCGCCGGTAACGATGTCGCCGCCGGCGAAGACGCCCCGCTTGGAGGTGCGCGTGGTTTCGGGGTCGGTGACGATGTAGCGCCACTTGTTGGTCTTCAGGTCCGGTGTCGTCGACTGGATCAGCGGGTTGGCGGTCGTTCCCACGGCGATGATGGCCAGCGAGACGGGCGTGACGAACTCCGACCCCGGTATCGGAATCGGGCGCCGGCGTCCGGAAGCATCAGGCTCGCCGAGCTCCATGCGGATGCACTTCACGGCTTGCAGCCAGCCCTTGTCGTCGCCGAGGAGTTCCACGGGATTCACCAGGAACTGGAAGTTGATGCCTTCGTCCTTGGCGTGATGGATCTCTTCCTTGCGGGCGGGCATCTCGACCTCTGTGCGGCGATAGAAGATCGAGGCCGTGCGCGCGCCCAGGCGCAGCGAGGTGCGGACGGCGTCCATGGCGGTGTTGCCGCCGCCGAACACCACCACGTCCTTGTCCTTGCAGTCGTAAACGGGCTCATCGTATTCCGGAAACTTGTAGGCCCGCATGAGGTTCACGCGGGTCAGGAACTCGTTGGCCGAGTAGACGCCGTTCAGGTGCTCGCCGGGGATGTTCAAGAACTGCGGCAGTCCGGCGCCGGTGCAGATAAAGACGGCATCGTAGCCTTCGCCGCTCATCAGCTCGTCGATGGTGACGGTCTTGCCGACGACAACGTTGGTCTCAAACTCGACTCCCATGCGGCGCAGATTGTCGACCTCCTGCCGGACGATGGTCTTCGGCAGGCGGAACTCGGGGATGCCATATACGAGGACGCCGCCGATCTCGTGCAGCGCCTCAAAGACGCGTACCTTGTGGCCTTTCTGGATGAGGTCTCCGGCGCAGCTCAGGCCCGCCGGGCCGCTGCCGACGATAGCGACTTTCTTGCCGGTCGGCGCAGCGATAGGAGGCATCCCGAATTTGCCGCTGGCTTGCTCGTAGTCGGCCACAAAGCGCTCCAGGTAGCCGATGGCGAGCGGCGACTTGCCGCCCTTCTGGCCGAGCAGACAGCCGCCTTCGCACTGGTCTTCCTGCGGGCAGACGCGGCCGGTGATGGCAGGCAGCGCGTTGTCCTCGCGGATTTTGGCCGCCGCGCCGATGTAGTCTCCGTCAAGAATCAGGTCCAGGAATTCCTTGACCTTGACGCCAACCGGACAGGTTGAAACGCAGGTTGGGGTCTTGCACTCGATACAGCGCATGGATTCCTGCTGGGCGCACTCCGCCGGCAGGCCGAGGTTCACTTCCAGGAAGTTGTGGCCGCGCTGCGCGGCGTCCTGTTCGGGCATTTGCGTGCGCAGAATCTTCATGCGGTCGCGAGCGGGAATTCGTTTAGACATGGGTCGCCTCCGCGCGCGTTTTCTCTTCCAGTTCACGCAGCTTGCAGGATTCGCGAACCCGCTGCAGTTCGGCTTGCGGGTTGGCCAGGAATTCGTTCAGCGATTTTTGTTCGCTCTCGCGGTACATATTGTTGCGCTGCATGAGGACTTCAAAGTTCACTTTCTGGGCGTCGAACTCGGGACCGTCGACACAGGCGAACTCGCTGCGGTTGCCCACCAGCACGCGGCAGCCGCCGCACATGCCGGTGCCGTCCACCATGATCGAGTTGAGGCTGACGACCGTCTTGATGCCCTTCGCACCGGTGACCTGCGCGACGGCACGCATCATGGGAACCGGGCCGATGGCGAGGACGTAATTGATCTGCCGTCCGCTGTCGATCAGCTCCTGGAGCTTTTTGGTCACCAGGCCCTGCTCGCCATAACTGCCATCGTCGGTCATAACGTAGGTCTCGTTGCTGGCCGCCCGCAGTTCGTCTTCCAGGATGAGCAATTCTTTGGTGCGCGAGCCGGTAATGCCGATCACATGATTGCCCGCCTGCTTTAGCGCCCGCGCGGCCGGCAACGCGATGGCGGTGCCAACGCTGCCCCCGACGACTACGACGGTGCCGTACTTCTCGATCTCGGTTGGCTTTCCCAACGGCCCCACGACGTCAAGAATCGCATCGCCCGCTTCGAGCGAGTTCATCAGGTACGTGGTTTTGCCGATCGACTGGACAACCAGAGTGATGGTGCCTTTTACGAGGTCGGACCCCTCGATGGTGAGGGGAATTCGCTCGCCGTGTTCGTGCAGACGCACGATGACGAACTGCCCTGGACGCTGTTTCTTGGCGATCCGGGGCGCTTCGATTTCAAACTGCTTGATGTTGCGGCCCAGAAGTTTTGCTTGCACAATTTGGTACATAGAAACCTTGTCAGTCCTCGGGGGATCAATGAGAGAGAGCCCGCTGCCTCGGAGTTGAAACTATCTTCAACTGTTATAACTATTTTCCGTTGGAGCACGCACGAACCCCTGTGCGGAATATCACAACGATATGTGACGGCTGACCGGGCGAGCCGTGGTTCGCGAGCGCCAGTCAGCCCGCAAACCCCTGTCCGGAGGGGATTTCCAGCGATTTGCGGTGCGAGCCGTAGCCGAGCGCCTCGACCAGTTCGTGGGGCGAGTCGATCAGCACATCGGGAGCAGGGGACTTCAGCGAATCGGGGGAGAATCCATAGGTCACGCCGACGGCCCACATGCCGGAGTTCCGCGCCGTGAGCACATCGTTTTGCGAATCGCCGATCATCACCGCCTCGCCGGGTTCAGTCGAGGTCTCGCGCAGCAGCGTCAATGCTCCGAGCGGGTCCGGCTTCTTGGTCTCAAAGCTGTTGCCGCCGTAAACCCGAACGAACAGGTCCTCCATGCCCAGGCCTTTGACAATGCGCTGCGAAGCGCTTACCGGTTTGTTGGTGAGCACCGCCATGGCTACGTTGCCATTCGTCTGCCGGCGGATGGCGCGCAGCGCCTCGATCATTCCCTCGTAGGCGTAGGTATTGTCGAGCGTGTGTTCGCGATAGTGCCTGATAAAAATGTCGAAGGCTTCGTGGACGAAGTTTTCGTCCGCCGGATCGCCAAGGGCGCGGCGAACCAGCATGTTCGCGCCATCTCCGATATAGCTGGCGATGACAGCGACGGGAAGCTCCGGCCGCTGATATTTGCGCAACATGGCATTGATGGCGTTCGCCAGGTCCACTTGACTGTCCACCAGGGTTCCGTCCAGGTCAAAGACGAGCAGTTTGATGGTTTCGATGGGAATCACTTTGTTCTTGCGGATCATCTATCTAAGTATATGACGAGAGGCGGTTTCGCCCATAACCGGGGTGTCAGCTCGGGCCTTGTGCTCCGGGCCCGGAATGGTCGTCTTTGCGGCATTTTTGTCCATTTTTTGCACGCAGCGCGGGGTGTCATTACGTCCGATAACGAGATTAGGTCCGATAACGGGCAAGCGGTTCCGGGCCGGAGCTTAGAGCGGGTGTCACCCTGAGGAGCGTCCGTTAGGACGCGACGTGAGGGTCCATGTATTTCAGCCTTGGGGTGACGCTCGGAGGAATGCATAGATCGTCACGTCGGTTCGCAAAAGCGGCGAACCTCCTCACGATGACACCAGCAGGGAAGGATGCAGTATCTCTGGTACTGCCCTGGTAGCTAACATGGCTAACGCCAGACGCGGCTTTTGGGAAATCGATAGATTCGTCGACGGCGTGAGATGCCGGTGCATCAAAGACCTTAGAGGTTTTCCCGGGGTGCGCTGTCGAACCGCATCGCGCTCGGCGGTGAACAGCGACCTCGAGGTTGCTCTATCGAGGAATGAATGGCGACGATCAAGGCTGAATTGAGAGCCACCTCGGCCTACGAAGGGTTGACCACCAACCAACTGATCGATATCTACCGGCTGATGTATCTCTCGCGCCGGATCGACGATCGTGAAATCCTGCTCAAGCGCCAGCAAAAGGTCTTTTTCCAGATTTCGGGGGCCGGCCACGAAGCGTTGCTGGTGGCGGCCGGATTGGCGCTGAAGCCGGGTTACGACTGGTTCTATCCCTACTATCGCGACCGTGCGCTGTGCCTCACTCTGGGAATGACGGCGCTGGATCAGCTTTTGGGCGCGGTGGGATCGGCCGACGATCCTAACTCCGGCGGACGCCAGATGCCTTCGCACTGGAGCAGCGCCCGGTTGAACATCGTGACCGGGTCATCTCCCACGGGGACGCAGTATTTGCAGGCGGTCGGCTGCGCCGATGGCGGCAGGTACTTCAACCGCAACCCGCAGGCGGCGGAGAAGGCCAAGGGCGACTATCGCGAGTTCAAGCAAGTTGTGCATCACCCCGATGAGGTGGTGTACGTCTCCAGCGGCGAGGGCACAACCTCGGAGGGTGAATTCTGGGAGGCGATGAACGTCGCTTCCAATCTCCGGCTGCCCGTGCTGTTCATGATCGAGGACAACGAGTACGCCATATCCGTGCCAGTCGAAGTGCAGACGGCTGGCGGCAGCATTAGCCGGCTGGTGGCGAATTTTCCAAATTTTCACTTCGAGGAGTGCGACGGATGCGATCCGCTGGCGAGCTACGCGGCCGTCAGGCGCGCGGTCGATCACATTCGCGCCGGCGCCGGTCCGGCGATGGTGCACGGTCACGTCATTCGTCCTTACTCGCATTCACTGTCGGACGATGAGAAGTTGTACCGGCCCGAAGCCGAGCGCCGTACACACGTGGAGCGCGATCCGATCACGCGCTTCCAGCTTTTTCTAATCCGGGAGGGCATTCTCGACGAGCACTCGATTGGCGAGCTGGAAAAAAGCGTCGATGAGGAAGTTCAGCAAGCCGCCGATCAGGCGTTGAGCGCCCGTATTCCCGCCACCGACAGCTACACGAAACATGTGTACTCCGCCGTCCTCGATCCCACCTCATCCGCCTTTGAGACGAAGCCGCACTATGAGCTTGCCGCCGAAGCAAATGCGCGCGCCGGCGGGGAAAGAACCATGGCGGACCTTATCAACTCCTGCCTGCGCGATGAGATGAAGCGAGATCCGCGCATTGTCATCTTCGGCGAAGATGTGGCTGATTGCTCGCGCGAACAATACCTGGAGGAAAAGCTGGTCAAGGGCAAGGGAGGCGTCTTCAAGCTCACCTCGGGCTTGCAGCGCACGTACGGCACGGACCGCGTCTTCAATACTCCGCTGGCGGAGGCCAGCATCGTGGGGCGCGCCATTGGCATGGCGACGCGCGGGCTGAAACCGGTGGTCGAAATCCAGTTCTTCGATTACATCTGGCCGGCAATGCAGCAGTTGCGGAACGAGATGCCGCTGATTCGCTGGCGCTCCAACGGCGCGTTCTCGTGTCCGGCGGTAGTGCGCGTGGCGATCGGCGGGTACCTGACCGGCGGTTCCATCTATCATTCGCAGAGCGGCGAGAGCATCTTTACGCACACCCCCGGCATGCGCGTGGTGTTTCCCTCCAATGCGCTGGATGCCGCCGGACTGCTGCGCACGGCGATGCGTTGCGACGATCCGGTCCTGTTCCTGGAGCACAAGCGCTTGTACCGTGAAGCCTTCGGGCGCGCGGTGTATCCCGGTCCGGACTACATGGTTCCCTTCGGCAAAGCGAAGGTCGCGAGAGAAGGCACTGACCTGACGGTGGTCACCTACGGCGCGACTCTGCCTCGCGCCTTGCAGGCCGCGCAGGAACTCGAGCGCGAGCAGGGCGCCAAGGCCGAAGTGATCGATCTGCGCACCTTGAGCCCGTATGACTGGGATGCGATTGCGACCTCGGTCAGCAAAACCAGCCGCGTGCTGGTGGTGCACGAGGATATGCTGAGCTGGGGCTATGGAGCGGAGATCGCGGCGCGAATCGCGGATGAATTGTTTGACCAGCTCGACGCGCCCGTGCGGCGCGTGGCGGCGAAAGATAGCTTCGTGGCCTATCAGCCGATTTTGGAAGATGTGATTCTGCCGCAGATGAAGGACATTCTCCAGGGCATGCGGGACGTTATCCGGTATTGAGGATCGATGCTCCCGCGAAAACCGGTCCGAGTCCCACATCTGCTAACTGCGGCAGATGTGGGGCACCAGTCCCACATCTGCTAACTGCGGCAGATGTGGGGCACCAGCGGCAGATGTGGGGCACCAACCACCAGAACTCAGAACTGCCCCACTCAAGCAAAAGAGGCTTGAGTGGGCCACCAGCGATAATATCCCTATGCCAGAGATCCCGGAGCAGCCGATGCAGCAGACAAGCCCACAGAAGAAGCAGGGAATCTTTAAGCTTTTTCTGGGCTACGCTCCCGGTGTTGGCAAAACCTACAGTATGCTCGCCGAGGCCATTCGTCGTAAGAGCCGCGGGGAGGACGTGGTGGTCGGGGTCGTCGAATCTCACGGGCGCAAAGCCATCATGGACTTGTCCTCCAAGCTGGAAGCGGTGCCTCGACGCCAAACGGAATACAAGGGGACTTTGTATGAAGAAATGGATGTGGAGGCGATTCTCGCTTACAAGCCGCAGGTGGTGCTGGTAGACGAGCTCGCGCATACCAACGCTCCCGGCAGCAAGCATCCCAAGCGATACGAAGACGTTGTGGACTTACTCGACGCTAACGTCGATGTGCTTTCGACGCTGAACGTCCAGCACATCGAGAGCCTAGCCCCTTTGGTGCAAAGAATCACAGGAGTCCAGATTCGAGAGCTGGTACCCGATCGGGTATTGCAAAGGGTCAACGAAATCGTGCTCGCGGATCTCACCCCGGAGGCCTTGCAGAGCCGCATGCGGAGGGGCGACATCTACCCTCTCGAGCGTGCTGAAAGTGCATTAGGACATTTTTTTCAGCCTGGCAATCTGATTGCGCTTCGCGAACTGACGCTGCTGCAAGTTGCCGGCGCGGTGGGTCGCAGCCGTGAATCCCAGTTGAGAGAGGGAGAATCGGGCCGGAACCCCAGCGTACGGCAGCGCATAGCAGCGTGTATCAAATCAACTCCGTCGGCCCCATATGTCATCGCACGCGCATTCCGACTGGCTAAAAGCCTGGACGCGGAGTTGTACGTCGTGTATGTGGACATCGGAGAGGACCTTGATCCCGGAGGCCAGCGCACACTCGATCAAAGCCTTCGGCTCGCGGAGAATCTGGGGGCGCAGGTACTGTGGGTGAAAGGCAAACATGTAGCCAGGGAGATTACCCGGGTCGTGCGAGAAAATCACATCAGTCAAGTGGTATTCGGACATTCAGCGCAAACAGGTTGGCGGAAGCACCTGTATTTTTCTGCTATCCACACGTTTCTGCGTGATGCGCTTCCGGTCGACGTTCACATCATTGCACAGAAGTGAGGCTTGATCCCACATCTGGGCTAACTGCGGCAGATGTGGGGCACCGGCAGCAAATGTGGGGCACCAGCCGCCAGAACTGCCCCACTCAAGCAAAAGAGGCTTGAGTGGGCCACTCGCCCGCGCTTGATCCCACATCTGCTAACTGCGGCAGATGTGGGGCACCAGCGGCAGATATGGGGCACCAGCACCGACAGCAGATGCGGGGCACCAGCACCCGTCGCCAGCGCTTTTTTTTAGCCCAAGGCCGCAAGATTCATGCCCGTGAACGTTCTTTCACCAGTAGGACAAATCAAGCCGAAAGGAAAGGCAAAATGAAAAAGATTGGTCTTTCACTGATGTTCGCGGGGCTGTTGGTTATTTCACAGATTGCTTCAGCCACCTGTCAGAGCAATTGCTCTGCTCAGTATGATACGTGCGTAAACGGTTGCCGGTATATACAGGACTCCGGCAGGGCTTCTGCTTGCGTGCGCGGGTGCATGAGCGGCTATGAAGGTTGCAAGAGACGATGTGGAAACGCCCGTGCCAATTTTCCCGATGAGAAATTTCTTGCGGTGGGGTTTGTTCTGAGAGACCTGCCTGGCCCGGCGGCTTCATCGGCGATTTGTTCCGAGGCAGATGCCGGAGCTAGAAATCCGCGCCCCGGGATGTGAATGAGCTCTTTGAAGAGAAACTGCCCCACTCAGCAATGGCTAGTTGACCCGCAGGAAGCTACCCCACATTAGCCAACTGCGGGCAAATGTGGGCCACCAAGGTTTAATTCTTATGCGCCGGTTCGGGGCGCTGCTTGGGTGCGAGGTCGATGGCCTGCCGCAAAGCTTCCAGCATGCTGCGCTCGTCGGCTTTGCCGGTGCCCGCAATGTCGAAAGCGGTGCCGTGATCGACGGAGGTGCGTACCACGGGCAGCCCGACGGTGATGTTTACACCGGCCTCGATGCCCAGCACCTTGATCGGTCCGTGACCCTGGTCGTGGTACATGGCGACGACGCAATCGAAGTCTCCGCGCGCCGCCCGAAAGAAGAGCGTATCGGCGGGCAAAGGTCCTTCCACCTGCCATCCGCGCTCCAGGCATTGGCGAATTGCCGGTTCGATCTTCTCTTCCTCTTCTCCGTGTCCGAAGAGGCCGTGCTCGCCGGCGTGCGGGTTGATGGCGCAGACGCCTATGCGCGGGTTCTTGATGCCGGCCTTCACCAAGGTAGCGTGCGCCCGTTCGATGGTGCGCTCCACCAGGCCGGGATTGATAGCAGCGATGGCATCGATCAGGCCGATGTGCGTAGTCACATGAATGACCCGGAGCTTGGGCGCCACCAGCAGCATGGAGACTTCCTTGGTGCCGGTGAGATGCGCCAGCATCTCGGTGTGTCCGGGGAATATGTGTCCTGCCATGTGCAGGGCTTCCTTGTTCAGGGGCGCCGTGCAGATGGCGTCCGCCTCGGCGGCCATGGCCAGCTTTGCCGCGCATTCGATAAAACGATAGGCGGCTTCTCCACCGGCAGGCGACAGTTTTCCGAAAGCAAGATCGGGCGGAACCACCGCGATGTCGATCACGTCTACCGTGCCCGGTTTGTACTTGCCGGCGGCGGGCGTCGCAACAGCATTGACGGCGAGGTTGACGCCAACGATCTTGCCGGCTTGACGCAGGCGTCCGGCGTCGCCAATGACCAGAGGACGGCAGCGGTCAAACAGGTCTGCGTGGGCAAGGCTCTTCATGATGATCTCGGGTCCGACCCCGGCGGGATCGCCCATCGTAATCGCAATAATTGGACGTGACATAAGTTGATCCTAGCGGTGCACAGGAACTAGTGTATCGCGGAAAAAAGCAGATCCTTCGGCCGCGGAAAAGCCCCGCGACCTCAGGATGACACATCTCACGTTTCGCTGGTCCGGAAGCGGTTGCCCTAGCGGTGCAGCCGTTCCAGGCTGCGGCGCAAACTCTGAGCATCGCCGAAAGCTCCGGCTTTGGTGACGACCGGTATCGATACGGCGCCGACGGTCATCCCCAGGGGCACGCCCGGCTCGACTTCATCGAGCAACCGGATGCCGTGGACTCCCAACTTCGACAGCAGCGCGTAGACCGTGTCACCGCCCGTGGCGACGAGTCCGGCGAAGGAGTTGCCAGCGCTTTCGACGAACGCGGCCAGCCTTTCGGCGAGCACAGCGCCACGCGCGAGGTCGGGGTTGGCTGTCTGCTCCAGTTCCAACAGGACATCCTGGTGAGCGGCGAAATGCCGGGCAAGCTCTTTCGAACCCTGTTGCCAGGCAGGTGAGCCCGGGCCGGCAAAAAGCGCATCGGGAGAAATGACCAGGTGACGCACGAGCCCCGCTTCGACCAGAGTCTTGGCCTGCAAACGCGAGGCTTCGGCAAGAGTGCCGACAACGACCAGCACGTTCTTTTGCCGGGGCATGAGAGGCGACATCTGCGCGGGCTGTGCGGAGCCGGTCTCCACCGTGGCCAGTGCGGCAGCCAATCCCGCCGAACCGACCCAGATGACTTCGTCTGCCATAGGCAACGAGCCGGTCGCCACGGCTGCCAGGTGCGCTTCGGTTTTGGCGTCGCAGACGACAGCCTCCAAGCCGCGCCAGCGGGCGCTGGCCAAGCGAGCCAGAACTTTCTCCGGATCATGGCCGATAACATCGAGCGGCAGAACTTCAGCGCTCAGGCCGGCGCTGCCCAGGATCTCCACCAGGTTGGCGCTGGCATAGGTGTGGTCGCGCGCCCACAGAGGGGTCTGTTCCAGCGGAACTCCCTGCACGACGATGCTGCCGTTGACGGTAACGCGTCCGGTGCCGGGGAAAGCGGGCGCCACGATGGCAAGCCGCGGACGGCCCTCGGATTGGGCGGGCGTATAAGCCAATAGGCCCGCCAATTCAGCCGTCGGCTGGCCTCTGACGGTCGAATCAATCTTCTTATAGAGGCGCAACCCCGGGCGGTAATGGGCGGCCAGCACGTCGAGCTGCAGCTTGGCCGCCTGCGCGGGAGGCAAGCGGCGCGTGGCGGCGTCAACCGAGAGCACCTGCACGCCACCGGCATCGGCATGTTTTTCCCAGGCGACGACCGACTCAAGGCCGCGTTTTGCGAAAGCGATGGCGCAATCGGCAGCTCCGGTCAGGTCATCGGCAATAATGAGCCAGCGTAACGTCATCGAGTCCTCCGTGCCTTTTTGACGGTGAGTATCGGTACGAGAATAGCAGCAACCGCCACGGACGTGGCCACAAGAATTGTGATTGGCCTTGACTCCGGCGGCCAAAGTACGCATCATTCCTGTCACCAACTGCCCAACGTTTGCCAAGGCAAACATGGGCCACCTACGAACTGCCCCACTCAAGCCAACAGATGGCTTGAATGGGCCACCCAACATCAGCTTGTTCGAACCCCGCATTCGCCAACTGCGGGCGGATGTGGGCCACCAATCAGTTGTGACGGCACTCTCAAATCCGAGGTGAGCATGAAAACTCTGAGCTATGTGAGCGGAAGCAGCAGCCATCCGCTGATCGGCGAAACCATCGGCAACTGCTTCGAGAGAAGCGCCGAAAAGTGGAGCGAGCGCGAGGCGCTGGTCGTTCGCCAGCAGAATGTTCGCTACACTTACGCCCAGTTGAAACAACGGGTCGATGCCCTGGCCATGGGACTCCTCAAGCTGGGGATGCACCCTGGAGACCGCATCGGGATCTGGTCGCCGAACAACACCGAGTGGGTGCTTTTGCAGTTTGCCAGCGCCAAGATCGGACTCATCCTGGTGTGCATCAACCCCGCTTACCGCTCCTACGAGCTCTCCTACGCACTGAAGAAGGTGGGGTGCAAGGCGCTGGTCATGGCTCCGCACTTCCGCTCGAACGATTACGTCAAGATGATGTACGAGCTGGCGCCGGAACTGGAGCGGGACGAAATCGGCTCGCTGCTCGCGGTCGGACTGCCGGACCTCCGCTACGTCATCCTGATCGGCGGCGACCGCAGAACAGGCATGCTTCCATTCGACGATGTGTCCGCGCTCGGCGGAGCGGCGGAACGCGCCCGCATGGAAGAGCTGGCGCTCTCGTTGCAGTTCGACGATCCCATCAACATCCAGTTTACAAGCGGAACCACGGGCTCTCCCAAGGGCGCCACGCTGACGCATCACAACCTGCTCAACAACGGCTTTTTCGTCGGCGAAGCGATGCGCATGACCGAGCAGGACCGGCTCTGCATTCCCGTGCCGCTGTACCACTGCTTCGGGTTGACGATGTCGAACCTGAACTGCGTCATTCATGGCTCGACCATGGTCTTTCCCAGCGAGTGGTTCGATCCGCTCGCCGTGCTCGAAACCGTGGAAGCGGAGCGTTGCACGGCGATCCAGGGAGTTCCGGCGATGTTTATCGCCGAACTCGAGCATCCGGAGTTCAAGCGCTTCAACCTGAAGTCGCTGCGCACCGGAATCATGGCCGGCGCGCCGTGTCCAATCGAGGTGATGCGGCGTTGCGTCGAGCAGATGAATCTGCGCGAAGTCACCATCGCCTATGGCATGACCGAGACCAGTCCGGTGAGCTTCCAGAGCGCGGTCGACGATCCCATGGAACGCCGCGTCAGCACCGTGGGACGCGTTCAACCGCACATCGAGGTGAAACTCATCGACAGGGAGGGCCGGGTGGTGCCGCGCGGCACCGCGGGCGAGATCCTGACGCGCGGCTACTGCGTCATGCTTGGCTACTGGGGCGATCCGCAGCTTACCTCCGAGGCCGTCGACCAGGCAGGCTGGATGCATACCGGCGACATGGGAGTGCTCGATGAAGAAGGCTTCTGCAACATCGTCGGGCGGATCAAGGACATGGTGATTCGCGGTGGAGAAAACATCTACCCGCGCGAGATCGAAGAATTTCTGTACTCGCATCCCGCGGTCGAAGCGGTGCAGGTCTTCGGCGTGCCTGATCCGAAATACGGCGAAGTACTCTGCGCCTGGATCAAGAAACGCGCCGGCACTACGGTTGATGAAGAGAGCATTCGCAGCTTCTGCAAGGAAAGAATCGCCCACTATAAGGTTCCGCGCTACGTCATGTTCGTCGAAGATTTTCCGATGACCGTTACCGGCAAGGCGCAAAAATACCTCATGCGCAAGCAGGTGATGGAGAAGCTGGGGCTCGCAACTGAGCAAACCGCGTAGCAGCCAGCCCGGGCAGCGCGGCGTCTGCGGACGCCGCGTTTTTTTGCCGATCGCGGGAGCGGGAAGTGGCTTACACATCAGAACTGCCCCACTCAAGCCAACAACGGCTTGAATGGGCCACCCGCCCGTCCCTGAAAATGATGCTTGGCGCGGGCTCGTTCACAGAATCAGCTTTGGGCTTGCAAAACCGCACACCAGCAGTAGAATGCGAGGAATTCAGAGCTGGAAGGGAGATTCCTGATGCGATATGTCCTGAGCATGGTCTTCGCCGCGATGCTGCTGTGCTACCCCGTAATGAAAGCCCAGGCCGCCCACCCGCTCAGCGCCGATGACGTGAAGTTCCTTAAGGGCTGCGGTGTCCAGGAGAACGACATCAAGGCTATTCCTAACCTTCCCCGCCCTGGCCAGATCAGACTCTGGGGCATCTTGCATATCGACGACAGGGTCTGCGGCGATCTTCAGTCCTTCAAAGCTACCAGGGACTTCTTAAGACTGTTCACTCCGCCCCCTAGCAAGAGTCCGTTTCCTCCGGCAGGATACGACGACAATTTCCTGACCCCGGACGAATCGGCCTATGTGAACAAGGTCAACAAGGGCATACTGGACAAGCTCTTCGGTCACTAGGCTGCGCCATAGACCCAATCACGGCAAGGCAGCAACCGCATGCTGGTTGCGAATTCGCTCCATGTCGTTGATCAGCTCCGCTAGCTTGTCCTTGGAAAGCGCTTGCAGTCGATGGGTATGGAATTCATCGACCCGCGCATCCAGATCGTCCGCCAGACGGCGGCCTTTCAGAGTGATGGTCGCGGTCACCACGCGGCGATCCTTCGCCTGCCGAGTGCGCCTGAGCAGCCCGAGCTTCTCCATGCGATCCAGCAGCCGGGTCACATCCGGGTCCCGCTTGATCATGCGTTCGCCGATCGCGGAGCAGGTGGCGCCGGCGGCGCCCGCTCCACGCAGGATGCGCAGGAGATTGTATTGAGTTGAGGTGAGGCCATGGGGTTTGAGCATCGTTTCCAAATCACGGGTCAAGCCGTCGGCCGTCCGCAGAATGTTCAGGAACGCCTCGGCTTTAACGCTCCTGAAGGGCTTATGCTGTTGTATCTCTGCCTGAAGTTTCCCCACCATCTCCCGGTTTCTCCTGCTTGTGTGCTGTCCCGTAAATTCGCAGAAACTATCCCGCTCCGCGCCGATCTGGGCTCGCGAGTTCCTTCGCTTCGCTCAGATCTTGTGACTTTTTGGGAAGGTGGCCCACATCTGCCGCAGTTAGCAGATTGGGACTTGGATGATTTTGGTTAATCAAGGGATGCAAAAGAGTACAAGCTGTTTCATCACTCATTTCAGACTGGAGTCAACGGCGGTCCCTCAGGGGCCAACCAGGCTGATGAAAAACTATTCTCCGAGGTGTCATCCTGAGCGCGGCGAAGGATCTGCTGTTTCCGTGTACTGAATAAAGCAGATCCTTCGGTCGCGCAAAACCGGCGCGACCTCAGGATGACACTGCTACGAGTTTTTCAGCAGCCTGTAAAGCCCGAGAATATTCGGTTCAGGAGCGGCGGGGCTTGGGTTTTCGCTTGCCTGCGGCGGGAGCAGAGCCGAGTCGGGAGACAAGTCCTTCCAGCTCATCGATGCGGCGCTTCAGATCTTTCACTTCGGAGTCGCCGCCTGCCTCCGGTGCGCCTGAAGTGCGGGGCTCAGGCGCCGCCGATGGCGGAGGCGCGGCCGCGTCGGGCGCCGATTGCGGCATGACCGGATGCATGTTTGGCATGAGGCCGAATGGGTTCAGCGCCGAGGGCAGGGCACGGTAGGCACTCTGGTACATGTCGAAGACGGCCTTCATGTACTTAAGAGTGCTTTCCTGGCTGGCGCGGCCCGAGGCCACAACCATCTGGCGGAGGACATCCAGCGGGAAGTTGGAATTCGGCGTCTTGGCGTCCTCGACAATGATTTGGGTGAGCACCAGCCGGGTCAGATCTTCTCCGGTTGCCGCGTCGACCACCTGGACGTCTTTGCCGCTCTGCACAAGCTGGGCCACTTCTTCAAGATTGACGTAGCGGCTGTTTGTCGTGTCGTAAAGTCTGCGGTTTTCGTATTTCTTTATGACTACGGTCTTTTGGTCCATTTTTAGCTTTCTGCCGCTTGACAACCAGAGAAAACGAGCTAGAATACTCTTATGCTGCATTGCAGCATCAATCGCAACAAAGGGAACTAATGCTTCCCTAGGAGCAAATCATGAATCCTACTTCTAAGTCAACCAAGGATGCTGCACCCTAATCCGTCGATAAGCTAACGAACAGGCGGGGGCAAGGGTGGTTTTGGAAACTCAGTTGATTCTAGCCGACCAATGCGGCCCCAGCGGAGGTGGTAAACCTCGACTGAAGCCACGT
>JBEKBO010000137.1:0-11106 GCA_050015355.1 Candidatus Korobacteraceae bacterium | reverse complement strand
GCAACATGCAATACGCCGTGAGAAACAACTGAAAGGGTGGACGCGCGCCAAGAAGATCGCGCTGATTGAAGAAATGAATCCACGCTGGGCGGACCTGGCTGAGAGCTGGGGACAGGTGCTCGGGCCGAACGAGGGTTCGGATGGGAAAGCCTGACGCAGCGCGGATTAGGACAGTCCCCTGGGATCCTTCGCTTTGCTCAGGATGACAGCACAGAATCTGTTCATTAGCACTCAGCATAGCAGCGCTTGCAATGACAGCGCTTAAAACATAAGGCCCGGTCTGCCGACCGGGCCATTGCTTTTCCGTTACAGCGGGCGACGTGGGCTACCTGACCCGCATCAGTTACTCGAAGCCAAAATCCCACATCTGCTGACTGCGGCAGATGTGGGGCACCAGCTACTTTCCGTGGCCATTCCCGTTTCCATTCCCATTGCCGTTGCCATTTCCGTTGCCGTTGCCATTCGACTTGGACTTGGCGAAGGTGAAGCGTTCCAACTGCTTTTCAAACGGGATGGAGAACTGTTTTTCAATCTTCTCGCGGTAGGTGGGTCCGGAGTTGTAGGTGCAGAAGGGATAGAGCTTGCCATCGGGCGCGGCGTAGTGAATGACGCAGCGCTTGACGCGCTCGATGTCGTAATTGTAGTTGTCCATGAAGTGCATGCCGGCCACCAGCAGCGTGCGGTAGGTGAAGGTTCCGTCCATGCCGTCGCGGCCGAGCTTCTTGTTGGTCATGCCCTGGATGGTGTCGAGGAACTTCTGGAAGGTCAACCCGGGAGGCGCAAGCTCGGACTTGAAGTGCTTCTGAAGCTGGGTCCAGGCCTTGATGCCGTGGTAGTACTTGGTGAGGCTCTTGCCCATTTTGCGCGAGAGCTCATCGATATCCTGCAACATGGAAGGAATATCGACGAACTGGGTTACCGGCACGGCCTTGCGGCTGCGTTCGTCGACAAACATGTAGTTGCCGATGGAGCAGTGCGCGTGCGACGAGATGGTCGGCACGCCGTTGCCGCGGATGGCGGCCATGAGTTTGGAGAACGGAGTGATGCTGGAGAGCGGGAACCAGTCGTCGTACTTGTCGAACATGCCGCTCTGCTCGGAGAGGCCGAAGGCGAGGTCGGTGAGGGTGAAGCGCTTGGCCTCGAGTTCGCGGCGCGAAATGCGTCCGGTGAAGGCTACCGGCTGGAAGCTGATGCCGCTGACGGTGTCGACATTGTTGATGGCCACGCGCAGGATGTCGCCGAGCTGATCGTCGTTGATCCCTTTGACGATGGTGGGGACGAAGACGATCTTGATGCCGGCCTGACGGCAGCTCTCGATGGTCTGCATCTTCTTCTCGAACAGCGGCTCGCCCCGGGTCTTGAGATAGACGTCATCGGTAACGCCGTCAAACTGCAAATAGATGGTCGACAGCCCGGCTTCCTTCGAGCGCCGGGCGAACTCATGGTCGTTGAGCAGCAGACCGTTGGTGGCCGCCTGGATGTGGGTGAAGCCCATATCGCGGGCCATGGCGAGAATCTCAATAAAGTTGGGATGGATGGTGGGCTCGCCGCCGGAGAACTGCACCACACGGGTATCGACCGGGCGCTCGTCGCGCAACGCCTTCAGCATGGTGTGCACCTGGATGAGATCGGGCTCGTAGAGATACCCGGCGGCGTTCGCGTTGGCGAAGCAGACAGGGCACGTCAGGTTGCAGCGGTTGGTCAGGTCGACGTTGGCGAGCGCGGTGTGGGAGGTGTGCAGCGAGCACATGCCACAGTCATCCGGGCAGACAGTCTCGGCGCCCTTGTTGCTGGCGGGATTCGAGAGGCCGCGGTTGTCGCCGAACTCCCACTCCTCCATCTTGAGGTAGAGATTGACGTCAGAGTAGACACAGTCGCGGAACTCACCGTGCTCGGGGCAGGCCTTTTGCATGATGACCTTGCCGTCCTCTTCGAAAATGCGGGCATCGATGACGATCCTGCACTCGGGACACAGCGATTGCGTGGTCTTGGGCAGCCCCTTCAGCGGCTTGAGAATGGGCGCACCAGTGAACGTCGTCTCAGGCTGAAGGATTTTGAAATTGGGCCGCTTTGTCACGGGGGGAACCAAGGTGGTGCTCACGTGCGCTCTCCTTAAAATTCACGGTCGGAGCAAAGGTAGTGTGGCCGGCGGCTACCGCCGCTGACGGAAGATAGACTGCCACCCTGCTCGAAACCTGACTCTATTGTCAATCTTTCGAGTGACTTAGGGCTGTGCTCACACTCACCTGTGACAGTGATGCATACTTACAGCGAGCGGAAGGGAGCGCCCGCGAATGGCGGTATCGGGCGGTCAAACGGCGGAGTGTTAAACCCGGAACCTGGCAGTGCAATCGGAACTACCCCACGTTAGCCCGATCACCCCAATAGGACGGTGCCCCACATCTGCCGTGGTTAGCAGATGTGGGACTTGGGCACCAGGCCGCTTTTGTTTTGAGGTGAGAAACAGCAGATCCTTCGCTCCTCCACCCCAGCAACGGCAAAAGCGGCCGTCGCCGGGGACCCCGGCTTCGCTCAGGATGACACTCAAGAAGGTTTAATCATAAGACCCAGAACGGCGCGGAGTGGGACGGTGTCCTGGGATGCTTCGCTCCGCTCAGCATGACAGCACAGAGTCTGTTCTTTGCTGCTCCACCCCAGCGAGCGGTGCTCGCCGGGACCCCGGTAGGACGGTGCCCCACATCTGCCGCAGTCAGCAGATGTGGGCTTTGGGCAGCAGTCGAACTACCCCACGTTAGCCCGATCACCCCAGCGAGCCGAGCCTCGCCGGGGCCCCCGACGCGGGCGAACGTGGGGCACCAAGACAAAAGAACACTCACGATCAAGGAGCTGCCCTAGTCGCCGAGCACTTCTTCGTGGACGTGCGGCTTTTGCTCGCCGGGTTTAGACGAAGCCGGCGCGACTGAGTTGAGCGGAACAAAGCCGTCGCCGGCGGCGGGCTTTTCGCCGAGCACATGCTGGCGATAAAGCGTCATCATGCGGTCGTGCTCGGCCTGCTGCTTGAGTCGGGCTTCGCGGGCGCGGAACTTCTCGTCGCGCGCCGTCTTGGCGATTCCGAGTTTGTCGAGCGTATCGTTGGCGGCGGCGTGAACGTGCTCGGGGTTCAGCTTGAGCGAGTGCTCGACCGAGGCGAGCGCGACTTGCTTGCCGCCGGCAAAAATTTCGTGCCGGCCGTGCTCCTCGTACCACTTGGTGAGGGTGGCCGTCATGTGCATTTTTTCGATGATGTTGCGCCAGCCCACGCCGGTGTTGTAGGCGCAGAAACTGATCTCGCCCTGCTGCGTGGCATAAGGGATGATGCACTGTTCGGTGCGGCGGAAATCGTAGTTGAAAAGGTCCTGGAACCACATGCCCGCGATGAACAGGAAGTTCCAGCGATCGGCACGGCGCTTCTGGATGTCGGTTCCCGTCCGGCCCGGATCGGAGCGTCCATAGCGTTCAGCCGCGCCGGGCGTGGCTCCGAAGGTTTTGTCGAACTTTTTCAGCAGGTCCAAGAAGCGGAAGTGGGTGGGCGCCTTGAAGGGATCATAGTTCCGCGCCAGCGCCAGCGCCATTCCAAGCACCGAAAGGAAGCGGCCGCGGGCGGCGTCGTTCACCTTCTGGATATCGGTGGCAATGCGGTCTCCGTTGAGGAACGCGGTCACCGGAGCAGTCTCGCCGGTTTGCTTGTCGATCATCAGGGCCATGCCTACACCGCAGTTGGGATGGCAGCCGCAACAAAGCGAACCCCAGTCAGCCGAAGGCCCGTGCACAAGGTCGGCCCAGTCGCTGAAGGTGGACATGAATGAGATGGGGAACCAGTCGCGCGCCGGCTCGCCGAGGCCAACCTGGCTCTTGATGTCGTGGGCGAGGTGCGAAAGCGTGTAACGCTGCGCCTGGCGCCGCTCATCGGTGATCTCTTCGTCGCGGCCGGTGAAGGAAACGGGCTGGAACGAAAGGAACGAGATTTTTTTGGGATTATCCAGCGCGAACTGAATGATGCGTCCAACCTGCTCGTTGTTGATGCCGTTGACGATGGTCGTCACCGGCACGATGTCCACCCCGGCGTTGTACAGGTTCTCAATGGCGCGCAGCTTTACGTCGAAGAGGTTGCCAACCTTGCGGTGCGAGTTGGCGGCATTGCCGATGCCGTCGAATTGCAGGTAAGCGTAGCGCAGCCCGGCCTCCGCCGCCCGGCGGCAGAATTCAGGGCTCTTGGCAAATTCGATTCCGTTGGTCGCCGCCTGCACGGAGTTGTAACCAACCTTGCGCGCGTAGGCGACGGCAGCGAGAAAATGTGGCGACAAGGTCGGTTCACCACCGGAAAATTGCACGCTCATCTGGCGCCGGGGCTTGATCGAAATGGCGTCGTCGAGCAGCTTTTGGATCTCCTCCCAGCTCAGTTCGTGGACAAAGCCCACTTGGTTTGCATCCATGAAGCACGGATCGCACATCATGTTGCAGCGGTTCGTCAGGTCAACGGTGAGCACCGAACCGCGTCCATACTTCACCGTGGAGCTGCCGTGCCGGTGCAGGCGCTCATCGTTGTGCGCGCGGATGTCGCGCCCCGGAAATGTTTGTTCCAGATGGCGGAAGAACTCGGGGTCGATCGCCATCACGTCCTCAAAATGGCCGTGCCGGGGGCAGTCCTTCACCATCAGGATTCTGCCATCGCGCTCGATGACCTGCGCCTTGATCTCGCCGACCTTCTCGTTGAGCAGGATTTCGTAAGGAAGTTTTCCATCGAGGATCTGCCGGCGAATCTCCGGGACGCACTTGGGGCAAAGCGAGTCGGTAGTGCGCGGCCATCCCAGCGGCGGCTTGGACTTCTGGTACGACTTGAGAAGAGGCTTGTCGCTCCACCTGGGGGTGAAGGATTCGCGGGGATGAATGCTGTTCAGCTTCTCAAAAACGGACCACGCCGCTTTGGCTCCGAGGGTAAAAGCCTTCTCGAGATATTTGACCGGCTTACTCATTCCTGTGTTCTCCCTCACCTTGAGCTATTGATGAAATGCTACGGGCGGAAGCGCGCCGGGCCCAACCGGGAAACCACGAACGGCGCGGATTTGCAGTCAGTTGGCGAGAAGTCACATCCAATGGTGATGTGGATCACACCGTAAATGTACTTCATTTCCGCCCGGCGGCTTTCCTTTGCGGCGGCATCGGGGTCCCCGGCGAGCCCTGCTCGCTGGGATGATTGGGCGCGAGCTCTTGAAACAAGCTGCCGGAAGCAGGAAACTACTTTCCATGGCAGACAATGAAAGCCCAGACAAACTGAGCGCCGACATCGCGCGCTTTTTGACGGCCGCACAGGAGCACGCCCAGCGCATTTACTCCACGCAACTGGATTTTACGGAGCGCAGCATCAAGGACGTGGAACTCATCCTGGGGCGATTGAGCGAGTCCATACCGCATGGCCGGTTGCAGAAGCTGATCAGGAAACAGCCTTCGCCCGAGCAGATCGCGCACATCGCATTGATCTACGGGATTTACGTGGGCGAAGTGCTGCGCAGGAAGCTTGGGGGAGAATGGCGGCTGGAAAGCGTGGACGGAGAGAAAACAATCGGGCTACGGCTGCCGGGCGGTACGACCGTCTATCCCGCGTCGCAAACCTACAGGCGCTTAACGACGGGCGCCGCGGAAAACGTAGAGGAATTTTACGCGAGTATCAGTGAACGTCCGTAGACTCTGACGCAGCGTGCTCGCCGGTGAGGCGGTCAGAGAACTTTTCGATTTTCTGAACGAATTTAGGGGAGTGCCCATCGAGTTTATTGCGGATAGCTGGCCAGAATTCGTGGAAGACGTTCATGCCTGCGTCGCTGCCGATGGTGGAACCGAAGTCGGCAAACACGGCCGAACTTCTCCGGGCCCAGTAGGGGCGATAGGCCGTGGCGACGGCAGCCGAAGTCAACACTGCCAGCAGATACGAAGTATTCACGGTTGCTTTGCCTTCATCATTGCGGGTAATCAGAAGGCGCGACGCGGCATAAGCCGTTCGACCCACGAGGCTTTGACTGGTGGACGGGTAGTAACGCGGATCTTGCTTCAGCAGCGAAGGGTACAAAAACTTGCCAAAAAAAGCGTTGGATTCCCGCTGCACGACCGAGGCTTCGTAGAGAGAGGTGAAGCTGGACTGTATTCCGGGAGCGGCATGGTCCTGGGCTTCGCGCAGGGCCAGCGCGTTGAGACCGGCCACGCCGAAGATAAAAGGCGACCTCGCCTCCTCGACGAAGGCCCGAAACTTGTCGGCCTGGGTTACCGGTTGCGGGAGGGGAGCATCTGGCAGCATGGATTCGGATAAGGGCTTCTGCCGTTTCAATTGGGGAGAACCCTGAAACGACAGGCCGGTGCCGGGCGCTTGGATAGAGTCTTGGACGTTTTCGTCTTCGTTCTGGGCCCAGGAACAACAACCAACCAGTAGCAGAAAACCCGTCACTCGAACTGCCGATTTAAGTTTCACCAAAATCCGTCCGATCCAAACTTCCGACACCGTGCAAAATATTCGCAGTCAATAAGAACCGAAATCCGAGCACACGGTTTCTTGTGCTTTGCTTTTAGTTCCTGATCTGCATGGAGGTTTGAGAAAGTTATCCAGGCAGCCCAGTAACCAGAGTCTCGGTCTTTCTCTTGGGGTTAGATGCAAGTTTGATGCCACCTCATTGACCCATTTGAGTCCGCCCCGGATAATTGACTTGTTTTGTGAAAATACGTGTAGATTCAAAGCGAGTTGCCTTATGTCCCAGGGCCATAGCGAATCGAGCGTTGACGAAATACCGAGATTCTCCCGAAAGGTTCTTGCCGGCCTGGGCATATTGATCATCGCGATTTCACCCATCGGCTGCGGCAAAAAGCAAACACAGGCTAAAGTGCCGGTTCCGCCGCCGATCTCCGCGCCCGGCACCCCCGAGAGCAAACCTCCGGCCGGCACGGAGCGCGAATCGCCACCCCCGCGCCCACCCGCGCCCGCGAAATGGACACAACTTGGAATTGCAAGCTGGTACGTCGCTGAACCCGCCGGGCGCAAGACTGCCAGCGGCGAGCCTTACGAACGGACCGCGCTCACGGCAGCTCACTGCACTCTTCCGCTCAACACCCTGGTGCGGGTTACGAACCTGAGCACACATAGCGAGGCCATCGTTCGGATAAACGACCGCGGGCCTTTCGTGGCAGGGCGAATCATCGACCTTTCCGTGGCAGCCGCTAAAGCTCTCGATATTTGGCGCGCCGGAACGGCCAAAGTGAAGCTGGAAGTGGTGGAGGCCCCTCTGCCGATCGAGACAGGCGGGCGCTGGTGCGTACAGATCGGGGCGTTCCGCAAACAGATTGATGCGCTGGGAATGAAAGACATGCTGACGCAGCGCTATAGCCCATCCCGCGTGCTGGAGTTCGCGGGTTCAACCGGTTACTGGGTACGCGTGCGAGTGAAAGACGACGACAAGAGTCGCGCCCAGGAACTGGCGAGCAAGCTGCGGGTCGAAGAAGGCGGGGTCTTCCTGGTGCGCCTGGACTAGGGGCAATCGTGACATAGCGAGTGGGTACTTAAGCGGGGAAAAAACTACCCCATGTCAGCCCAAAAGAAGGGCGGGACGTGGGGCACCCTGGATTCCCCGCCGGAAACCCGGGAGGCCAAGCGGCCCGTAGGTTCCCGGCTGGTGCTACTATCACTGACGTTGTTAGGTGAGCAGAGTGGATTCGCAACTCCGCCCCGGTGGATACAAAGAGAGGTCCGCGGGGCTGCCGGGAAACAACCATGTCCAATTGCCTCTTCTGTGACATTATTGCCGGAAAGATCCCTTCCAAGAAGGTCTATGAAGACGACCGTGTCTACGCGTTCGAGGACATCAGAAAGAGTGCGCCGACGCATGTCCTGATCATTCCCAAGAAGCACATCGTCGACCTGAAGCATGCCCAGGCGGAAGACGCGGAGATCATCGGCTATTGCCAACTGGTGGCGGCGAAAATCGGCCGCGAGCACGGCATTGAGGATGGCTATCGCACGGTCTACAACGTGGGGCCGAAAGCGGGGCAGTCGGTGTTCCACCTGCACCTGCATCTGCTGGGCGGGCGCGACCTGACGTGGCCTCCGGGGTAGGACAACAAATTGTTCGGGGTTATCCTGCCAGCTTCTTCTCTTCCGCAATGAGCGCTTCGCGGATCAGCATCTTGAGATACGTCTGGTAGCGCAGACCTTTGCGATCCGCCAGGACTCGAGCTCGAGAAATGTCTTCCTGATCGAGTCGAATGCTCGTTGAGGGGGTGGCTTCCTTGCGCTTGACCGTGCCGTGACCGAGGGTTCCCTTGGCTGCGGCTTGTTCGAAAGCGCTGGCAATGTCGTTCTGGTGCGAGTCCCACCACTGAGCCTCTTCGGTCTCATTCTTGAAGTCCGGAATCTTGAGATCCTCCGACATGGCTCTGCTCCTTCTGCTGTTAAATGTAGCTACATTGTAGCTACATTATCAATACTTTTATCGACGGGCGGTCCAAAGAAACTACCCCAGGTTAGCCAAAAGCGGGCGAACCTGGGGCACCAAACCGAAGGCGGCGAGCGATGTTCGCCTGGGACCTCGATAGGACGGTGCCCCACATCTGCCGCAGTCAGCAGATGTGGGACTTGGACAGTTACTTCTTCACCCGGATTCCCAATTCCTTCAGTTGCGCGTCCGAGACTGGCGTGGGCGCATCGACCATCAGGTCGACGGCGCCGGCGGTCTTGGGGAACGGAATCACTTCGCGCAGGCTGGGTGCTCCGGTCAGGATCATGACGATGCGATCGAGCCCGAGGGCGATGCCGCCGTGGGGCGGGGTTCCGTATTGCAGCGCCTCCAGGAAGAAGCCGAAGCGCTGCTTTTGCTCTTCGGGGCTCATGCCGAGCGCGGCAAAGATCTTGGCCTGAACGTCCTCGCGATGGATGCGGATGGATCCCGAGCCAAGTTCGGTGCCATTGAGCACCACGTCGTAGGCGCGGGAGCGGATAGCGCCGAGAACCGAATTGGGGTCGCGTACCGAATCCAAACCTTCAGTGAGCTTGCCCATGTCCTCTTCGTGCAGCGAGGTGAATGGATGGTGGGCGGCATTCCAACGGCCCTCGGTTTCATCCCACTCGAACATCGGGAAATCGGTAACCCAGAGGAATCGGAAGCTCTTCTGATCGAACAGCCCGTGACGGTCGGCAAACTTCTGCGCCAGCGCCAGGCGGAGCTGGCCGGCGGCGGCGCAGACCTCGGCGGCGCGACGTTGCTGCTTGCGCTCGGCGGCGAGATCGGCTTTGGCCGGGGCTTCCGCTTTGGCATCGCCAGGTGCGGCGGCAATCACAATGAGGTCGCTCGGCTGGGCTTCTGCAAGCTGGCGAATTTTGTCCGCGGCGGCGGGGAGGTTGCGCTCGACGCGCTTGAAATCTTCGAACACCTTGATGGTGTTTTTCGACTTTTCCGGAAGCAGCAGCCGGAGATCGTCGCGCTCCTTGCGCGAGAGTTCGCCGACGCCCGGAATGCGTATGGCAAGAATCGGCATGGCCGGATCGATGGCGAGCGACTGCTTGTCCTCGGCGGTGAAGGCGTGGGAAGCATCGGCCATGGCGGGCAGGCGAAGGTCGGGCTTATCAATGCCGTAGAAACGGATCGCCTGGTCGTAGGTCATCTGCGGGAAAGGGGTTTCGATCTGGATGCCGGCGGCATTGAAGGCCGCGATCAGAAAGCCCTCGACGGTCTCGAAAATGTCCTCCTGCCGCGGGAAAGACATTTCCAGGTCGATCTGGGTGAACTCGGGCTGGCGGTCGGCGCGCAAATCTTCGTCGCGGAAGCAGCGAACGATCTGGAAATAGCGGTCGAAGCCGGAGATCATCAGGATCTGCTTGAACAATTGCGGCGACTGCGGCAAGGCATAGAACTCGCCACGATGCACACGGGAGGGCACGAGGTAGTCACGCGCGCCCTCCGGCGTCGAGCGCGTCATGAACGGGGTTTCGATCTCAAGGAATCCCTTGCCCGCCAGGTGATTGCGAATGGCGAGCGCGACCTTGTGGCGGGTCTCGATGTTGAACTGCATCTCCGGCCGGCGGAGATCGACATAACGGTACTTGAGCCGCAATTCCTCGTTGCTGATGGCCTTCTCGGAGGGCAGGAACGGAGGCAGTTTGCTCTCGTTCAGCAGGCGCATCGCGGTGACCACGAGCTCGACATCGCCGGTCTCGAGGTTAGGGTTGCGGGTGTCTTCATCGCGCAACTTCACCAGCCCGGTGACGGCCACGACGTATTCGCTGCGCAGGTCTTCAGCCCTGGCATGCAGCCCGGGATTGGATTCGTTGAAAACAATCTGCGTGACTCCGGTGCGGTCGCGCAGATCGACAAAAATGATGCTGCCCAGATCGCGGCGGCGGTTAATCCAGCCCATGAGCGTAACGGTTTTGCCGGCATCGGCGACGCGGAGTTCTCCGCAACGATGAGTGCGCTTCAGATCACCTAGGAAGTCTAATTGCATGAGTTTGCCGTTCAATTCGTAGTTGGTATGAGGTCGTTGTCGTGTTGGTTGATTTTACGACAGTCAGAGCAGGAAACACTACACGGCTGTTTCCTAACTCATTTCGGACTGGAGTCAACGGCGGTCCCTCGGCGGCTAAAGCCGGAGAATATGCGGTCAGGAAACGGCGCGGCTTCAGCTAAAGCCGTGCCGTCTGGAACCAGCGACAATACAGGCTTTAGCCCCTGAGGGGATTCTCTGTTTCCTCTAACGTCGGGCCTGGCCTGGTGGCCCATTCAAGCTTCTTTTGCTTGAGTGGGACAGTTCTCGGGGCTAAGCGGGTGCCCCACTCTAGCCCGTTGTTGGCTAGGGTGGGGTAGTTTCTTTCTCAATCGTACCGCTAGTTGTTGGTGGCCCATATTTGCCGCCGTTTTGGCTAATGTGGGAAGGATAGAAGTCGGGACTGGTGGCTTGGTGGCCCATTCAAGCCTTCTGTTGGCTTGAGTGGGGTAGTTTCTTTCTCAATCGTACCGCTAGTACCCCGACCGCTTGATTGTGTAATGAAGTTTGTGTCGGGCCTGCTTGCGGGTGAACTTCCAGTCGATAGCAACGCGGGTGTGATTCATGCGGCGATTCCAAGCCCGGGTTTGTTTG
>JBEKBO010000136.1:0-11183 GCA_050015355.1 Candidatus Korobacteraceae bacterium | reverse complement strand
TGCTGGCGTGGACCACAGCTCACTACCGCCGATCGGTGGAATGGTGCATCACACACCGTCCTATAACGCTGGGCATGGCGGGCCTTGCCGGTGTGCTGACTCTCTATCTTGCTTTGGGCGGCGTAATCGGTTCCGAGTTCCTGCCGCATCTCGATGAAGGAGCCATTTGGGCGCGCGGAACGCTCGACCCGAGCACAGGCCCGACCGAGGGCACGCGGGTCATGAATCAGGCGAGATTAGTTTTTGCCGGCTTCCCGGAAGTGAAGCAAGTTGTGTCGCAGGTTGGCCGCTCCGACGACGGTACAGATGCGACCGGTTTCTTCAACACCGAATACTTCGTCGACCTCAAGCCACGAAGCCAGTGGCGCAGTCAATTCCACGACGACAAGGAAGAACTGATCGCCGCCATGGACAAGGAAGTGGAGAAGATTCCCGGTGTCACCTGGGGCTTCTCGCAGCCGATCGCCGACAACATGGAGGAAGCGGTCAGCGGAGTGAAAGGCGAACTGGCCGTGAAGGTTTTCGGTAGCGATCTCAAGGAACTTGAAAACAAGGCGAACGAGATCGCCGAGGTGATGCGCAAGGTCCCCGGCATCACCGATCTGGGAGTCTTCCGCGTTCTCGGCCAGCCCAACGTCAACCTTACCGTCAACCGCCAGAAGACGGATCGCTTCGCAATCAATGTCGCCGACGTGCAGGACGCTATTCAGACCGCCGCAGGTGGCAATCCCGTCAGCCAGGTGCTAGAGGGCGAACAGCGTTTCGACCTCGTCGTGCGCTACCAGGAGCCGTTTCGCCGCACCATCGACGACATTGCCAATATTCGCATTCTCGCTCCGTCCGGCGAACGCGTTGCCCTCGGCCAGCTCTGTGACGTCAAGGTGGAAGATGGCGCGTCAATGATCTACCGCGAAGGCAACTCACGTTACATCGCTATCAAGTACAGCGTGCGCGGCCGCGACCTTGGCAGTACGGTCGAGGAGTCGATGAACAATGTGCGCGAAAAGGTGAAGTTGCCCACCGGGTACTACTTGGATTGGGCTGGCGAGTACGCCAGCCAGAAGCGCGCGAATCGCCGGCTTGCCATCATCATTCCGCTGACGGTCTTGCTGATCTTCATGATCCTGTTCACGATGTTCAGATCCTTTAAATGGTCGCTGCTGGTATTGATCAACGTCAGCATGGCCCCGCTCGGAGGTCTGCTCGCGCTCTGGCTGACCGGAACACATTTCAGCGTCTCATCCGGAATCGGGTTCCTCGCCCTCTTCGGCGTCTCCGTGCAGACCGGGGTGATCATGCTGGAATACATCAACCAGATTCGCACCCGGGGCGAAAACGTGCTGACTGCGGCCATCAACGGGGCTACGCTCAGGCTTCGTCCGATCCTCATGACGATGCTGGTAGCAACCTTTGGACTGCTCCCGGCGGCAATGTCGCACGACATCGGTTCCGACTCACAGCGCCCGTTTGCGATCGTCATCGTCGGCGGCTTGCTCGTTGCCCTGGTCATCGGCTTATTCCTGCTGCCCACCCTCTATGTCTGGATGGCACGCCCGGGTGACATCTTGCCGGAGCCGGAAGGAGACATCGAGCCATGACGCCAACCAAGCCAGCCATGCCATTGCGCGGCCTTCGAGTTTACGCCTGGGTCATCTTGCTCTGTGTTATCGCGTCTCTTTGCGGTGCAGCCGCCGCCCAGACCACCAGGATCACGCTGGAGCAGGCTCTGCAATTAGCGCTCACAAACAATCCCTCGATCAAGGCAGCGCGAACCCAGATCGATCAAAACAAGGCGCAGGAAGTGACCGCCGGCTTGCGTCCTAATCCGCTGCTGTCGTGGGATTCGCAGTTCGTTCCGTTCTTCAACCCGGGGTTGTTTTCGACCAACACGCTCGACACCTTGCAGCAGTTCGATATCGGAGCCGGCTACCTGATTGAGCGTGGCGGCAAACGGCTGCGCAGGCAGGATGCGGCCCGCGATCAGACGCACGTCACCGTAGCCCAAATCGCGGACATGGAACGCGCGCTCAGGTTCAATGTGGCCCAGCAGTTCATCAACGTTTTACTGGCGGAATCCAACCTTGCCTTCGCGCTGCAAGACCTCAAGAGCTTTGAGCAGACGGTCAGGATCAATGAAGACCGTTTCCAGGGCGGCGACATCAGCAAAGGCGACTTCCTCAAGATCAAGGTGCAACTGTTGCAGTTTCAAACGGACGTCAACTCCGCCCGCCTCGCCAAGGCGCAAGCATTGACTTCGCTGCGACAGTTGCTCGGCTATGACGCCGTTCCTCGCGATTACGATGTCGAAGGCGATCTCGAATATCGGCTGCTGAAGAGCGGGATTGATGACTTGCAGGCGCTTGCCTTGCAGCAGAGACCGGATTTGCGCGCGGCGCAATTCGGAGTGACAGCGGCTCAGAGCCAGGTAGCTCTGGCGAAAGCCAATGGCAAGCAGGACCTGAATGTTTCCTTTAACTACTCCCACGTATCCGCAGCCAGTACCGGCTCCATGTTCTTTAATATTCCGCTCGCCATCTTTAACCGTAACCAGGGAGAAATTGCGCGCACCAGGTTCGCGCAGACGCAGGCGGAGTTCACCTCGAAGGCCGCCGGGGAAACCGTCCTCTCGGATGTGCGAAACGCATTCGAGAGTGTCCTGAGCAGCGAAGAAATCGTCAACCTCTACCATTCCGGCTATCTCAAGGAATCCCAGGACTCTCGCGATATCGCCGAGTTCGCGTATCGCCAAGGCGCGGTTGCTCTACTGGACTTCCTCGACGCCGAACGCACATATCGAGCGACACAGCTTGCCTATCGTCAGGCGCTTGCAAACTACCTGCTTTCACTCGAACAACTCCGCCAGGCCACCGGAGTCAGGCAAATACCGTGATGTTTCTGTTAGTGCTGAAATTTGCCATTACGATGGCGGATGTCGAGAGCATTGGCAACCAGATCGTTTTTGGCGCCGCGCTGATGCTCTGTGTTGCCATATTCATCTGCCTCGGCTTGTTGGTGGCAGATCGCTTCCGCAGCCCCAGGGGGTATGAACAGAACCCGAAACGGCGCAAGGGAAAGCGAGCGGGATGGAGCGATGCCATGAGCATCAGCGGACCCATGACCCGCTCGATTTTCGAGACAGATACAATATAGTGAGTGAAGCGGACCTGAGAGATGCGATGCGGCGCACGCGAGACTACCTGACAGCCAGCGCGCAACAGCAAGAGCGCCCCGCTGCAATACGGCAGGCAGGCAGGATTCAGTGAGGCTAAATTGAGAACACGGACAGAACACGGACAGAACACGGACATTTTGCAAAAGAAAACGGGGCCGTGTATTCCAGCCCCGCCGTAACTGCCGTGTTTTGTAGCAGATCTTGGTTGCGGGGGAAGGATTTGAACCTTCGACCTTTGGGTTATGAGCCGCCAAAATTTTCCCCAGAATTCCAGCCATTTTCTCTAAAAAATAAGCTAAGTAACATCTATTCAAGCAGTTCCGAGAATCATCAATTCATCGTCTTCTTCTGCTTGCGTAAAACCGTGCGTAAAAGCTTGCGACAGTTCCTTACCTAAAATTGACGAGACTCGCCTGTCGTCCTCTGTAACGGCATGGGTGTACAGGTAGGTTGTTGATTCATCGGCATGGCCGAGGCGATTCATCCTAGTGGCCATCGGAACTTTGCGCCTATCCAATTCTGTTGCTGCACCGTGGCGAAAACCGTGGAGAGCGGTACCTTTCACCTTAATGCCAAGCTTCTCCAAGATTGGATTGAGGTATCGCTTCACAAGATTTTCTGGGTGAAGGCGCACACCCTCCGGTGACAAAAACAGTGGTTCGCAAGGCGCTCGATCCCGGATCAGCGGTCGCAATGCTTCGCAAAGTTCTTCACTGATGGAGAACACTCTTGGCTTGTTCGCTTTGGTGCTCTTCACTTGGGACATCACTCTATTGCGGCGAATCGTGACCTCCCGCTTACTCAGATCAATGTGACCCACATCTAGACCGCAAATTTCCCCTCGGCGGACGTGAAGTTCAAAGGCGAGCCACCAGATCAGATTGTACGGGTACTCAGACTCGGCCATTACCCGCTTCACGACCTCCATTGTGTATGCAGGTCGTTTCGCTTTGGCCTCGTCCTTATCCCAAACAGGCAATCGAAGGTTTGGAAACGGAGCCCTCGTGAACTTCCATTCGATTGCCCACTTCCATGCATCTCGGAGAGTGGCCACACGATTCTTGATGGTCTTCTCTCCAACCCTCTTTAACCCATTTCCGGTGTACCAACGGGAAATCACGGCCTGAACGATGCTCCCGTCTATATCCCTCATCGGCATCGACTGTTGCTCCTCGTTTTTCGCAACGGTAAATGCAGTGCTCCATGCCTTAAGTTCGCTCTTGAAACCAGCCTGAGTTGACTCTGCCATGGTTGACACAACGTCTGCCGTCCACCTCTTCACAAAGTCTTCAAATGTACCGAGGCGAGACGGGCTGTAAGTTTCATGCGTTCACAGGCTCGTTCACTTTGGATGTCTACGGTGGTCAACCGGAGTGGAGCGAGAATCTGGACGCCGCACGTAAGGCGGGATCGGCCATAGCGCAAGCAGTACAGAAGGCTGAAGCTGAGGCAGAAACCGTTACGTGTGCTTCGCGAACTGATGAAAAAGCCGAGGATTTTGTCAGCTTAACTGCAATCAATGGAAATGGCTTACAGACCCTGAATCTGTAAGCCGCTCATTGTGAAGCAGATATTTGGTTGCGGGGGAAGGATTTGAACCTTCGACCTTTGGGTTATGAGCCCAACGAGCTACCAGACTGCTCCACCCCGCAAGATGATCTTATCGCTCTACAGGGTCGCAGTCAATAACCAGCTCTGGTTTGCCTCCTCATGCCGCATGCACTGATGGCTGCGAACGGTCAGGCATTGGCTGAAATCATAACCTTGTGGCCGGCGCAACCGGTCTGCCCGGCATGCGCAACCATTGCGCGCGCCGGAGTCTCAGCTTCGCCGCGTTCCTTGCAGCCCGTGAAGCGGATGCGGCCTTCTCTTGAAGAGAAGTCGAGAGAGGTGTAGTCAGCACCGTCAGCCCGATAGCTGCCTCACTGTGCCAAGGTCTTTACGGCGTCGCCGGGCTTGAAATCGGTTCCGGAGACAATGCGGCAGACAGCGGAAAGATCATCGACATCGGTCGCCTGCACGACTCCAAGCGGAGTTGCCAGACGCCGAATCACCTGGCCGGTCGCCGGGTCTTTGATCTCTCTGGTCACGCGCTCCACGCTGAATTGATCTCCGACCTTGATTCCCGCCTTGCCGCCCACATTCAGGATAACCTGCCCGCCATCGACCGCAGCCACCACCCCTTGCACGACGACCGTATGAGTCTGGAGTTTGCCGTTGCCCGCGATCACCTCTATGCTCATTTGCTCGACGGCGGCCTTGGTTGCCTCGCCGATAATCGTTTGCTGAAAATCGCTGCTGCCGAAGTTGACTCCACCGGCGCCAAAGCCGCGCCAACTGCCGCCGCCGCCGAGCAGGCTCGTACTCTCGCGCTTCGATTCGCCCTTGCCGGTAGCAACCGCCAGAATTTCGCCGGTAGTGGTGTCCACAATCCGGGCGTCGATACCCACATTGGCCTTCGATGATTTATGGCCAAAGCCGCCGACCCCAAAGCCGCCGAATCTGCCTCCGGCGCCGCCGACGTTTGTATTCTTATTCTCTCCGCCGAACTGCGTGACACTGCCGACAATAATGGCATCGACACCGAGTATCTTGCCGATCCTCGCGGCGCTGGTCGGGTTCGCTCGATCGCTGTTGGAGAAATTTTGTTCCGCCAGAATCTTGTCGAGGGCCTTTCGCTCGATTACCGAATAGGTCCCATCTTTCACCAGGTAGGTGACCAGCATGTCGGAGATGCCTTTGCCGACATCGATGTCGGACCCAAACAGCGAATAGACGTCTCTATGCACGGTGCCGTAGTCAAAATCGAAGATGGCAACGCGAATCTTGTGGGCACGCGCCGCTTGCGGCGCGTCCGTTGGGGACGACTGGGCGACCAATCGTCCAGCGCACTGAAACGTGAATACCGCGATCGCAACCAACGCCAGAAGCCTTTTCATACTCCTCCTCCTGATCCGCAAAGGGAGCTACATGCAACCGCCCTGTACGCGCACGGTTCTTGGGCTCAACGGTTTGGGTACGGTGGACTTTGCCGAGGGATTCGTCGCTCTAGCTGCCATCTTATTGGCGTCCATGCTGCCGATTGTACTCTCGCTGGCCCGGCTATTCAGACAAACAGCCTGGGAGAGCTGCCGGACAAGGTCACTAAAACAGGATGCTTCCCGCGCAAGCGAACTTGCATCACTGTTAGCGACGCCCTTCAACCGCCTAACGAGTTTCGATGCAAATTCAATGCTCCGGGTTTTGTGAGTTGAGGCGGCTTGCAGGACGTGTAAGTCGGAGTGAAGAGCACAAATTGTTGTGGGCTCGCCTTGCCCGGAAGTTGTTTTTCAGCAGCTCGCCGGTCCCTGCCGGGCAGCGGAAAATCTGCCGCGGCAGGCTCAAATTTGACGCAGCACTCCAAGAATCCTACAGTGATCAACGTAGTTCTAAGGAGATTGGGAACGTAGCCAACGGGGTTTCTTACCGGTCCAGTGATATCGCAAGCGCACGAGGAGAGGCATGGCAAGCTCGACCAAACAGCAGGATCTGGAGTTACTTGCAATCAACACGATTCGCACTTTGTCGATGGACGCGGTCCAGAAGGCGAACAGCGGTCATCCGGGAACTCCAATGGCTTTGGCGCCGCTGGCCTATCTCTTGTTCGATGAATACCTTCACTACAATCCCGGCAACCCTGATTGGCCCAATCGAGACCGCTTTGTTCTCTCCAATGGGCATGCTTCCATGCTGCTCTATTCCGTCCTTTTTTTGACGGGGTTCGGCTTGACGCTGGAGGATCTCAAGCAATTCCGGCAGTGGGATTCGAAGACGCCGGGGCATCCGGAGCACGGCTTGACGCCGGGCGTGGAGACGACCACCGGCCCGCTCGGGCAGGGCGTTGGCAATGCGGTTGGAATGGCGATCGCCCAGCGTTGGCTGGCTGCCCATTTCAATCGTGAGGGCCATCCGATAGTGGATTACGGCGTCTACGCCATCTGCGGTGACGGCGACCTCATGGAAGGCGTTTCCGGTGAAGCTTCCTCATTGGCCGGCCACCTTGGGCTGTCGAAGCTAACCATGTTCTACGACAACAACCACATCACCATCGAGGGCGACACTGAACTGGCGTTTTCCGAGGACGTGGGCAAGCGCTACCAGGCGTACGGCTGGAACGTGTTGAACGTGGACGATGTCAATGACCTGGACTCGCTGCGTTCCGCGATTGCCAAGGCGCATCAGCAGCAGGCGAAACCAAACCTTATTATGGTGAGGACGCATATCGGTTACGGCGCGCCCAAACGGCAGGACACCAAGGAAGCCCACGGCGAACCCCTGGGCGAAGACCAGGTGCGGGCGGCAAAGCGCAACTACGGTTGGCCCGAGGATAAGACGTTTCTTGTCCCGCCCGAGGTTGAAAGCCACATGCGCAAGGCCATGGACCGGGGCGCCCGCCAGGAACAGGAATGGAAGCAGAAGTACGCGGCATACCGCAAGGCTTTTCCAGACTTGGCCGCGGAGTGGGAGACGCTGCAAGCCGGCCGCCTGCCTGAAGGCTGGGATAGCAAGATTCCGGTGTTTCCCGCCGACGCAAAAGGCATGGCCACGCGCGAATCGGGAGGCAAGGTCGAGAACGCCATCGCCGAGCATCTGCCCTGGTTTATGGGCGGCGCGGCGGATCTGTCGCCTTCGACGAGAACCGTGATCGGCACTGAGCCTTCGTTCGAGCGCCAGACCGCGGGGCGCAACATGCATTTTGGCATCCGCGAGCACGGCATGGGCTCCATCCTGAACGGCATGTGCCTTTCCAGGCTGCGAGTCTTTGGCTCAACCTTCATGGTGTTTTCCGATTACATGCGCCCTCCCATGCGGCTGGCGGCGATCATGCGCCTGCCCGTCACCTATGTGTTCACCCACGATTCGATCGGCCTTGGAGAAGACGGTCCCACGCACCAGCCGATTGAGCACCTGACAGCCTTGCGCTCCATTCCAGGTCTCACGGTGATTCGGCCGGGAGATGCCAACGAAACGGTGGAGTCGTGGCGCTACGCCATCGGCTCGGCGAAGGGTCCAACCGCGCTGGCGCTTACCCGCCAGGCGATTCCGACCTATGATCGCAGCCGCATGGCATCCGCCTCCGGATTGCATCGCGGGGCCTACGTGCTGATAGAGAGCAAGAATCCCGAAGTGATTCTGATGGGCACGGGTTCGGAGTTGCAATTGTGCGTGGCGGCCTTTGAGAAGCTGGAGCAACAAGGCGTGCGGACGCGCGTCGTCAGCATGCCCTCGTGGGAAATTTTCGAGGAGCAGGACGAGACGTATAAGCGGTCTGTTCTGCCCGCTTCCATCCCGGCCCGGGTGTCGGTGGAGGCGGGTTCAACCATGGCGTGGTGGAGATACGTGGGACCCGATGGTCTGGCGATCGGACGCGACGATTTCGGCGCGTCCGCGCCGGCCAAGGATCTGTTCAAACACTTTGGCTTCACCCCTGAGCACGTAGTGGAGGCGGCACTCAGCGTACTGGAGCGCACAAAGGCACGGGTATGAAGATCGCCGTCGGCGCTGATCACGCCGGCTTTCCGCTGAATAAAATGATCGTGCAGGAACTGCAAACGGCCGGCCATGAAGTGCTGGACTTCGGCGCCGACAGAGGCGACGTGCCGGACGACTATCCGGATTACGCCAAGCTGGTGGCCGAAGCCGTGCAGGCCGGCAGAGTCGAGCGCGGACTTTTAGTATGCGGCAGCGGCGTCGGGGTTACGGCGGCGGCCAACAAGTTTCGCGGCATACGTGCCTGCATGTGCCACGACGCTTACAGCGCGCATCAGGGAGTGGAGCACGACAACATGAACGTGCTTTGCCTGGGAGCGCGGGTCGTCGGGCCCAGCCTTGCGATTGATCTGGTACACACGTTCCTGAACGCCCGCTTCACCGGCGAGGAGCGTCACGTGCGCCGCTTGGATAAGATTCATACGATAGAAGACAATTGGTGTGTGAGAGAGAGCCATGACAAATAGAGTGAGCGAACTGAAAAAGCTTGGGCAGAGCCTGTGGTTTGATCAAATGGAGCGCAGCCTGATCACCACCGGAGAGTTGCGCCGCATGATCGAGGCAGGCGAGGTTCTGGGGTTGACCTCGAACCCGACGATCTTCCAGAAGGCAATCACGGGAAGCGACGCCTACGACGACGCCATCCAGCGTTTGGCCCGCGAAGACAAGTCCGCCGCGGAAATCAACCAGGCCCTGATGCTCGAAGACATTGCCGCCGCGGCCGATCTCTTCCTCCCGGTCTACGAGGCGGCCAAGGGCGGTGACGGATTTGTCAGCATCGAAGTCTCGCCGGAGCTGGCCTTCGACGCCGAGGCGACCATGACTGAGGCGCGCAAGCTGCACCGTGAGCTGCATCGGACAAATGTTCTGGTCAAGGTTCCCGCGACCAAGGAGGGCCTCGGCGCGATTGAGCAGCTCACTTCCGAGGGCATCAATGTCAACGTCACCTTGATCTTCTCGGTTGAGCGCTATCGCGAAGTCACGGAAGCCTACATTCGCGGCCTGGAGCGGCGCGTCGCCGAAGGAAAGCCAATCGACCATGCCGCCTCGGTTGCCAGCTTCTTCGTGAGCCGCATCGATGTCTCGACGGAAAAGCGTTTGCAGAAAGTGCTCGACGATCCCAAGCGGGCGCAACAGCACGCCGCTGCCCGCGAGCTGTTCGGCAAGGCTGCGATTGCCAACGCCAAGCTCGCCTACAAGGCGTTTAAAGAGATTTTCCACGGCAAGCGATTCGCCGAGTTGCGCAAGTTGAATGCCCGTGTGCAGCGTCCGTTGTGGGCCTCGACCGGCACCAAGAACCCGAAGTACAGCGATGTCTATTATGTGGATTCGCTGATTGGTTCGGAGACGGTAAACACCGTTCCTCCCCAGACGCTGAAGGCCTTTCTCGATCACGGCGAGGTCACCCCGACGCTGGAAGCGGGCCTGGCCGACGCAAAGCGCGTCTTCGAGCAGTTGAAATCGCTCGGCATCGATTTCAAGGAGATTACCGACGAGCTGACGCAGGAGGGCGTGAAGGCTTTTGCCGATTCTTTCCGAAGCCTGCTCGCCGCAGTCGAGGAGGAGAGAAAGAAATTCGCGGCGACCGGCGCGCGCCGCTCCGACAGCGCTGGAGATGTGAAATCCGCGATTGACGCCGCGCTCCGCCAGGCCAGCGACAATAATCTGCCTAAGCGCATCTGGAGCAAGGACGCCACCACCTGGAAGTCTGACCCGGAGCACCAGAAGATCATCGGCAATGCGCTTGGCTGGCTTGACGTCGCCAAGTTGCTGCTGATGAACGCGGAGGATCTGAAGGCATTTGCCGCCGAGATCCGCCGCGAGGGATTCGAGTACGCCGTCGTGCTCGGCATGGGAGGGTCAAGTCTCTGCCCGGAAGTGTTCGCCCGCAGCTTCGGCAACCTCGCCGGATATCCCCGGCTTTATGTGCTCGATTCCACAGTGGTCGGAGCGGTGCGCGCTCTGGAACAGAAGATTCAGGTCGAGAAGACGCTGTTCATTGTGGCTTCGAAGTCGGGCACCACGACCGAGCCGCGCATGTTTCACCGTTATTTCTATGCGCGTGTGAAGGAGAAGCTCGGAGACAAGGCGGGCCGCAACTTCGTGGCGATCACCGATCCCGACACTCAATTGGTCGCCGACGCCAGGCAAGACAACTTCCGGCGAGTGTTTCTGAATCCTGCCGATATCGGCGGACGCTATTCGGCGCTATCTTTCTTCGGCATGGTTCCGTTTGCCGTCATGGGCGGAGATGTCAGAGTGCTGCTCGAACGGGCTGAACGCATGGTGCAGGCGTGCGGCGCATCCGTTCCTGCGCAAGACAATCCCGCTGTCCGGCTTGGCGCAATGCTGGCGGGTTGCGCGCGGCAGGGCCGCGACAAGCTTACCCTGATCGCCTCCGAACCGGTCGCCTCCGTGGGTCTGTGGATTGAGCAGCTTGTCGCCGAGAGCACGGGGAAAGAAGGAAAGGGCATTCTGCCGG
>JBEKBO010000135.1:0-11238 GCA_050015355.1 Candidatus Korobacteraceae bacterium | reverse complement strand
CTTGCGCCGAAGATCATCGGAATAAGCTCGCGCCATCGTTGTCGTGTCGCAGGAGAACTCGCCATCCCCAGGGTAATTCACTCACCGAATCCAGGTATATACCTTCTAGGGAACCGGTCTAGTCACATGCGTTGGCCCTTCAGGCCGCCCTTGGCTCCACAAAATCCTGATCGATGTAGCACCAGTGCCAGTTCTCGCCCGGCTCAAAGGAACGGACGATCGGATGCTTCGTCCTGTGAAAGTGCTTGGTGGCATGCTTATTGGGTGAAGAGTCGCAGCAGCCCACGTGCCCGCAGATTTCGCACATACGTAAGTGGACCCATCTGCCGCCCGTTTCCAGACACTCTTTGCAGCCTTCGCCGCTCGGTTGCACGGTAGGATTGATCAGTCCGAGGTGAGTGCAGTTCGCCATTTCTTTCTCCTGGTTTCTCTCTTGCTGGTTTGGATTCCAAGCGGGCGGCCACCGTCGCCAAAAATCAGCGCACCACGAACCGAATTCGGTCTCCCCACGTCCGCGCAGTTGACGCTCCGTGCTGGGCCGTGCTCCCAGCCCGCGCAGCGGGCGTAATACGGTAGCCCCAAGGCGCAAGCCTGGGGTACGGTTGACGTTTCAGAGAACAGCCCCGAAGGGGCGTAAGAACTTCAGCCTTGGCCGCCGCGCGTATAGCGCCGTATATAATCGAAGTTTATCTCGGGCAAAGGGGATTCCATCTTGTCTCACACTCATGGGCACGGAGCTGGTCCGCAGGCGCAAGAACCGCAAATGATTCCTGGCGTTCAATCGATTATCGCTGTCGGCTCCGGCAAGGGCGGCGTGGGAAAAACCACGTTGGCGGTGAATCTCGCCATTGCTCTGGCTCGCATGGGACACAAAGTCGGCCTGCTGGATGCCGACGTTTACGGACCCAACGTTCCGCTCATGTTCGGCACCAACGAGGCGCCGCAGATCGCCGCAGGTGATCGCATCGTTCCCATCGAACGTTATGGCGTCAGGGTGATCTCGGTCGGATTCCTGAACCCCGGAGACAAGCCTCTGGTTTGGCGCGGACCCATGCTGCACTCCATCATTCGCCAATTCCTCGGCCAAGTCGAATGGGGAGAACTGGATCACCTGGTGGTCGATCTGCCTCCCGGCACCGGCGATGTGGCGATTTCGCTCATCCAGACCGTGCCGCTCACCGGAGCCATTGTGGTGACCACGCCGAGCGACGTTGCCTTGCAGGACGCGCGCAAGGCAATCGAGATGCTTCGCACCATGAAGGTCGACATCATCGGCATGGTCGAAAACATGAGCCACTTCCTTTGCCCCCACTGTCACCAGGAGATCGACATCTTCTCCAAAGGCGGCGGAGAACGGACCGCTCAGCAGTTTGACTTGCCTTTCCTGGGCCGCATCGAACTCGATCCGCAGATTCGCCAGGGTGGAGACAGCGGACATCCGGTGGTGCTCGAGGGAGAGCAGTCCGAGCACGCCCGCTCGATGTTTGCTTTTGCCCGAAACGTCCTCCAGCGCGTAGATGAACTGAATTCCACCCAGGGCGGAAACATCATCGAGGTCCAGTAACGGTTGTGGTCCGGTAACGCAGCCCGCAAGCGGACAGGTCGATCGGGATGCCACCCGGCCGGAGTTGCGCGTTATCGGACATAACTCTCGCAACCTGTATGCCTGATTTCGCGCAAAATTGTGCTCAAACGCAGCCGATCCGGCTGTGCCAACTCCGCATGCAAGCGCCGGGAGACCGCGCTCAGAGCACCCTCTAAGTGACAGATAAAGCGGGGTATAGAACCTCCGCTTACAATTCTTGCGCCGATGCTTGTCACTCTTTGGCTGCGAGTGCCAGTAACGGTGCTAAAATAGATATTCCAAGACAGCTCCTGAGCCCCGACTCCAGCGGCAAAACGGCTGTCGCCCGGGGCCCAGCGATGCAGCTTACGCTGGAATCCTGCGCCTAAATAGCTGCATCTAAAGAGGATGACTGGAGCTTTAGCATGGCCGACTCCCCGCAAATCGGAAGGCGTGAGCAGGAGATTCTGACCGCCATCGTCGAGACTTACATCTCGACGGGTGAGCCGGTTGGGTCCCGCACAATCGCCCGTCGCAACCTGGAAGGGCTAAGTGCGGCCAGCATTCGCAATGTGATGGCGGATTTGGCGGAGGCGGGATTGCTCGAGCAGCCGCACACTTCCTCGGGGCGCGTCCCAAGCGTTCACGGATACCGTTATTACGTGGAGACGCTATCGGGCACTGCAAGCATCTCGCCCGAGGATGAACAAACGATGCAGAAGTTCTTCCACGGCGTCAACGACGTGCAGGAATTTATGGAGAGGACCACGCACGTGCTCTCGCTGGTTTCGCGCGGAGTCGGTGTTGCGGTTACCAGCGGAGGCCCGAAGAACGCGCTGGAGCACGTCCATTTCCAGAGGTTGGCGGAGCAGAAGGTTCTTGCCGTAGTCGTGATGCGCAGCGGCCTGGTGCGTGATCGCATGTTGCGAGTAGGACGCGCGCTTTCTCAGGCGGATCTCGATATGGCCTCCCGCTACATCAATGAAAATTTCCGCGGATGGACGCTGGATTCGTTGCGCGTTGAGTTGGAGCGGCGCATTGAACAGGAGCGCAACGAGTACGACCGGCTGATGTGCTCGATCGAGCAGTTGTACAGAAACGGCGCGTTGGCTAACGATCACGGCGGAGAAACAGTCTTTGTCGAAGGCACGGCGAACCTCATTTCGCGCGATAATGATTCGGACAGGCTGCGGCAGTTGCTGCAAGCGTTGGAAGAAAAGCAGCGCGTCTGTGAACTTCTCGCCGCCTATCTTGACGCACGGCAGGAGGCTGTGCGCGTCGTGATCGGGTTGGAACAGGCGATGCCTGACCTTAAGAACTTTGTGCTGATCGGCGCTCCGGCGCGCTCCGGGGACGAGATGCTTGGGCGCTTGGCCGTGATTGGACCCACCCGCATGGACTATCAGCACACCATCACCGCGGTTTCCTATATCGCGACTCTATTTGACAAATTACTCAACGAAACTGAATAGGATTATGACCAAAGGTAACGGAAAGATCAGCCGGAAGGGAATTGATCAACTGGACCCGGAGCGTGAACTACCTGAAAGCGATGAGCCGTCCAGCGAACAGCCGGGCACTCAGGAAGACCGGGCGCAAGCGGCCGCGGCCCCAACCAACGAGTTCGAAGCTCAGATCGAGAAGCTGCGCGCCGAGAACGGCGCTTATCTGGATCGCCTTGCTCGCCTGCAAGCCGAGTTCGACAATTTCCGCAAGCGCGCCGCGCGGGAGCAGCAGGAGTATCGCGAGTACGCTCTGGCCGAGGCGCTGAAGCTGTTGCTGCCGATTCTCGACAGCCTCGACCGCGCGCTAAAAACCGGAGCGTCCAGCGCCGAGGACTTCCGCTCGGGCATCGACTTGATTGACCGGCAGTTCCATGACGTGCTCGCCAAACTCGGGGTGGAACCCGTCCCGGCAAAGGGAATTGCGTTCGATCCCAACATTCACCAGGCGGTTCAGATGATTCCGACCACCGAGGTTCCCGAAAACTACGTGGTTGAGGAACTGCTCCGCGGATACAAGCTGCGCGATCGACTTCTGCGTCCGGCCATGGTGTTGGTGGCGCAGAACCCCGGAAGATAAATTCAGCAAGACCCCGCGAGGAAGAAGACACTGGCTACTCAGATCAAACGCGATTACTACGAAGTTCTTGAAGTCTCCCGCACCGCCGACGATCAGGAGATCAAGAGCGCCTACCGCAAGATGGCGCTGCAACATCACCCGGACCGCAATCCGGGGAATCCCACGTCCGAAGAGAAGTTCAAGGAGTGCAGCGAAGCATACGCCATCCTGAGCGATCCGCAGAAGCGCGCCAACTACGACCGTTTTGGCCACGCCGGCGTCAACGGCATGGGCGGCGGCTTTGGCGGCGGCTTTGACGCGGGCACAATCGATTTCGCCGAGATTTTCGGCGACTTGTTTGGCTTCGGAGACGTTTTCGGCGGAGGCGGCCGGCGCCGCTCACGTGCGCAGCGCGGCGGCGACCTGCGAGAAGATCTCACCATCGAGTTCGTCGAGGCGGTCTTCGGCTGCGAGCGAGAAGTCACTTTTCGCCGGCGCGTAATCTGCGACGACTGCCACGGTAAAGGCACCACGGCAGGCAAAGCACCGGTACAATGCCGGCAATGCGCAGGCCGCGGACAGATACGGTTCCAGAATGGCTTCCTGACCATGGCGCGGACGTGTCCGGCGTGCCAGGGCATGGGAACGGTGATCCAGGACCCCTGCAAACGGTGCAAAGGCGAGGGTGTCGTCATTCAACAACACACGCTGAAGGTCGAAGTTCCCGCCGGCGTTGAAGAGGGGACGCGGATGCTCTTCTCGGGTGCAGGCGATGCGGGCCTGCACGGCGGGCCCAATGGCGATGTTTACGTTGTGCTGCACGTTAAAGAGCACGCGGTTTTCGAGCGCGAAGGCAAAGATCTTTTTTGCGCCGTTCCCATCTCGTTCGCGCAGGCGTCGCTCGGGGCGGAAATCAAGATACCTACGCTCGAGGGCGAGGCGACGATCAAAATCGCCGAGGGAACGCAGACAGGCACATCCTTCCGGCTGCGGCACAAGGGTGTACCCGTGCTCAACGGCGGCGGGCGTGGCGATCTTTACGTCGAGGTCAAGGTCCATACTCCAACCAAGCTGACCAAGCGCCAGCGTGAAGTATTGCAGGAATTGGATTCGATCTCCGGCGTAGAGAACAAGATCGAGAAGCGCTCGCTGTTCAGCAAAGTGAAAGACATGTTCGCCTAGGGCAAAACCAGAGAAGCTGTATCCTAAGAATCCTTCGGCTTGGTGGCCCACGTTCGCCCGCTTTTGGCTAACGTGGGGTAGTTCGACTGATGCCCAGATCCCACATCTGCTAACTGCGGCAGATGTGGGGCACCGTCCGAAAACCTGGATTCCGCAAGAACCCGGCTCGCTGCTCCACCGCCGGGGTCCCTGGCTGGTATTGTTGAATGCATGACGCGACGCCGCTGGATTGCCGATGAGGTCAGGGACAACCGCGCATATCTTTTCGGTTCGCATGCAGAACATCTTTCGCGGGTGCTGCGCGCGCGGGTGGGGCAGGAGTTCGAAATTTCCACGGGCGATCAGCTTCGCCGCGGGCGGGTACTCTCGGTCGCCGACGATCGGGTGGAATTCGAACTTGGCGAGGTTGTGGAGGCGCCTTCGGCGCCGCGCATCGCGGTGCTGCTCTCCGTGATCAAGTTCGACCGCATGGAATGGGCGATTGAAAAGCTCACCGAGCTGGGTGTTGCCAGCATCGTTCCGCTGGTGGCGCGACGGACAGATGCGCGTCTCGCCCTCGCCGCCGGGAAGCGAGTCGAGCGATGGCGGCGTATCGCCCTGGAGGCATCGGAGCAGTCCCGCCGGACGCGGCCTCCCGAGATCGTCGCGCCAGCGAGATTGAAAGAGGTGTTGACGTTGGAGAGCGATTGCAAACTGCTGCTCAACGAGAACCAAGCGCATGCCTCGATTGGCGAACTGCTCGGCCCAGCGTGTGCAAACAACTCGCTGGCGCTGGCCGTCGGACCGGAAGGCGGTTGGACGGAGGAAGAGGTAAAGATACTCGAAGGTGCCGGGTGGAAATCGGTCTCGCTGGGAGAAACCATTCTGCGGACCGAAACCGCCGCCATCGCCGGGGTGGCAGTCGTGCACGCTCTGGCCGCAGGGTCCTGACTCGCGCCCAAAAAACCAGGGGGGACGCTTTCGCGTCCCCCCTTTATGGGTGGAAGGCTAACTACTTTTTCTTCGCGGTCTTCTTTGCGGGTTTCTTCGCAGCCTTCTTTGCAGCCTTTTTCGTTGCCATTGCTATTCTCCCTTTCGATCATTGATCGAGTTTTGATTGCAACGTTTCATCGTTGCAATTTTCTAGTTGTATAAGTTGATTCGATAACTCATGTCAAGCAAAAAACGCAAGGGCGGAAGCGAACTCCTCAATGGACCGACCGCGAAGCGAAGAGAATTTCGCGCGAACGACTCCTCACGCGCGGGTCAATGAGATGCGAAATCGCTTTTGGAAGCGATCTCAAGCGCCGAAGCCGACATCGTTTTCGACCTGTGTTTATGCATGTTCGCGCGATCGCAATATTTCCGACCGTTGACTTCGAAGCAAAACGCGTCGCGAGTTGCAGGCGCGGAAACGAAGTGAACGAAGCTGAATTTTAGGCTTGCGCGGAAGAGAATCTCACTTCAAAAAAAATCGCAGTGCCAGTCCCATTATGCCGTCATGGAAGGCATGGGCGATCATTCCCGGACGGAGACTTCGGCGGAAATGCGCGAGCAAACCGAACAGCATTCCGTAGATTCCCACCAGCACCATGCGGCCTGCACCTTCGTAACCGTGCGCGGAGCCGAAGATCAACCCGGAGAGGACGATTCCCGCCCAGACATTCTTGGACAGGGCAGCGAACTGCCGCTGTAGATAACCGCGGAAGACGACTTCTTCGCAAATTCCGGCCGTCACGCTGAGCAAAAACCAAAGCGCGAGCTCGCGCGTGCCGCGGGGCACGAGAAACCCAATCTGCCTGCGTACATCGTCGAGTTGATTGCCGCCCGCAAGATGCAGCAGGCGCGCCGCGAGCGCCAGCACGACCATCGCCGCTATCCAGAAGCCGGCAGCCGTCAAGACATCGATCAGCGCGTCTTCGATCTCGCGCCATCGCCCGCCCACGAGTTCCCGCAGACCGGTTCCCGATTTGCGCGCGCCCCAAACGCAAAAGGCGAACAGCAGCCACTCCCAGGTCAGGGTCAGGAGATACTGCAAGACTCGGGCGCGCGAGGTGGTGACCAGATGCTGGCGGTTGCTGCCCGCGGCCGACAGAAGCAAGATCGCGATGACGAGCACGGCCGTGTGCCAGAGAGGCGCTATGCGTTGCGGGGCGCCGGAGGGACCGGCTGGAGCAGCCGCAGTCTCCATCGGGTTTCCGGGTTCGCTCATCGCAGCGCAATCTTATCAGGCGAGCCTCGTGAGTTTAGGCTAACCCATGGGTTTAGGCGTGCGTCTGCTGCGAGGCGAGAGATTTTTTCGGCTTGTGCTGCCTCGGACAATTTTGTGCCCGGCAAGGGCATTCCAGATCGTCACAGACGAAAGTGACAAGGGGCATAGGGCGGGGGCAAAGGATGTGGTAGGGATAGGCGTTTCCTTTTGTATCCTTATGCTCTTCAAAACTCTTTCCGCCGCCGTTTACGGCATCGACGCCAATCTGGTCGATGTCGAAGTCGATGTTTCGGGCGTGAAGCTCGGAGAAGATCACTTCACGACCGTCGGCCTGCCCGATGCCGCCGTGCGTGAGAGCCGCGAGCGGATTCGCGCTGCGCTGAAGAACTCCGGGTACGACGTTCCGCCAACCCATATCACGGTCAACCTCGCTCCGGCGGACATGAAGAAGGAGGGATCGGGCTTCGATCTGCCCATGGCTCTCGGCATCCTGGGGGCGTATGGCGCTTTGAATAAGCGCGAGCTGAACGATTACGTGATGGTCGGCGAGTTGTCGCTCGACGGCAGCCTGCGCGGCGTCCGCGGCACGCTTCCCATCGCCATAGCGGTACGCACCAAGAAGATCGCGAACCTGCTGGTGCCTGAGATCAACGCTCGCGAGGCGGCAATCGTGGACGGCGTGAACGTGTTTCCCGTGCGCTCGTTGATGGAAGTGGTGCAGCTCATCAATACCGGAAACAGTGTGGCTCCGCTGAAGATTTCGGCGTCCGAGTTGCTCGGCCAGGGCGAGCGCATGGGTGTCGATTTCAAAGACGTACGCGGGCAGCACACGGCAAAGCGCGCCATGGAGGTCGCCTGCGCGGGCGGACACAACATCCTGATGATCGGTCCTCCCGGCGGCGGCAAAACCATGCTCGCCAAACGCATGCCCACCATTATGCCTCCGCTGACCTTCGAAGAGGCTCTGGAGACGACCAAGATTCATAGTGTGGCCGGCGTGCTCGATCCGGGCGTGGGCCTGGTGCGCGTGCGTCCGTTCCGCTCGCCGCACCACACCATCAGCGACGCCGGGCTGATCGGTGGAGGCATGGTGCCGCGCCCCGGTGAGGTCTCTCTCGCGCACAATGGCGTGCTGTTCCTCGACGAGCTGCCCGAGTTTCCTCGCAACGTGCTGGAAGTGATGCGGCAGCCCTTGGAAGACGGCACCGTTTCCATCGCGCGCGCCGCCATGTCGCTGACGTTTCCGGCTCGATTCATGCTCGCGGCCGCCATGAACCCCTGTCCTTGCGGGTTCTTCAACGACCGCACGCGCGAATGTCACTGCACTCCGCCGATGATCCAGCGCTACATGTCGAAAATGTCCGGCCCGCTGCTCGACCGCATCGACATCCATATCGATGTGCCTGCCGTGAACTATAAGGAACTGCGCGGCGGCGCTACGACGCCCGAGGATTCGGCCAGTATTCGAGCGCGCGTGTTGCGGGCACGGGAGGTGCAACTGGCCCGGTTCAAGCGCGGAGGCGAAAAAATCTATTCCAACGCGCAGATGGGATCGCGCCACATTCGCCAGTTCTGCGAGCTCTCTGCCGAGTGTGAGCGCCTGCTGGAGCGCGCCATGAGCCAGCAGGGCTTAAGCGCCCGGGCTCACGACCGCATATTGAAGGTGTCGCGGACGATTGCGGATCTGGAGAATGTAAGCCAGATTGAGGCCAAGCATATCGCCGAAGCCATCCAGTACCGCAGCCTCGACCGGAGTTACTGGGTCTGACGCTCGCGGAGCTGCTGACAATTCCGCACGGAACTGAAGCCTGAGGTCTGACCGAAGGCGAAGTTGGCCTTTCCCGGATGGCACGCCCAGGGCTAGGGACTGTGAACAGATTGTGGCAAAATTACCACGCCACCCTCGCCGTAGCGCTTCCAATACGAAACCGAGGTACCGGATTCCGAATTTGGTATTTTCCTCTTTTTCAAATGTTTAGACGGATGCCGAAAAATCTTGACCGAAGCCCGCTCCAGTGTTTATCTTAGGTTGGTTGGTGGCCTGAAAATGGCCGGTGTGCCCGAGTGGACTGTGGTTTGTGGGTCTCCCGTAGGGCAGTTGGTGTGTGCGTTTGGCCGAGTAGATATCTCGGTTCCCCCGGCAAAACTATAAGCGCGTAAAAGGGTTTCAATGTTGGGGGCGGGCCTGTGTATTCGTGACAATCAGGTCTTGCTCAAGGTGTTTGGGCAGTGAGACGGGAAACGGAGTGCAACGAAAAGAGCGACTCCGGTTCAGGTCAATGCATCTAAGTCCATGCGGTGTGGAATTCCAGGCTCCCGATACCGAGACCCCCGTTTAAAAATCTAAAAGCGCATGACGTAAAGACCCGTGTTCGGTAGTCAGCGCACCATGGAGTAACTTATGCGTTCAGATAAAGTTTTTGAGGCTTTACATACTTTGCAGAATCGTTATATGCTTTGCCAGCTTGCTTCCAAAGCTACCCGCAAGTTTCACAAGCCGAGCACCAGAATCCAGGACACTACCAATGAGGTATTGAACCGGATTGCGGGTTCGGAGCGGGACGACATTTTAACTGAACCGAAAAATGTGAGTGAAGCGCAGCGTCGCGCTGCCTAAGGCGGTTTTGTGGGCTCGGTCCAACCCTGCCGTTAAGGCCTAGGTTGGACCAGAAGAGCCTGCTCTTCGCCGCGCGCCATCCGTGCGCTGCGCATTATCTTCCGACCTTCCTGTTATTCATTCCCGTAGGTGAACATGACCATCGCTGAATTAAAAGAAAAAAACATAACTGAGCTGACCCGTATCGCTCGAACACTTGAGTTGCCGGGCGCGAGTGGACTGCGCAAGCAGGATCTGATTTTCAAAATTCTGCAGGCCCAAAGTGAAAAAGAAGGGCACATCTTCGCCGAGGGAGTGTTGGAGATTCTGCCCGATGGCTACGGGTTCCTTCGCTCTCCCGATTACAATTACCTTCCCGGTCCGGATGACATCTACGTCTCGCCGTCGCAGATCCGCAAGTTCGATTTGAAAACGGGAGACACGATTAGCGGCAACGTGCGTCCACCGCACGAGGGAGAAAAATACTTCGCGCTGGTCAAGATCGAAGCCGTCAACTTCGAGTCTCCGGAAGAGGCGCGCAACAAGATCCTGTTCGACAATCTCACGCCGCTGTATCCGGAAGAGCGCATCAAGCTGGAAACGGTGAAGGAAAACATCAGCTCGCGCGTGATGGACCTGCTGACTCCGATCGGCAAGGGACAGCGCGGACTGATCGTGGCTCCGCCGCGCACCGGCAAGACCATGCTGTTGCAGAACCTGGCAAACTCGGTCACCACCAATCATCCCGAGGTTGTGCTGATCGTGCTGCTGATCGATGAGCGGCCCGAGGAAGTCACCGACATGCAACGGTCGGTCAAGGGCGAGGTCATCAGCTCGACCTTCGACGAGCCGGCGGCGCGCCACGTGCAGGTCGCCGAGATGGTGATCGAAAAGGCCAAGCGCCTGGTGGAACACAAGCGCGACGTGGTGATCCTGCTGGACTCGATCACCCGCCTGGCGCGGGCTTACAACACCATCGTTCCGCCCTCGGGCAAGGTGCTCTCCGGCGGCGTCGATTCCAACGCCTTGCAGCGCCCCAAGCGCTTCTTCGGCGCGGCCCGCAACATCGAGGAAGGCGGCTCGCTGACGATCATCGCCACCGCCCTGATCGATACCGGCTCGCGCATGGACGACGTGATCTTTGAAGAGTTCAAGGGAACCGGCAACATGGAAATCATCCTCGACCGCAAACTGGTCGACAAGCGCGTCTTCCCGGCAATCGATATCCAACGCTCGGGCACGCGCAAGGAAGAGCTGCTGATCCCCAAGGAAGACCTGGCGCGCATCTGGGTGCTGCGCAAGGTGCTCAACCCCCTGTCCCCGGTGGAGGCCATGGAGTTGCTGATCGACAAACTCAGCAAGACCCGGGCGAACGCCGACTTCCTCTCGAACATGAGTTCGCTGTAGTCATGGCGAGCAGCAACCTACTCGGCAAAACAAGCCCGGCGCGAGCCGGGCTTTTGCGCGCCGTCCGAGAGGCCCGAGCGATTGCAGCCTCAGAGAACTTCCGTTTCGGGATCACTGGTGAGAATGCCTGTTCTATAAAAGGGGATGTCAAGAAACATTTTTCTCCCTCCGCCGGAAACGCGAATGGTTGCCGCGATGTCCAGCCCCGCTTGCCATAACAGTGCGGCTTGGCCCTGG
>JBEKBO010000134.1:0-11573 GCA_050015355.1 Candidatus Korobacteraceae bacterium | reverse complement strand
AGCATGATCTGGCGTAGATGGGTCACAGAGAGTTCCTCCTCTGCGACACAACTTAGCGCAACTCAGCTACGGCCCGCCTCGCCGCACGCGAATGCGTCCGCCGCGCCAGCGGCTTCGTTCAAATCCCCTTCTCACCAGTAACTGGAAAACCCGAATCCCTAAGCCCCGGAATTGAATTCCTAACCGCGCCTTTCGCAAAGCTGCTCCAGGGCTTCGTCCAGTTGCGGATGGGCGAAGTGAAAGCCGGTGTTCAGCAGCTTCTCCGGTTGCCCGCGCTGACTGGCAAGCAGAGCTTCATCGGCCATTTCTCCCAGCGCCAGACGCAGAACAAACGCCGGGACTGGCAGCAGGGCCGGACGCCGCAGCGCGCGGGCCAGCGCTGCGGTGAACGCGGCATTGGTGACAGGGTTCGGAGAGGTCAGGTTCACCGGGCCGGACAGCGAAGGGGTGGCAATCGCAAACTCGATGGACGCGACGACATCCTCAAGGGTGATCCAGCTCCAGTATTGGCGGCCATTGCCGACGCGTCCGCCGAAGCCGAGCCGGAAGATCGGCAGCAAGCGGGCCAGCGCCCCACCCTCGCCGCTCAGAACCACCCCTAAGCGTGGCAGCACCAGCCGCACTCCGGCCGCAGCCGCCGGGCTGGCAGCCGCTTCCCACTCACGACAGAGTTCGGCAAGATAGCCCATGCCGCTGGAGCTGGATTCGGTGAGCAGCTCGCTGCCTCGGCTGCCGTAAAACCCGATGGCGGAAGCGCTTACCAGGACCGAGGGTCTGCCACCGGCGCGAAAAGCGGCAGCCACGGCGCGGGAGATGGTGGCCGTGCCCAGCAGCCGGCTCTCGCGGATCTCGCGCTTCATCTGGCCGCTCCAGCGTCCTGCCAGGTTGCGGCCGGCGAGGTGGACCACGGCGTCGAAACCGGAAATCAGCTCCGGATCGAGCAACTCGCCCGGCTTCCAGAAGACATCGAGTGGCTTGGTGGCACGGGTTGTGCGCACCAGGCGTCCCACCTCGCTGCCACTGCCCTTCAACTTACGCACAAGCGCGCTGCCCACCAGACCAGAGCTGCCGCTGACCAGAATTCGCATAGTGAGACCATTTTCGCGAAAGGTTATGACCGACAAAGCCGACAAGCCTATTAGATGCACGTCGCGCTTTATCCTTCCTCCGAGGCCAGCTATAATCAGTTATGGCGACGTTGCGGCAACAGATCGCGACGAATGTTTTGACGGTGACCCGGTTTCGAGACTTACTCAAAATCGCCCGGGAGAACCGTCCGAATGACGATCTGGAGATCGTACGCCGCGCCTACGAGTTCTCGCTGGAAAATCACAGCGGTCAGAAGCGCGCGACCGGCGAGCCCTACCTGGTTCACCCCCTGGAAGTAGCCATCATCCTGGCGGAAATGCGGTTGGATACCACCTCCATCGCCGCCGGGTTGTTGCACGACTCGGTGGAAGATACCTCGGTGACCACCGAGCAGATCCAGGAAAAATTTGGCGAGCAGGTGGCGCACATCGTCGAAGGCGTCACCAAGATCAGCCGCATCGACTTTGCCTCGCGCGAGGAGGCGCAGGCGGAAAACGTCCGCAAAATGATGCTGGCGATGGTCGACGACATCCGCGTAGTGCTGATCAAGCTGGCCGACCGCCTGCATAACATGCGGACTCTGCAAGCGCTCTCGCCCGAGCGGCAGGTGAAGATCGCCAAGGAGACGCTGGAGATTTACGCTCCGCTGGCGCATCGTCTCGGCATGGGCAAGGTGCGCGGCGAGCTCGAAGATCTGGCATTCCCTTACGTCGATCCGGTCGGCTACAAGCAGGTTTACGAGCTGGTCGAGGCCAAACGCAAGGATGGCGAGCGGCTGCTGGCCAGGATGGAAGGAACGATCAGCGCCAAGCTGAAGGAAAACAATATTCAGGCGCACGTGGATTCGCGCATCAAGCGAATGCACTCCATCTATCAGAAGCTGCAACGGCAGAAGATCTCGGTCGATCAGATGTATGACCTGCTGGCGCTGAGAATTGTCACCCGCTCCGTCAATGACTGCTATGCCGCGCTCGGCATCATTCACAACGCATGGCGTCCGGTTCCCGGCCGCATCAAGGACTTCATCGCCATGCCGCGTCCCAATCTCTACCAATCGCTGCACACCACGGTGATCACCGAAGACGGATATCCCTTCGAGGTTCAGATACGCACCGAAGAGATGCACAAGATGGCGGAGGAGGGGATTGCGGCGCATTGGAAATACAAGGACGGCCCGATTACGGCGCGCGACGAGCAGCGTCTGTCCTGGCTGCGGCAGGTCGTCGAGTGGCAGCGCGACATGGTGGACCCGAGCGAGTTCCTTTCGACGCTGAAGATCGACCTCTATCCGGAGGAGGTCTACACCTTCACGCCCAAGGGGAGAGTCGTGATCCTGCCGCGCGACGCCACGGCCATCGATTTTGCCTACGCGATTCACACCGAGGTGGGCGAACGCTGCGTGGGGGCAAAGGCCAACGGGCGCATGGTTCCCTTGCGCTATAAATTGCGCTCCGGCGACATCGTTGAGATTCTGACCCAGGCGGGCCACAACCCCAGCCGCGATTGGCTGGCCGTGGTGAAGTCTTCGCGCGCGCGGCAAAAAATCAAGCATTGGCTCAATATCCACCAGCGCGAACGCGCCATTGAAATCGGCCGCAAGGTGATGGAAAAAGAGGCGCGCAGGTATCGCATCGCCATCAAGGACATCAAGGACGCCGACCTCCAGAAGGTGGCATCCGAGTACGGCCTTTCGCGGGCTGACGACCTGATGGCCGCCATCGGTTACGGCAAGTATTCGGCCAAGACGGTGCTGGGCAAGGTGATTCCCGCCGGCACACCCGAGACGGGCGGCGACGGCGAGACCACGGGCACGCTGGCCAGCGTCGTTAAACGCGTCTTCGGCGGTGATAACTCCACCCTGAAGGTCCGCGGGCACGACGATCTGCTGGTCTATCGCGCCCGCTGTTGCAACCCCATCCGCGGTGAAGAGATTGTGGGCTACGTTACCCGGGGCAAGGGCGTTGCCGTGCATTCTAAACGCTGTTCCAATGTCGAAAACCTTATGTACGAACCGGAGCGCCGCATCGACGTCGAGTGGTCGGCAAAGGAACCTCGAATCGCCGGCTCCGCGCCTTCCTATCCGGTGAAGTTAACGGTGACCAGCGACGACCGCGCCGGCATTCTCAAGCAGGTAACTGCCGTGATCGGCGACGCGGATACCAACATCCGTCACATCGAGGCGGGCTCCAACGAAAGCACAAACGCCTTTATTGACGTGGTGCTCGATATCGCCGATGTCTCCCACCTGAACCGGATCGTTACCGGGCTACGCAAAATCCCCGGTGTCCACGAAGTGCAGCGCATACAGAAGCTGTAGACCTTTCCTCCCGGAGTTGCCATGAACTATCGTGAACGCATCCTCGCCGCCAGCCGCGGGCAGCGGACAGACAAGTTGCCCTTTTTCCACTTCTGGCGTCACTGTCAAACCGGGCGGGCGGAGCGCGAGTGCCGCAACCGCGGCATGGGCGTCTGCTGGCTTCGTCCGCCATATGCGGAGAGACTGCACGGCGTCGACGTAGAGGAAAAGCGGACGGTCGTAAAAGGCCGCGCCGTCGTCCGGCGGACCTTCTCCACTCCCGTGGGCGCCATCTACGAGGACGAGTTGCGCGAGCCCGGCACCGGAAACTGGAAGGGAACGCGCAGTTGGAAAGGGCATCAGCCCTGGATAACCGAACGCCTGCTGAAGGTTCCGGCGGACTACACGGTGCTGAAATACATCGTCGAGCACACGGAGTACGTCGCCGACTACTTCGGCGTCGAGCAGGCGATGGAATGGCTGGGCGAAGACGGTGTCGTGCTCGATCAACTGCCGCACTCGCCCATGCAGATGCTGATGATTCACTGGCTCGGCAGCGAAGAAGGCCGTTTCTTTTTCCATATGGCCGACTATCCCGACCTGGTGGAAGAACTGTGCCAGGCGGTTTCCAAGGCCCGTGAGCCGCTCTACGAGGAGATTGCCGCAAAATCGCCCGCGCCGGTCGCGTGGTGCGGAGACAACATCGACGGCGTGCTCGCCAATCCGAAGCTGTTCGCGCGTTACTTCATGCCCGAATATGAAAAACAGGCCAAGCCGCTGCATCGTGCGGGCAAGCTGATGGCGTGCCACATGGATGGCCGGCTGAAAAATCTGCAAGAGCTGATCGGCAGGACTCCCATCGACATCATCGAAGCCATCCATCCGCCGCCGATGGGCGACCTTTCCATACGGGAGGCGCTGGCGGCGTGGCCCGGCAAGGTGCTCTGGATCGGATTCCCCAGCTCCGCCTATCTCGAAGGTCCTGCGGCAACCGAGCGCTGCGCTCTCGAATTGCTGCGGGAAGCGGGCTCCGGCGAGCGCGTGGCGATCGCGGCGTCGACCGAGAATCTGGTCTCGAACGAAAACCTGCTGGCGTTGACCTCCGTGCTGGAAAAGGCGGAGCTGCCGCTAACGCGGGCCGCCGTCGACCGGATAGCCGAAGCGCTCGCGCCCACACTGCGAAACAAGTCTAAGGCAGTTCCCGGGTAGGTATATTCCGGCATATCAGACTGTCATGGCGAGCGAAGTCGAGCCACCTTTTGTTCCTTCCTAGCGAAAAACAAAGGGTGGCTCCACTCCGCTTCGCTCCGGTCGCCATGACATTCCGCTTGGGAAGTTTTGGACACCAACCCGGAAACAGCTCTACCGCGTGGTGAACTGTCTCTTCACCGACAGCAATTCCCGGAACTCCTGATCGCTCAGGCGCAAGGAAGCGGCGGCGATGTTTTCCTCCACGTGCGCGGGCGATGAGGTTCCCGGAATCGGCAGAATCATCGGCGAGCGCTGCAAGGCCCATGCCACGGCAACCTGTCTCGGAGTAGCCTGATGCGCCTTGGCGATCCGGCTCACGACAGAATCGTTCGTCATGCCGAATCCAAGCGGAGCCCAGGGAATGAAGACGATTCCGTTGCGCTCGCAATAGTCGACGACGTAGTCCCACTCCTGATCGGCAAAGCTATAGCGGTTCTGCACGGAGACAATCGGCACGATCTTGCGGGCGCGCTCGATGTGCTCCCGCGTGATGTTGGAGAGTCCGATGAGGCGGATCTTGCCTTGCGAGCGCAGCTCGGCCAACGTTTCCACCGAGGCCTCGAAAGAAATCGCGTGATCGGGCATATGAAGCTGATATAAATCGATGCGCTCGAGGCGAAGCTTCTTCAGGCTGCCCTCGACCGCCTGGCGCAGATGGCCTTGGCTCGCATCATGAATCCACTGGCCCGGCCCTACCCGCAGCCAGCCGCCTTTGGTGGCAATCACCACGCCTCGCGGATACGGCGCCAGCGCTTCGGCAATCAGTTCTTCGCTAACGTCGGGTCCATAGGAGTCGGCGGTGTCGATAAAGTTGACGCCCAGCTCGACGGCGCGGCGCAGCGTTGCCAATGCGGCTGCGCGGTCCTTGGGTGGCCCCCAGATGCCTTCGCCTGTAATTCGCATGGCGCCGAATCCAAGCCGGTTCACCGTCATTTCGCCGCCGAAGGTTACGGTCCCACTGGCGCTTGCCGTTACTTGCCGTGTGTTGCTCAATGATGCCTCCCAGCAGATGAATTTGTTTCCACGATTTCGGCACACCGGTTCAGGTAAACTAGACCAGTTTAGCGAAAGGTGTGATCGTCGAAGCCGTGGTGAACGCGGCATACACCGATTCCTGAACCAGGTGCGCCCCGTCATGGGGTCCCCGGCACGCGTCGCAGTTGCGCGTGTTGGGGCAGAACCCATATTTCCTCATAGGCAATAGTAATTTCTGGCGGGAGTTGTGACGAAAATTTCTATCGCCCGTTCGCGGGCGGTAGCTTGGAAGGGAAAAATCATGCGTGAATACAAGATCGCCGTTATGCCCGGTGACGGCATCGGCAAAGAAGTGATCCCCGCCGGAGTAACCGTGCTGCAGCGGCTGCAAGAGCGTTGCGGAGGCTTTCGGATGAGCTTCGAATGCTTCCCCTGGGGATCTGATTACTATCGCAAAACCGGCCTCATGATGCCCGAGGATGCGCTGGACACTCTGAAGAAGTTCGACGCGATCTTTTTCGGCGCCGTCGGCGATCCCGACGTTCCCGATCACATCACGTTGTGGGGACTGCGCCTGAAGATATGCCAGGGCTTCGATCAGTACGCCAATGTTCGTCCGGCGCGAGTTCTTCCGGGCGTCACCAGCCCATTGCGCGGCATTAACCCCGGAGACTTCGATTGGGTCATCGTGCGTGAGAACAGCGAAGGCGAATATGCCGGACAGGGCGGCCGCACCCATATCGGACTGCCGGAAGAGGTCGCAACCGAAACCGCCATCTTCACCCGCACCGGCGTGACCCGCATTATGCGTTTTGCTTTCGAGCTGGCGCGTTCGCGGCCTCGCAAGCTGCTAACGGTGGTCACCAAGTCCAATGCGCAGCGCCACGGCATGGTGCTGTGGGATCAGATAGCCGCCGAAGTTGGCCGCGAGTTCCCGGATGTTAAGGCCGACAAGATGCTGGTCGATGCGGTCACAACCCGCATGGTGGGCAAGCCGAAGTCGCTTGACGTCATCGTCGCCACCAATCTGCACGCCGATATCATCAGCGACCTGGCGGCGGCCTTGGCCGGCAGTTTGGGAATTGCGCCCACTGCAAACCTGAATCCGGCGCGTCAGTTCCCGTCCATGTTCGAGCCCATTCATGGCTCGGCTTTCGATATTGCCGGCAAGGGAATTGCCAACCCAATCGGCACTTTCTGGACAGCCGTCATGATGCTTGAGCACCTGGGTGAAAAAGAGGCCGCAGCCCGCCTGATGCAGGCTGTCGAGCGTGTGACCGGCGCAGGCGTGGCACTTACGGCCGATCTCGGCGGCAAGGCCAACACCAAGCAGGTTACCGAAGCCGTCTGCGACGCGCTTTGAAATCGATCGCCGTCTCTGGACGGAGCGGCTCCGGTCCCCGACGCGCGCCGTGGTTGCGTGTGTCGGGGAGACCGGCGTCGGGGACCCACAGAGCTCGTTGCTATGTGAGGCTGCCCGGTTAATGGTGGATACTCTTCTCCGCCCGGGCGCATCGAAGTTTTCCATGAACGCGCATGCCGGAACCGGAAGCCCTCATCTATTGGCGGAGAGTCCTGTTTCTTCCTTCCGAACAAGCAAACAGTTCTCGGCGCTGGCCGTGATTGTGACGTATCTGCTGATTGTGGGCGCCCTGTGGAGTTATGGCGCCGTTCAGCAGGTGCTGATTTGGCTCGACGCATGCTGGATTTTTTGCTGCACGCTCCTGCAGCGCCGCTCAGCCCGAGAACTTGGCCTGCGCGCGCAAGGATTTCGCCAATCCAGTTGGTTTCCGCTGGCTGCGCTCGCGGTGGTGGCGGCCGTGCTTTGGATTGCGCGCAGTACTGGCGCACTGCACATCCCGCAGAACCATTTCCAGCTTTGGCGCGCCTATTCCTACGGTTTGTGGGCGTTCGAGCAAGAGTTCATCCTGCAGTCGTTCATCTTCCTGAATCTCGAGCAAGTGCTTGGCACGCGCTCGGCAATCGTCTGCTCCACGCTGCTGTTTGCCAGCGCGCACGTTCCCAATCCCCTGCTCACGCTTTGCACATTCGTCGGAGGACTGCTGTTCACCTCCGTATTTGCGCGCTACCGCAACCTGTGGACGGTTGGCATCGTGCACGCGCTGCTGGGATTGACGATCGCGCTAACGGCGCCTGACAGCATCAATCACCACATGCGAGTCGGCCTCGGTTATTTGCGCTATCATGCCGCGCCCCCTCGCACCGTCATCATGCTGCCGGCGCGAAAATAACTACCCCCGGCGCGCGCTTTCGTCAGCCGCTCTCGCCATTTTCCAGCAGCTCTTGCAGGTCCGGCTTGTGCTTCTTCACGCGCCGCGCCGCCTTCGTCTTGGCATCGGGGACAACCTTGGTCGGCGAGGGCATTCCGAGCTGCTGCCGGGCGGCGGATTTTACCGCCTTGATCGCGCTGAACACCTGTTTCTTTCCCTTCTTGGCCATTTTCTTAATCCCTCAAGTCTTCCCGCGATGCCTTGCGCGACCAGGTGACGGCCAAGTGACGATTCTCCATCGAGAACATGACCTCCGGTCGGCAAGGCTGCACAATTAGTGGTGCAGTTCCATAGGTTATATCAAAAAATAATTCTTATCGTCTAACAACTTCACTCATCTAAGTCAGTATGCGGGGCGAGTTGTTGCACAAATTCCGGGAGCTGTGCCGCCAGCGCGATCTGGCGGTTACGCACCAGCGGACCATCATTTATGAGGCGCTGGTTTCAATGTCCGGACACCCCACTCCCGAGCAGGTTTACGAACGCGTCCGCCAGCAGATTCCGTCCATCTCGCTTGCAACCGTCTACAAGACTATCAACACGTTTATCGAGACCGGAATCGTGCATGAGGCCAGCCTGCATCACGGCTCAATTCGGCTCGACAGCAACCTGGAACCGCATCACCACATGGTTTGCACCAAGTGCAAGGCCATTTTCGATCTCGAGCAGGAGGCGATTGGTCCTGTGCTGAGGAACCGCACTCTGCCTAACGGCTTCCGGGTTCAGCGGTTTTCGGTAGAGGTGTTGGGACTCTGTGAACGATGTGCCAAGTCCCAGAATAGTTCGCTCCAGGGCGTAAACCAACGCCTTGCGGGCTAGTTTTCAAAAATCGTTTTCGAAATTAAAGATCATTTCAAGGAGAGAAAAGCATGATAGGTGTTGGAGAGAAATTCCCCGCGTTTTCGTTGACTGCCACCGTGAGCCTCGACAAAGACAAGCAGTTCAAAACGATTACGGACCAGGACTATCCTGGCAGTTGGAAGGTTGTTTTCTTCTGGCCTAAGGACTTCACTTTTGTCTGCCCAACCGAGATCGCCGAGTTTGGCCGCAAGAACCGGGAGTTCCAGGACCGCGATGCCCAGGTTCTGGGCGTAAGCATAGACTCCGAGTTCGTTCACCTGGCGTGGCGCAAAGATCATCCCGATCTGCGAAACCTGCCATTCCCGATGATGTCCGACATCAAGCGCGAACTCTCGGAGATGCTGGGCATCCTCGACCCTAGAGCCGGAGTCTCGCAGCGCGCCACTTATATCGTTGACCCGGAAGGGGTCGTTCGTTTCGTTATGATTACCGATCTCTCCGTCGGCCGCAACGTTGACGAAGTGCTGCGCGTGCTGGATGCATTGCAGACCGATGAGCTCTGCCCCTGCAACTGGAAGAAGGGCGAAGCTACGCTGGTCCCGGCATAACGACCCGCTAAACTGGTCCAGACGGCAATTTCATTCCCCTGCCTCACCTTTCGCGTCGGTGAAGGGTGAGGCTGGAAGCACAACCAACATTCAAGGAAACATTATGCTCGACGCACTGCTTGAAACTCTTCCCGATTACGCCAAGGACCTGCGCCTGAATTTCAGCTCTCTGGTGCGGCAACAGACTGAACTGAGCACTCAGCAGAAATGGGGAACGCTGGTCGCCAGCGCCCTGGCTTGCCGCAATTCCGCGCTCACGGCCGCTGTGTTGGCGGAAGCCGGGCAGCACATTTCCGCGCAAGTGATGGAGGCCGCCAAGGCTGCGGCGGCGATCATGGCCATGAACAACATCTACTACCGCTTTCAGCACCTGAGCAGCAACGAGAAGTATGCCACCTTGCCCGCCCGCTTGCGGATGAATGTCATGCGCACCCATGGGGTCGATGCCGTGGACTTCGAATTGTGGGCGCTTGCGGTTTCGGCGATTAACGCCTGCGGCAAGTGCGTGAGCTCGCACGAGCAGGTGTTGCGGCAGAAAAACATCACCGAAGAGGTGATTTTGGCCGCGGTTCGCCTGGCCTCTGTTGTGCACGGGGTTGCCACCGTGCTGGACGCCGTCGTTGCCGAACGGAAAGTGCTGGAATTGCAGAACCTCGAAGCCGCGCGCGGGTAGCGCCTGTTGTGCCATGTTGGAAAGGCCTGGCGGCCCCACAGCTTCTGTTTTTCCTGGCAAATGTAACTCGCCACTCGAGCGTCTAGACGTTTCATAGTCCACGGCGCGTGGCCGGAACGGTGCTTGTCAATGGACTTCAGCGAGAACACCTATTACCGCACGATTCTGGATTCCATCCCTATTCCTGTCTTCGTGGTGGATAGCGACGTACGGGTACGCGACCTGAACGATGCTGCCCTTCGATTCTGCGGACAGGGGAAGGAAGCAATCTATCGGCAACGTGGCGGTGAAGTGCTGCATTGCCTGCATTCGCTGGACGTTCCCGAAGGATGCGGGAGAGCGCCGTTTTGCCAGAACTGCATGATCCGCGGCTCAGTCACGACATGTCTTCAAGGGCAGACGGTCAGCCGCAAACGGATGAGGATGGAGTTCGTCGATGGGTCCTCACGCAAGCCGATGGACCTGCTGATCACGGCAAGTCCGATGCCGGACGCCAGCGAGCGCCTGGCGCTGCTGATTATCGAGGATGTCACCGAGCTGCTGAGCCTGCGAGCGCTGATCCCGATCTGCATGAAGTGCAAGAAGATTCGCGACGACGAGCAGTACTGGCGCGAGGTTGAAGAATACTTCCACTACCAGATTGGAGTTGATTTCTCACACGGGATTTGCCCCGCCTGCGTGAAGCAGTTCTACGGCGAGTATTCCAAATAAGTTTCCGGATAATGGTCCGCTACCGGCGCATCACAGATCCGTGCGCAGCCGGACGGCATGGTTGGCCAGGTCGTTGGCTTCGCTATTGCTCTCGCGGCGGATGTGAGCGATGGAGAACTTCAGGGTGTGTGCTAATTTGCGGCAAACCCAGTTCAGCGAATAGAGGCGCGGGCTCTGGCAGATGTACTCTCCCGTCATCTGTTTGACGACCACCTCGGAGTCCGAGTAGACGCGAAGTGACTTCGCCTTCACCTCGACGGCGTGCTGCAACGCTTCCAGCAGGGCTGCGTACTCGGCAACGTTATTGTCGTGGTGCCCGATCCACCTGGCAATCCTGACTATTTCCCCGGAGGGGTTTTCGATAACCACTCCAATACCGGACGGCCCCGGATTACCGTGAGAGCCGCCGTCCACGTAAGCCACCAGGTCCGACATTTGCCTCCACCGTGACCACAATGCTTCAGTAATTCAGCCACGTCAAGAGATTCCTTTGGTTCGATGTTGCCTGAGACCGGTTACGTTTCTGTGAATAACGTGTGAATATCTCCCAATCAAAGATTCGCGTACTCACAAAAACGGTTTGCTATGTATCGTTTGCCTTGCATCGTGCGAGCTGCGCAATTAATTGCAGTTTGCACCTGTCTTGGGCGTTGACAATTTCAAGTTATCGACTAGTATCGCGAATGTCGACGGTCGAAAAGGGTTGGCTTCTTAATACGTCGCTGATCTGAAGTAGGCTGAGTGATCCGTTCATCGGGGCGACCCGCCGAACGACCAGACCTGAAAAAACCGACTGCTCTGCGAGGTGCCGCCGGGGTTTGGAACTGCGAAAGCAGTGATCGCATCAAGGGCTGTGACGGTACATGTGTCCACGCTGT
>JBEKBO010000133.1:0-11659 GCA_050015355.1 Candidatus Korobacteraceae bacterium | reverse complement strand
GCGTGCGCTGGCTGTGAACTCTTTGTCGGCGATGGTCTCCCGAAACGGCATCAGGGCGCGGCTGGTGTTGTTTGGCGGTGTGCTCTGTCTTTGGGTGTTCGCCATCGGCGCCCGGCTTGTTTACCTGCAAGTATTTCAGCGCGATGCCTTCGTGCAGCGCGCCGCCCGTCAGCAGCAACGCAGCATCGAGGTTTCTCCCCAGCGCGGCATTATCTATGATCGCAATGGCCAGGAGTTGGCCATGTCGGTGCTGGTGGACTCCGTTTACGCCGTTCCCCTGGAAATTCCCGATCAGGCCACCACTGCTTCCATCCTCGCCCGCGTGCTTAACAGCGACGCCGAGGAGATCCTGGCGAGGATGAAGTCGCAAAAGAACTTTGCCTGGGTCGCGCGCAAAATTGACGCCGAAACAGCGGAGAGAATTCGCGCCCTGAACCTGCGCGGAATCGGCTTCCAAAAAGAGCCGAAACGGTTTTATCCCAAGCGCGAACTAGCCGCGCAAGCCCTGGGATATGTAGGCCTGGATGACGAAGGATTGGCGGGAGTGGAGATCGCGTTCAACGAGGAACTGCGGGGCAATCCCGGGACGCTGATGATTTCCCAGGACGCGCGCCGCCGCTGGTTTGGGCGCATCGAACGCCACCCCGATCCGGGTGCCAACGTCGTGCTCACCATCGACGAGAAGATCCAGTACATTGTCGAGAAGGAAATCGACCAGGCCGTCGAGGACACGCAGGCCAAGGCCGCAACCATCGTGGTGCAGAACCCGAGAACGGGCGAGATCCTGGCGCTGGCGAACCGGCCCACTTTTAACCCGAACCTCTCGAAGAAGATCACTCCCGCCGCGCTCAAGAATCACGCGGTGAGCGACGTTTATGAGCCCGGTTCGGTCTTCAAGACAGTCACTTATTCCTCCGTGCTGGAAGAGCGCCTGACGCGGCTCGACGAAGTCATCAACTGCGATCCCGGTTTTATCGTTGTCGGCGGAATAAAAATCCGCGACGCGCATCACATTGGGACGGTAACGGTCGAGCATGCTTATGCGGAGTCGAGCGATGTGGGCGCGGTGAAGATGGGGCTGCGGCTCGGTCCTGATCGCCTCTTCAAATACATTCACGCCTTCGGCTTCGGGCAGCAGACGGGCATCGAGTTGCCGGGCGAGACACGGGGCCTGGTCAAGCCGGTCAAGAATTGGTCGGCGTCTTCGATCGGCGCGATGTCGATCGGGCAGGAAATCGGCGTTACTCCGCTGCAGATTGTCACCATGGTTTCGACGATTGCCAATGATGGCATCTACACTCCTCCGCGCATTGTCGCCGGCATGACAAGTCCGACGCAGGGTTTCCAGCAGGTAGTGTTTCGCCCGCGAGATCAGCGGCGCGTCATCTCATCTCTGACGGCCGCGCAGATGCGCCGGATGATGCAAGACGTCGTATTGTTCGGCACGGCGCGCCGCGCGTTATTGAATGGCTACACCGCGGCGGGCAAAACCGGCACGGCGCAGAAGGTCGATCCGAACACGCACAGGTATTCCGCCACCGACTACGTTGGCAGCTTTGTCGGCTTCGCGCCGGTGAACACCCCGGCGATTTCGATCGCGGTGATTCTGGACTCGGCCCGGGGGCTGCACCAGGGCGGGCAGGTTTCGGCCCCTGTCTTCAAGCGCGTCGCCGAGCAGGTGTTAGCCTACCTGAACGTGCCGCACGACGCGGAGATCAAGCACGATCCACGGCAAGTGCTGCTCGCCCGGCAGGCGGATGTGAATGACGGAGTCACGAACCGGGTTGGCGGCCTCGCCGGGCCGGAGTTGGCCGAGGCCGCCGTGGCGCGCGCGCACGAAGAAAAACCGCAGATTACCACTGGCCAGGAAAAGCTTTTGAAGGCGGGTCTTGCGCTGCCGCCGGCTACTGTCGCAACTGAGACTTCGCAACCGCTGGCCGCGCCGGCAACGAATGAGCCGGACCATCCGCCCGGAAGCGTCGTGGTGCAGGTGGAAGGCGGGCCGGTCGTGCCGGACTTTGCCGGCAAGTCGATGCGCGGGGCGATCGAGTTGGCGCAGCAATCGGGGGTGGCGCTGAACGCGATGGGCTCCGGTATAGCCCGCGAGCAGTCGCCGCCCGCGGGTACGCATGTTACGCCGCACGCGACCGTCAGCGTGCGTTTCGCGCGCTGAGGCGGTTTCGCAAACAGCCGCTCACAACGAATTCTTGGGCAACGATATAATTCTGGCAATGGACTTCTCACAACTACTGGACGGAGCCGAGGTGCTCTTGCTCCAGGGTTCCGCCGAAATCAGGGGGCTCGACTACGATTCGAGGCGTGTCCGCCGGGGCTTCGCCTTCGTTGCCATGCGTGGCGAAAAAACCGACGGCAACCGCTACATCGATCAGGCCATTGCCAACGGGGCGGTGGCGATTGTTTCGGATTCAGTCGAAGTGCCCCCGCGTACGGACTTCGCCTGGGCGCAGGTCGCGCATGGCCGCCGGGCGCTGGCCCGGCTCAGCGCCAACTTCTACAGGCGCCCCGCGGAACGCCTGTGCAGCACGGGCATCACGGGGACGAACGGCAAGACCACCACGGCCTTTATTCTGGAGGCAATTCTGGATGCGGCGCGCCGCAAGAGTGCACTGGTGGGCACCGTCGAGTATCACCTGCCGGGAAAAGTGATTCCCGCGCCGCACACCACGCCCGAGCCGCTGGAACTGATGCAGGTGTTTTCGCAGGCGCTGGCGGCGGGGGCGACGGAAGTGGTGATGGAAGTCTCTTCGCACGCGCTCGAGCAGCAGCGTGTTTTCGGCGTGCCCTTTGACGTCGCGGTCTTTTCCAACCTGACTCGCGATCATCTCGACTATCACGTCACCTTCGAAAACTACTTCGCCGCCAAGCGTATCCTCTTCGAAGGCTGTGGGACCGAGCCGCCGCGCTGCGCCATCCTGAACGTCGACGACGAGTACGGGCGGAATCTGCTTGCGTTCTGCCGCGGGCGCACTCCGGTGGTTTACGGCTACGGCTTCGACAGCGGCGATTTTCACGCGCGCAATCTGCGCCTGACGCCCGCGGGCAACCGCTTCCTGCTGGTCACGCCCGCCGGCGAAATGGAGATTGCTTCGCCGCTGATCGGCCGCGTGAACGTCTACAACGTGATCGCCGCCTGCGCCGCTGCCTTTGCCAGGAACTGTGCCGCCGAACAAATCACCAAGGGCATCTTGTCCGCTGCCCGCGTTCCGGGCAGATTCGAACGCGTGCATGAGGGCCAGCCGTTCGCGGTGGTGGTCGACTACGCGCACACCGATGATGCGCTGCAGAACCTGACGTGCGTGGCGCGTGAGTTTGTCAACCGCGTTGGGCCATCGCGGGCCGTCGGGCGCGTGATCACGGTCTTCGGCTGCGGCGGAGATCGCGACCGGGCAAAGCGTCCCTTGATGGGCAAGGCCGCCGGCGAGGGCAGCGACTTCGTCGTGCTTACCTCGGACAATCCGCGCAGCGAAGATCCCGAGGCGATTATGGCCGACGCCCTGCCGGGGCTGCGGCAGACGGGCACGCGCTACGCCGCGCATCCCGACCGGCGCGAGGCGATCCGCCTGGCGCTGGCCGAGGCGCGCGCCGGAGACATCGTGCTGATTGCCGGCAAAGGGCATGAGAAGACGCAGACGACACGCGAAGGCGTATTCCCGTTCGACGATTTCGAGGTGGCGCGGGAAGAACTGCGCGCACTCGGGTTCGCCAACGCGGATTTACCGAAGGACCACGGGGGGAAGTGATGAAGCTGCCGCTGGCACGTATCGAGGAGTTTGTGCAGGGTACCGGCGAGTTTGACGGCCATCTTGTGGCCGGCGGCTACTCGATCGATTCGCGCACGATTACGCCGGGCCAAGTGTTTTTCGCGGTCGCGGGCGAGCGCGTTGACGGTCACGAATTTGTCGAAGCGGCCTTGCAGGCGGGTGCGGTGGCGGCCGTGGTACGCAAGGACATGCTGGCGCGCTACTCGGTGAAGACCGGACTGATCGCCGTCGACGACACGCTCGCGGCATTGCAGGCTTTGGCTGCCGCGGTCAGGAGGCTGTGGGGAAAGACCGTAGTCGGAGTAACGGGTTCGACCGGTAAGACGACCACGAAAGATGCCATCGCTCACGTCCTGTCATCGCGGCTCAATGTGTTGAAATCGGTTGGCAACCTCAACAACCATTTTGGACTTCCGCTGCAACTGCTTCGCCTGGAGCGTGAGCATGAGACCGCTGTCATCGAGATGGGCATGTCGCACGCGGGCGAGATTCTAGCCCTGGCCGGCTTGGCGCAGCCCGATATCGGGGTGGTCACCAACGTCGCGCCCGTGCACCTGGAATTTTTCGACTCGCTGGCGAGCATCGCGCGGGCCAAGTACGAGTTGATTGCCTCGTTGCCTCCTGGAGGCACGGCGATTCTCAATGCCGATGACGAGTACGTTTCGCAATTCGGACGCGATTTTACGGGCAAGGTGGTCACTTACGGAATCCGCAAGCCTGCCGATGTGCGCGCCGAAAATGTCGAGCCCCGAGGGCTGCTGGGATCGAGTTTTGACGTGGTGGCGAATGGGCGCAGGGCGCGCGCTTCCGTCGCGCTGGTGGGCGAACACAACGTTCTGAACAGTTTGGCTGCCACAGCCGTGGCGCTGGAGCGGGGACTTCCGCTCGAGACCGCCGTGGAAAGCCTTAGCACGCTGGCGGCGTCGGAAAAACGTGGAGAAATCCTCAAGCTGGGCGGCGCAACCATCATCAATGATTGCTACAATTCGAATCCGAAGGCCCTGAAATCCATGATCGACGCCCTGGTCTCCGTGCCCGCCGGTAGGCACGTGGTGGTGGCCGGAGAGATGCTCGAGTTGGGCCCGGCCGGCGAGAGCCTGCACCATGAGTGCGGCCGTTTCATGGCCCTGAAAGGCGTCAAGCGCCTCATCGGCGTGCGTGGGTTGGCGGAGGCCATGGTTCGCGCGGCGGCGGCCGAAGGCGTGGATGCGGTGTTTGTTGCCACTCCCGAGGAAGCGGGCGAGAGAATTGCCGCCGAACTGCGCGAGGGCGACGTGGTACTGATGAAGGCTTCACGCGGGGTGCGGTTGGAGCGTGCCCTGGAAATCTTGAAGGCGCGCAAGGATGCCTCGGCGGATGCGGCCCCCGTCTCTGCGGTGGACCCGGGCAGGTGACCATGCGATAGTGGTCTCTGTCCGGCGGTTCACCGGGCGAGACTGAAGCGTCGGGTTCCGGGCATGCGCCGTGGTTGCGCGAGTTGGGGTGGAAGTAGCACGGAGAGAAATTGCTCTACTGGCTTTTTTACGAACAGGTTTTCCGGCATTTTAATGTCGGACCTTTTCGTCTTTTTCAATATCTGACGTTCCGTACCGCATTTGCCAGCATCACGGCGATGTTCATGGGCCTTGTCATCGGTCCGCCGATCATTCGCCGTCTGCGCGAATTCCAGATCGGGCAGTACATCCGCGAAGACGGCCCCCAGGCCCATCAGAAGAAAGCCGGCACACCGACCATGGGCGGCGTGCTGATCGTGATCTCGGTGGTTGTGCCCACCATGCTGTGGGCCGATTTGAGCAATCGTTTTATCTGGCTGGCGATGTTTTCGATCATCGCCTTCGGCGCCATCGGCTTTACCGATGACTATCTCAAGATCATCCACAAACGCAATCTCGGGCTGACCGCGCGCGCCAAGCTGATGCTGCAGGGCCTATCGAGTTTCGTGATCGCCGTCGTGCTCATCATGTTCCAGTTCAAGGGCGGGTACTCGACGCACCTCATCGTTCCTTTCCTCAAGAGGTTCCGTCCCGACCTGGTGATTTCCAGCTTGCAGCACAATCCGTATCTCTGGCCGCTTGCGTTCGCGCCGTTCGTAATCTTCATCGTGCTGGTGATCACTTTTTCCAGCAACGCCGTCAACCTGACCGACGGGCTCGATGGGCTGGCGATCGGCTGCACGGTGATTGCCGCCGGGGCGTTGACCGTGCTCACCTACGTGAGCGGGCACATCATCTTCGCCAGCTACCTGGAGCTTACTTATCTGCCTCGTGTGGGCGAACTGGGAATTTTCTGCGGAGCCATGGTTGGCTCGGCCATCGGCTTTCTCTGGTACAACGCGCATCCGGCCGAGATTTTTATGGGCGACGTTGGATCGCTGGCGCTCGGCGGGGCGATTGCGACCGTGGCGGTCATCGTCAAACAGGAGCTGTTGCTGCCTTTCATCGGCGGCATCTTCGTGATCGAGGGGATTTCGGTGATTCTGCAGGTGGGCTCCTACAAGCTGCGCAAGAAGCGCATTTTCAAGATGGCTCCGCTGCACCATCATTTCGAGTTGATGGGCTGGTCGGAGTCGAAGATCATCGTCCGTTTCTGGATTGTCTCGCTGGTGTTTGCTCTGTTTGCACTCACCACTTTGAAGTTGAGGTAGCCGGCGAGAATTAGTGGCAGAATGGGTTTGCCGGCCCAGGCAAAGCCGGTTCGCTGGAGATCCGGCGGTGTCATCCTGAGTTGGTCATGAGCGCAGACATTCACGGGAAAAACGTTCTGGTCGTCGGTTTAGGCAAGTCGGGCGTTGCCTCGGCGCTGTTCTTGCAGGCTCGGGGCGCGCGCGTTACCGTCTCCGATGCCAAGCCGCAACAGCGGCTTCAAGACGAGATTCCGGTACTGCTGGACAAGGGCATCACGGTCGAAACCGGCAAGCACGGCGAACGTACCTTCCAGAACAAGGACCTCATTGTCGTCAGCCCCGGAGTGCCGACCGGCCTGCCGCAACTGGCGCAGGCCCGGCGCGAAGGCACGCCGGTGATTGGCGAAATCGAATTAGCGGCCCGTTTCCTGCAAGGCGAGATCGTCGCCATCACCGGGTCGAACGGCAAGACCACGACCACCAGCCTGACCGGCGAAGTGATCGCGGCCGGCGGCTGCAAAACCCTGGTGGGCGGCAACATCGGCACACCCGCGATCAGCTTTGTCGAGCAGTCTTCGGCCGATACCTGGGTGGTGCTGGAGGTTTCCAGCTTTCAACTGGAGACGATCGAGACCTTCCGCCCGCGCATCTCCGCGATTCTGAATCTTTCGCCGGACCACCTCGATCGCCACGGCAGCATGGCAAACTATTTTGCGGCCAAGGCGCGCATCTTCGAAAATCAGACGGCAAGCGATTTTGCGGTGCTGAACGCCGATGATGAGCCGACGGCCGCGCTGGCCTCCGGCCTCCGGCCTGGCGTCTATTGGTTCAGCCGCAAGCGGGAAGTGGAGCGTGGCGCGTTTGTCCGCGGCGGCAAGATCATGTTCCGCGATGAGCGCGGCGAGCGGGCGGTGATGTCGTGCGCCGAGATTACGCTGAAGGGCGCGCATAATCTGGAAAACGTGCTGGCGGCGGTGGCCATGGGCTCGCTCGCCGGTATCGAAGCGGCGAAGATTCGCACCGCCGTCAAGGACTTCAAGGCGGTTGAGCACCGCCTGGAATACGTGGCCACCATCGGCGGTGTCGACTATTACAACGACTCCAAGGCAACCAATGTCGACGCCACCATCAAGGCGCTGGAGGCCTTCGCCGGCGGCATACACATCATCCTGGGCGGCAAGGACAAGGGCAGCGACTACCGGGTTCTCAACCGCCTGCTGCGCGAGCGCGCGCGGCACGTGTATACCATCGGAGCGGCTTCCCGCAAGATTGAGTCGCAGCTCGAAAGCTCCGTTCCCATCACCAGTTCCGGCACACTGGGCGAAGCCATCCGCGATGCCTCCGGGAACGCCCGCACGGGCGAAATCATTCTGCTGGCGCCTGCTTGCGCGAGTTTCGACCAGTTCAACAGCTACGAAGAACGCGGCCGCGCCTTCAAAGCGGAAGTCCGCGCGCTGCAAGCGCACGCCGGAGGGCGTTGAATGCCGAAGCGGGTCAGTGTCGACAAGTGGCTGTTCGGCGTCACGCTGCTGTTGGTCTTCATCGGCCTGATTATGGTTTTCAGCGCCTCGGCGGTCATCGCCAAGGATCGCCTGGGCTCGCCCTACAGCTTCCTGTTGAGGCAGCTCATGTGGGCCCTTGCCGGGCTCGGCGCCATGGTGCTGATGATGAACTTCGACTATCGGCGGCTGAAGTCATCGAGTGTTGTTTTCACCGCTCTCGGCCTTACTACCTTGCTGCTGCTGGCGGTCTTTTTCCTGGATCGCCATGCCAACACGCATCGCTGGATCCGCCTGGGAGGGTTTTCGCTTCAGCCTTCCGAGCTGGCCAAACCCGCTATCATCCTGTTCCTGGCGTATTTCCTGGAAAAGCGTCACAAGAACATCACCGACTGGCGGCGCACCTTGCTGCCGATGGTTGTGCCGATCTTGATCTTTACTGCGCTGATTGTGGCGGAACCTGACCTGGGCACGGCCATGGCGGTTTGCGGCATCTCCGCCGCGGTACTGTTTACGGCGGGAATGGAGCTGAAGTACTTTGGCTATGCCGCACTGGCGTCGACGTTGCCGCTCTACGTACTGATCTTCCGCACGGCGTGGCGTGCCCGCCGCATCACGGCCTTTCTCAACCCTGATGCCGATCCCCGGGGAGCCGGGTTCCACATGATCCAATCGCTGATTGCCGTGGGTACGGGCGGCATATTCGGACAGGGATTGATGGAAGGGAAGCAGAAGCTGTTTTACCTTCCCGAGCCGCAAACCGACTTTATTTTCGCTGTCATCGCCGAGGAATTTGGACTGATCGGATCGGTGGTGATCGTCGCACTGTTCGCGCTATTCTGCTATCGCGGCCTGCGAACGGCGATGCGCACGCGCGACTACTTCGCCCGCTTTCTAGCGGTTGGCATAACCGCCATGGTGGGAGTGCAGGCCTTCTTTAACATCAGTGTGGTGCTCGGATTGTTGCCGACCAAGGGCATTCCGCTGCCATTTATCTCTTACGGCGGTTCCTCCTTGTTCATTACACTTACCAGTGTCGGGGTGCTGCTCAACATTACCCAGCAAACGGACTGACCAGTTTAGCGGTAGGTGGAGTCGTCGAAGGAGCCGGGATGCGGGGTCCCCGGCAAACGCTTGGCGTTTGCTGGGGTGATAGTCAGCCCGGCGGTGAACGCGGGATACGTTAATTCCGAAACTGCTCTGATAACATTCAAAAGACGGACAAATGATGCGTGCAATTCTTGCCGGCGGTGGGACTGGGGGACACGTCATCCCGGCGATCGCCATCGCCCAGCAACTCAGGGATAACTACGAAGCCGAAGCCATTTTCATCGGCACGGAGCGGGGAATCGAAACCCGCCTGGTGCCGGAAGCGGGTTTCCAACTGCGCCTGATCGATGTGGGGCAGCTTAACCGTGTGAGTCTGGCGACGCGCATCAGGACGCTGACTGCTTTGCCCATGGCCATCGCGGCCGCCTGGGGCATCATGACGGAGTTCAGGCCAGACGTGGTGGTCGGGGTAGGTGGATACGCCTCCGGCCCGGCCATGCTCGCAGCCGCGTTGCGTGGCACCGCTTCGCTCATCTTCGAACCCAACGTTGTGCCGGGATTTGCCAATCGCATGGTCGCCGCTGCGGCACAGGCCGCCGCCGTTCACTTTGAGCAGACCTGCCGCTGGTTCCAGAACTGCGAAGTGACGGGTGTGCCGGTTCGGCGCGAGTTCTTCGATATCCCCCGGCGCGCTTCGGGCTCAACTCCAACTCTGCTGCTGTTTGGCGGCAGCCAGGGTTCGCACGCGCTCAACCGGGCGTTGGTCGAGTCCCTCTCCGCGTTGGCGGAGCGTGTTCCGGGAATTCATGTCATCCACCAGACGGGCGAACGCGAATACGAACAGATACAGGCGGAGTATCTGAAGGTCTCCATCCGGGCGGAGGTGTCGCCGTTCATCTCCGACATGGCCTCCGCCTTTGCCTGCGCCGACCTGATCGTCTGCCGCTCCGGAGCCAGCACCGTTGCCGAGATTGCCGCGGCCGGCAAGGCGGCGATCTTCGTCCCACTACCTACGGCCGCCGACGACCATCAGCGGCGCAACGCCGAGACGCTGGCCGCGCGGAATGCGGCACTGGTGATCCGCGAATCCGAACTCAGCCCCGCCCGCTTCGTGGAAGCCGTTTCCACGTTGATCATGGATGTGCCGCGACTGGAAGCCATCGGCGAGGCGGCGCGCCACCTGGCGCATGCCGATGCGGCAGCCCACATCGCCCGCATGGCGGCACGGCTGGCGGGAGTTCCGCCAAGAAAGCCCGATCATCGCTGAATCAAAACGACCTCGGGCGCCCTACTGTGCGCCGCCTCTGCCCGCAGCGAAGGATGCACCTTCGCGGAAACCGCGCGGGTGCCCCAGGTTCCGCGCCGCGCAGTTCGGCGCTAACCTGGGGTAGTGGTCAAGTTCGCCGTGGCAGTCTGAGTTTGTGTCGGGATACGTCTTCGCGGAAACCGCTCTAAGCAACGCCGCCTGAAACCGCCGCGAGCAAATCGATCTCATCGCCCGTCTTCACCGATGTGCCCAACTGGCCCGCTTCGACCAGTTGATCGTTTAGGAACACCGCCATCATGGGGTTAATCACGTCTTCCCCGGTCCAGACGAGGCGCGCCAGTTCGGGGTACCGGTCAGTGAGCGCGCGCAAGGCGGAACCCACCGTTGTCGCGGAAACTTCCACCGAGCTGATGCCTCCGATTCGCTCGCCAAGGAACGTCGTGAAGCGGATGCGTACCATCAGAACGCGGCAATCTCCTGGTCGAAGACCAACTGTTTTACCATGCTGATTATAATAGACTTAACAACTTAGCGGAAGGCTAAAAAGGCGAAAATGCCTAGAATTCCCTAATCTGTGTACATTTTGTGTACACTCGCCCGCCGCCCTAAGAACGACTCTAACACCTGAGCCCTCCCCTCGGCACACCGCCCAGTGTTCCAAACCCCGCAGAGCCTTTTGCACCACCCTGCCGTCCATTCTGGGCTACGGTTGAAACCATTCCCCAGAACTCCCATTGCCCCCTTGCGCCAGTGCATTTCTCTATGGCGAATAAAAAGCGAAAGTGATAGACTTCCACTTGCAACCTGACGACAAGATGGCGTGAGGATCGGTGTTGACCATCTTGGTTCATAACGCAAAACTGCGAATAGTTCACCCTTCGACGTTCCGGATTTCCTGCGTGAGGTTCCCGTCGAGTCCCCGGATGCCGATTTCAATGGACGAAGGTCGCAAACGAGTGCTGTTGATCGCCGCCAGCATCCTCGCTGCCCGGAAGCTGGCGCAGTTTGAGGGAGGGGCTCGGGTGCATGCCACCATCTGTGCTATCTCCGACTCGATCCGTTGGGCTGAAGAGATCATGAGTGAAATTGATCGGCGGTGGGCGACAAAGGTCAGCAATCGAGGGAACCAGAAATGAAACTCCGGGGGCGCACGATGAATGCTGTCGCTGTGCAGTACTTTGATGAGCGCGGGGGATTTTGGAGGATTGGTTATCTGGAAAAGGCTGACCGGACTTGGGCATGGGTGCGTCCTGTGGTGGGCCGGACGGTGCGCATTCCCGTCACCCAGACGAGAGAGGTTGAACAGGCGAAGAAGTCAGCAAATTGAAGACGGCGGCCCGCCACCGACTTTGCACTGAAGCCGATTTGTTCTATCCCCCAATGCCTGCCCCGAGAGCCGCGACGATATCTCCAGTGCAGCGCACCCGTCCTATACCGG
>JBEKBO010000132.1:0-15218 GCA_050015355.1 Candidatus Korobacteraceae bacterium | reverse complement strand
GTCTGCTGGAAGCCCTCGAACAGGCTGCTGCTCTGGCCCTCGCAGCTATCACCCCGGACAACGCCGCAGCTTGGTTCAAACACTGCGGATACGGTATATAGCTTCATGGGAACCGCTCTAGTCTTGGCAACGCATCCCTTCGCTACTCGACCCGGTAGTTCGGAGCCTCTCGCGTAATCGTGACATCGTGCACGTGGCTCTCGCGCAATCCGGCGTTGCTGATTCGGATGAACCGCGCCTTCTGCTGAAGTTCCTTGATATCCGCGCAGCCAACATAGCCCATCCCGCTGCGCAGACCGCCTACCAGTTGCAGAATCATCATTGCGACCGTGCCGCGGTAGGGCACGCGGCCTTCGATTCCCTCGGGGACCAGCTTCGCCAGCCTATTGCCGTCGTTTTCACCCTCCAGCCGGGTCGTGAAATTGCCGCCCTCGCCTGCGCCGCTGTCCAGGCTTTGAAAATAGCGGTCGCTGGAACCGGCGGCCATCGCCGCAAGCGATCCCATACCACGGTATGCCTTGAAGGTGCGACCCTGATAAAGGATGGTTTCGCCCGGGCTCTCCTCGGTTCCGGCCAGCAGGGAGCCGATCATCACCAGATCCGCACCGGCGGCCAGGGCCTTCGTGACGTCGCCGGAATACTTGATGCCGCCGTCAGCGATGATCGGAACGTCGGTGTCGCGCGCGGCACGTGCGGCTTCGGCAATCGCCGTAATCTGCGGCACTCCAGCGCCGGTCACAACGCGGGTCGTGCAAATTGAGCCGGGGCCGATCCCGATCTTCACCGCGTCGGCTCCAGCGGAGATCAATTCGGCTGTTCCCTCGTAGGTGCCGACGTTGCCCGCAATCAGATCGACCTCAGGGAATCTGGCTTTCACGCAGCGCACGGCTTCCAGCACGCGCGTCGAATGGCCGTGAGCACTGTCAATGGCAATCAGGTCAACTTTATTGCGAACCAGCTCCTGCGCGCGCTCCAGGAAGTCTCCGGTGACGCCGATCGCGGCGCCAACCCGCAATCGCCCCTGTGAGTCCTTGGCCGCGCCCGGATACTTCAATTTCTTTTGGATATCTTTGACCGTGATCAGGCCCTTGAGTTCGTACTTGTCGTCCACGACCAGCAGCTTCTCGACCCGATGCTGATGCAGAATCCTTTCGGCTTCCAGCAACGTCGTACCGACGGGAACCGTGATGAGGTTGTCCTTGGTCATCACCTCGGAGATCGGAATTTCGGTGCGGCTTTCAAAGCGCAGGTCGCGATTCGTGAGAATTCCAACCAGCTTGCGATCCTTCGTAATCGGCACGCCGGAAATCCGGTAGCGGCGCATCACTTCCAGCGCGTCGGAGATTTTTTCGTCGGGCGCCATCGTGATCGGATCGACGATCATGCCGCTCTCGGAGCGCTTTACCTTGTCGACTTCGCCGGCCTGCTGCTCGATGGTGAGGTTGCGGTGAATGATGCCGAGACCTCCCTGCTGCGCCAGGGCGATTGCCATGCGCGACTCGGTCACGGTATCCATCGCCGCGCTGATGACGGGAATATTCAGCGGAATCTTCTTGGTCAGATGGGTTTGGGTGTTCACTGTTGCCGGCACCACATCAGACTTGGCCGGCAGCAGCAACACATCATCGAAGGTCAGTGCCTCAGGGACAGGAAACTGTATCATTGCGCTTTTCCGTGATTGAGATGGAGCGTAAACATCGATTGTAGGAGCGGAAGCGCCCGCTAGGCAAACGTCTTAATCTTTACTGCGAAATCTCTACTTCGAAGCAGGCTCCGGAGCGCCGGTTTGCGCCCGATGCCGGTGGAGATAGCGATTGATGTCTGGCCAGAACTCGACGAAAACGGCGCCGATCGCGCCTTCCGCCGTAACCGTAAAGGCACGCTGAAACGTTAGTCCGAGGCCGCGATCAGTCGAGGGATAGTAAGCGTTGGCGATACCTCCGGCGACGATGTTTCCGAGCACATTGGCATAGTTTGGCCCCCGCGTACCGTTGTCATTTTTGGTGATCACCGTGGTAGAAATGGCATACCACAGGCGCTTCTTGAAACTGCCCGTGCCCTGGCGGAAATACCGCGGATCCTCATGCAACAGAATGGGCAGAATCGCATTTCCCCACAGCAGCCCGTCGAACTGATCGGCGTACGCCGCGCCAAACCGCTTGAAGTATCCCTGCGCACCCTGACCGTAACCCGCGAAGTCATTTTCGGCCTGGCTCAAGCCGGCATCCAGCCCGGAAGCAACGAATTGAAACGGATCGGCAGCGCTCCTGAACATCAAATGGAACTTCTGACTGGGGCTGAGCGGCGCTGCGTTCTGAACATCGGTGGTGTTGAAATTCGGCACCACTCCCAGAATTCGTTGCTTCTCCTGCTGCTTCAATTCCTGCGCCGCTCTCTCCCGTTCCGAAAGCTGCGCCGGCTTGTTTTCGCCATTCTGTGCACCCGGTTGTTGCGTCTGGCTGGCTGAAGCAGCAGGCGGCGCTGCTCCAGGCGGCGTCGTGGTTTGCGCCCACGCGCCCGAGGCGATACACATCGCAACTATCAGGGTTGGCAGTAGCTTGACTAAACCAGTATGGCGAACGATCACTGAGAGGGTCCTTGCCTATAAAGTCTTTTCGGGAGTTCAACGGCTCTTTCCGGGCTATACCTTCCGCGAATCCGGTCTGCTTGATCATTCTAGGGGCTGTGCGAAGGGCAGGCAAATTTTATTGCCGCTCGCTTCCGAAAGGCCCGCTGGTAGCCGCTTTCCTGTGCCCCTTGGCCGTCAGGCGATTGAGGTCGGGAAGAAACTCTCGCATCACGTTGAAGCCGGCCGATACGCCAAGGCTGGAGGCCTCCCTGTCTGGGAGCTCTGGACCCCAGGTGCAGGTGCCGGCGGGGTTTGCTGCGCGAAGCTGTTTCCGGAGGCCAGAACGGCTGCCAGAGCTATTCGGAGCAGATGGAGCCTCCAATCCACCAGTTTGGAGACGCATTTGCCGGGGAAGGCGACCATCGCAATAGCGAGCTGCTGGAAACCCGCACTTTCTCGCTGCATCTAATTTATAGGGTTATCGCTTGGGATCAGCAGTTCGGTTGTTTTTGCCATACTGGCGGCGTATACTAAGCATGGAGCTGCGCCGGTTTTAGCTGGTGATTCGTGCGGTGGGCGAAAGCCCACTTTTTGTTTGCTCTCCCCTACATGGAGATTGTCGAACGCAGGTAAAGGACTGAGCCTGTCAGGGAACGTTCGCTTGGGTATGGGGGAAACGCTTAGCCGGCTGCGGAAGTAACGTGCCGGAGCGACTCCTCGGCCTGCGGGCGGACCGGCCGCTGGCTGGCTTGTCAGCCGGGCTTGTACCTGGAACGAATCGATTGTAACGATGGCTTTCACCGTTGATCGCATCAAGGAAATAGCGGAACGCGTCGCCTCCTCGAGCGGCTTGGAGCTGGTGGAAGTGGAGCTGCACGGCAGCGGCAAGACGCGTCATTTGCGTGTTTTGCCTGGCGGGTCCTACGTGCTTGAAATCTCTTCGCCGGGTCTTGACCGGAAGCTGCTCAAACCCGCGGACTTCGAGCGTTTCCAGGGTAGCCTGGTGAAATTCAGCACGCACGAACCGATCGATGGGAACCGCCACTTTCAAGGGCGGCTGGTTCAATTTGACGGCGGCCAGTTGACGGTGGATCTGGGAGCGGTAACCAGCAAGAAGAAGGCGCAGCAGCAAGGCTCCGGCATACTGAAGATTGCCTATTCCAATGTGGAAAAGGCGCAACTGGTTCCTGAGTTCTAGTATTTGAGCGGTTGTTTGTGGAAGGTGAATTCCTATGCCTAGTGAACTGTATAACGTCATCGACGCTTTGAGTCGGGAGAAGGGAATCGACCCGCAGATCGTCGTCTCGGCCGTGGAGGACGCCATTGTTGTCGCCACCCGCAAGTATTACAAGACGCAGGAGAATCTGAGGGCCGTGCTGGACCGCGAAAGCGGCCATATCCGCGCTTACGCGGTGAAGCAGATTGTCGGCAGTCCGGAGGAAGTTCTCGATCCGAATGGCCAGATCACGCTCGACGACGCACGCAAGTTCAATTCCGAGGCCGAAGCCGGCGGCGAGTTGCTGATCGAGAAGCCGACGGACGTTCTCGGACGCATCGCCGCGCAATTGGCGAAGCAGGTAATCTTCCAGAAAGTGCGAGAGGCAGAGCGCGACACGGTTTACAACGAGTACATCAACCGCGTCGGCGAAATCGTCAATGCCACCGTCAAGCGGATCGAAGGGCAGGATTTGATTTTCGATGTCGGCAAAGCGGAAGCCCGCATGTCCAAGAAAGAGCAATCGCGGTTGGAGTCGTTTGCGCCGGGCGAGCGTGTGCGGGTTGTGATCGTGCGGGTCGAAAAGGCCTCGAAGGGGCCGCAGGTGGTGGTTTCGCGTGCCGCTCCCGAACTTGTCAGTCATCTGTTTCAGACCGAGGTTCCCGAGATTTACGACGGGACCGTGGTTATCAGGGCGATTGCGCGTGAGGCCGGCGAGCGCACCAAGATTGCGGTGATGTCCAAGGACAAGGACGTCGATGCCGTCGGTGCTTGCGTCGGCATGAAGGGAATGCGCGTGCAGTCAATCATCCGCGAATTGCGCGGCGAAAAGATCGACATCATCGAGTACCACGAAGATCCGGTCACGTTCGCCGAAAAGGCTTTGCAGCCGGCCAAGGTCAGCCGGGTGAGCGTGGTCGACAGTCAGAGCAAACACCTGGAGGTCATCGTCGACGACAGCCAGCTTTCGCTCGCCATTGGCAAGAAGGGGCAGAATGTCCGCCTGGCCGCCAAGTTGCTCGGCTGGAAGATCGACATCAAGAGCGAGGAAGAGAAGCGTCAGGAAGTGGAGCAGCAAATGAGCGCGCTGGTGGGCACTCCAAGCACTCCGCTGGACAGCCTGGCGGGTGAACTTGGGGCGGGTTTGCTGGAGAAGCTGCAAAGCGCGGGCGTGACTACCATCGAAGAGCTGGCGGATATGCATCCTGAGCAGTTGGAAGCAATTCCGGGCATTGGCCCCAAGACCATGGAAAAAATCTTCTATACGATCAATAATTACTTTTCCAGTCTTGAAGCCGCCGAGGGTAGTGAAACCGCGGATGTGGAAGCTGCTGCACTTGATCAAGCCGAAGCCGGCGTGAGTGAGGAGAACCAGACGGAGCCGGTTTCAGCGGATCAAAGCGGCGACGGCGCCAGCTTTTCAGATGTCTCGGAGCAGGCTCCCGGCAGCACGGATGAGCCGGTCGAGAGCGGGCAGAATCTGGAAGCGAGTATCATCAGTGGTGGGGTGGAAAGCGCGCCCCCGGCAGACGAAGCAAAAGTTAACAGCGATGAGCCGCATCCGGGCGAAGACCATCCAACACCCGAGAAGCAGTGAATACCTGGTTGACGTGCAGTGCGGATGGCGCTCCCGGCAATGACTGTGGCTTGTGGGGTGAACGTTTCGAAACCGAAACCGTGAGGTAGCGATGAAGACTTAACGGCTGGTTTATTTTACGGGGGGAATACACAGGCGGATGAAGATTCGAATCAACGATTTGGCGCGGGAGCTGGAAGTCAAGAGCAGGGAGATTCTCGAAGTCTTGCTGAAAGTGGGAGTGACCGAAAAGAAAACTCACTCCAGCTCCATCGAGGAAGACGAGGCTGCGCGCGTACGCAGGTATGTTCTGGAGCAGCAGGGCTCAGGCCGTGAGGTGCGCCATCGCGCCAGTTCGGATGAACTCCGTCCCAAGATCGACCTGTCGCGAATCTCCAAGCCTGGTGATGCGCTGAAAGCGATCATTGAGCAAAAAGAGCATCCGCCCGCTGCCTTGCGTTCCTCAACTTCCCCCGCGCGTCCGCCGGAAGCGGGGAAAGCCCCGGCAATTCCGCCGCGGGCAGTCGTTACCAAGGCGGCTGCTCCTGCCGCGCACCCCGTCGAACCCCCTGTAGTCGCGTCGACCCGCTCTACTTCACCAGCCGTCGAGCCGCCGGTGTCCAAACCGCGTTTGATCACACCGGCGACAGTTGCGCCACAACGTCCGGTGTTTGCTCCGCCACCCTCCAAAGTCGAGCCGCCAAAGGTTCCGGCTCCTCCAATAAGCACCCCTGAACACCCCGGGGAGGAAGAAATCGATACAGCCGTTGTTGAACTCGAAGCGCCCCAGGCGCCGCCTTCGGCGGCAACTGTGCCCGTTGAAGCTGAGCCTGAGGAGGCATTGGCCGCAGAACTGGTGTCGGCAGCGCCTCTCGAGGCGATTGCGTCGTCCCCAGTCGAACAACCGCAGGGGCCGGAGGCCAGCACTCATCCAGCTTCCCCGGCACGCGCGGCCACGCCCGCAAAGCCGGCAGTTCCGTCTCGTCCGTCGCAGACGAATCGTCCAGCGGCGGCGCAGTCCGATAGGGCTCAAACTCGCCACGCGGCCGGCTCTGCGGCACCGCATGCCCCCGCGGCAGGCGGAACTCATGCCGCTCGACCGGGACAGCTTGGTCAGCAGGGTGTGGCGGGACGCCGCATGATTGTGCCCCAGACTGGTCCGCGTCCGGTTTATCACGCGCCTGTGCAGCCTGTGCGTCCGGCGACGCCGCCGGCAGCCCGCCCCACTGGCCAGCCGGTTCGTGGGCAACCTCTGTTCCAGCGTTCACGCCCGCAGCCGGGAGGAGCGCCATCGGCGGGAGCGCCCCCAGGCGCAGCGCGTCCGGCTTTGCGTCCCGGTGAGCGCCGTCCCATGCATCCCACCCGCACGACGCCTGGTCAGGCTGGGCGCCCCATGGGCGGCCGTCCGATGGGTGCTGCTGCCGGTACCGCGCCTCCGCCTACGGGACGTCCCGCCGGACGGCCCGGTTCGCCGTCTCGCCGTCCGGGACAGCGCTATGTTCCACGCGGGAAACAAGAAGGTCCGATGAAGGGGTTTGTGCCGCCGCCGCGGCTCTCTCTTTCCACCGAGCCTCTCCCGATCACCCGCGAAATCACCATCACGGAAGGCATTAGCGTCAAGGAACTCGCCGAGAAGCTCGGTATTCGCGCCAAGGACATGATTGCCCGTCTGCTCGCGCGTGGCGTCTTCGCGACCATCAACCAGACGCTCGATGCGGAACTGGCCAACGAAATGGCGCGTCAGTTCGGCGCCAGCACCAACCTCATCAGCTTCGAGGCGCAGGTGCAGCAGGATATGGAGAATCAGGCACTTGCCGCCAACGACGAGTCGGTCTTTGCCCAGGTCACGCGTCCACCGGTGGTGACCATCATGGGTCACGTCGATCACGGCAAGACCAGCCTTCTCGACGCCATTCGCTCCACCAACGTGGCCGAAGGCGAGGCCGGCGGCATTACCCAGCACATCGGCGCTTACAAGGTGCAGATCACGGACACCAACTCGCCCGCTTATGGCCGGGAGATCGTGTTTCTCGATACGCCGGGTCACGAAGCGTTCACCCGTATGCGTGCCCGTGGATCGAAGGTTACCGACATTGTCGTTCTGGTGGTTGCCGCCGACGACGGCGTGATGCCGCAGACGCTGGAAGCTATCGATCACGCAAACGCCGCGAAAGTTCCGATCATCGTGGCCGTAAACAAGATCGATAAGCCGGGCGCACTGCCCGACCGGGTGAAGAAGCAGTTGGCCGACCGCGGACTGCTCCCCGAAGACTGGGGCGGCTCGACCGTGTTCGTAGACGTATCGGCCAAGCAAAAGACCAACCTCAACCTGCTGATGGAGATGGTCTGCCTGGTTGCGGATCTGCAGGACCTCAAGGCCGTTCCCGAGCGTTCCGCCACCGGCAGCGTGCTTGAGGCGAAGCTCGATCGCGGACGCGGTCCCGTTGCCACCGTGCTGGTTCAGAACGGCACGCTGCATTCCGGCGATCACTTCGTCGTCGGCAATGTGTTCGGCAAAGTGCGCGCCATGCTCGACGATCGTGGACACGTGCTCGATACGGCACCCCCGGCGACCCCTGTGGAAATTCTTGGACTGGAAGGTTTGCCCCAGGCCGGCGACCAGTTTGTGGTCGTAGCCGATCGCGAAAAGGCCCGTGAAATCGCGGAGTACCGCGAGCAGAAAGCCCGCGAAGCCTCCCTGGCCAAGAGCACGCGAGTCTCTCTGGAAGGGCTGGCCGAACAGATTAAAACCGCCGGAGTTAAAGAACTCCCCATCATTCTCAAGGGCGACGTGCAAGGTTCGGTGGAAGTTATCTCCGACCTGCTCAACAAACTCTCGAATGACCAGGTCAAGATCAAGGTGCTGCACGCCTCCGTCGGCGCCATCACCGAAACCGACGTGCTGTTGGCCTCCGCTTCGAATGCCATCATCATCGGCTTCAACGTGCGGCCCGAGCGCAAAGCACAGGAGATGGCAGCCCAGGAGAAGGTCGACATTCGCCTGCATTCGATCATTTACGAACTGCAAGACGAAATGAAGAAAGCCATGGTCGGCCTGCTCGAACCGACCATCAAGGAGACCTACCAGGGACGCGCCGAGGTCCGCGATACCTTCCGCATCCCGAAGGTCGGCACCGTTGCCGGTTGCTTCATTGCCGACGGCACCATCAAGCGCGATTCCGAGGTGCGGCTGCTGCGCGACAACGTTGTGGTCTTCAAGGGGAAGGTCGCTTCGCTACGCCGCTTCAAGGAAGATGCCTCCGAGGTGCGCAATGGAATGGAGTGCGGCATCTCAATCGCCAACTACAACGATGTGAAGATCGGCGACGTTATCGAGGCCTACATCACCGAGCGCATTGCGGCGGAGATGATGGCGTAGGGCTGTGGGTCGGTATCCTGAAGCCGGGCTCCGCGAAAGCGGGGCCCTTTCTGCACGAGTCCGTTTCCTCGGCTTTCCTTGGGTTGGCCATCGCCGCCGGGCTGACCGGCGAAACTGGTCAGGCACTATGCATATTGCCCATCTCACGCTTGAGCTTCGTATGGAAGCTGCTCACTCGCTGAAAGACAAGCGCCAGGTCACGCGCAGCCTGAAGGATCGTTTGCGCGCGAGCTTCAACGTTGCCGTGGCCGAAGTCGAGGTCACGGATCTGTGGCAGCGCGCGACGATTGCGATTGTCGGCGTGTCGGAGTCGCGCGACTACCTGGAAGGTCTAATGAAAAAAGTCGAATCGGCCGCGACCCGCATTGCCAACAACTGTGGGGCTGAAATCGTCGATTCCTTCGTCGATTTCGTCGAGTAGCGCGGTGCCCCAAGCGGATGGTGGTTTGCCGATGGTGGCCCACACCCGCCGTTTTTTCGGCGAATGTGGGGGGCGACCGCATGCCGCGCATGGTGTCTCTCCGGTCGCTCGCAAAACGTGTTAAATTAAGAAGTTTTCCGGTCGTAATCTACGCCGCTGGAATGGAGCTGAGGTGGAAAGTCGAGGGCAAAAGCATCATAAGCAGCGTCTCGTCGAGGCCTTCAAGGAAGAGCTGATCACGATTCTCGGCGGAGAACTCGGCGATCCCCGGATAGGGTTGCTTACCGTCAACGAGGTCGTCATGAACGAGGGCGGCAAGTCGCTCCGCGTTTACGTTGCCGTCGCGGGGTCAGAGGAAGAAGTCCGCCAGACCATGCAAGGCCTGCTCTCGGCCACCAGCTTCATCCGTCATGAACTGGCTGAGAATCTGAGCCTGCGCCAAGCCCCCGAGCTGTCGTTTCACATCAGCTCCCAGCGGTATGCCGTCCGCATCGAGGAATTGCTGACTCGAATCGAAAAGAAAAAGCGTTAGGGCGGTTCCCTCGTCGGTGTATCTAGGCCCAACGCTATGTCATGGCGAGCGGCTTTGGTACACTGCCCGCAATGGTCAATCGTAGCCGCGTACTCGAGATAGTCCTGGTTTTGGGATTCTGTCTCTTTTTGTTCGCGTACGGGCTGGCAGCTTTCGGGCTGACCGGCGCGGACGAGCCCCGCTACGCGCAGATTGCGCGCGAGATGCTCGCCCGTCACGACTGGGTGACGCCGGTTCTTTACGGCGAGGTGTGGCTGGAGAAGCCGATCCTCTATTACTGGCTGACCATGGTCGCCTACATGGTTTTTGGAGTGAGTGATTGGGCTGCCCGCGTGCCTTCTGCTGCCTTCGCCACGCTCATGGTGGTGGGCGTTTACCTGTTCAGCTTGCGCATGCGGCGAGGCATGCAACTCGATGCCGCTCTGATAACAGCCTCGTGCGCGCTCGTGCTTGGAATGGCGCGTGGCGCATCCACCGACATGCCGCTGACCGCCCCCTTCGCGGTTGCAATGCTTTGCTGGTACGCGTGGCACGAATCCGGCCGGCGCTGGCTCTTACTCGCCTTTTACTTCCTGATAGCTCTGGGGATGCTGGCCAAGGGGCCCGTAGCGCCATTTCTAGCTGCGGTTATCATCGTCGGCTTCTGCCTGTTGTTGCGCCAACCTCGCCAAATCGTCAAGACGTTGTGGATTCCCGGGGTGCTGGTGTTTCTCGTGGTGGCTCTGCCGTGGTACGTCGAGGTACAACTTCGCAACCCGCAGTTTCTTCGTTTCTTCATTCTCGAGCAGAACCTGGAGCGCTTTGGCACCAACATGTACCGGCACAAGCAGCCCTTCTGGTACTACCTTCCGGTGACGTTGGCGGCAACGGCTCCATGGAGCGTGTTTGCCGTAGCCGGCTTTGTCGGCGCCATCCGGCGGTGGCGTGAGTGGGCGGGCAGGAATCTTTCCTCCAATGCGCTCGCGGTGTTTCTGCTGCTCTGGGCCGTTGTTCCAATTCTGTTCTTTTCGCTTTCGCAATCGAAGCTTCCGGCTTACATTCTGCCCTCCATTCCGGCGTGGGCGCTGCTCGCCGCGGTCTACATTCATGACAAGGCGGGCCCCGCAACCACATCGGCAAACCAGAATACGGTAAGCGGTATCGAGGCGCCCAAGTTCTGGGTCATGGGTCTGCATGCCGTACTCTGCGCCGCGATCGTCACGGGGGCTCTGCTGATTCCCAATCTCATGCAGAAAACCATGCCTGGAGTGCGGGTGCTCATGGTGGCTTCGGTCGCCGGTTCAGTCGCATTCCTGGCGGTCACATGCGCGCTGTTCATTCGAGGGCTTGCCGTGCTGCGCCCCATCACGCTATTGCCGGTTGTGATTGCCCTGGCTTTTCTGATCCGGGTTGCCGCGCCCACGATCGATGCCGCGCAATCCGAGCGTCCGGTGGCAAGGTTCCTGCAGACGCTGGGTGTGGAAGCGGACGAACCGGTCGCGCTGTTTCACGCCAAACGCGAGGTCGAGTACGGACTTGCCTTCTACCGCAACCAGCCTATAGCCGTCTATGAACGGCGGCAGCTTCCGCCGACCGAACACATAGTGGTAGCCGGGGAGGGCTGGGAGCGCCAGTTGCAGGAAATGCTGCCAGGCCGCGAGCTGCAGTCGATTGGCTTTTACCGGCCGCAGCACCTGCAAATTTTCGTCGTGGGCCCGGCAAAGTAGGCGCCAATCCGCGTAATGGTTTACCTTGAAAGAATAAGTGGGCCGACGATCTGCATAGAGCCTGTTTCATAAATAGTTCTTTGAAGGGGCGCGGCTTTACCGGTTGCTGAAAACTGTTTTCCGAGGGTGTCATCCCGAGCGCAGCGAGGGATCTGCTTTTGCGCGCGTTGAAAGCAAAACAGATCCCTCGGTCGCGCAAAACCGGCGCGACCTCGGGATGACACTGGCACGAGTTCTTCCGCAACCTCTTAGCCCCCGAGGGGATTCGCCGATCCCTCTGATATCGGTTTATGAAACAAGCTCTGCATGGTTTACCTTGACGCAGCTCACGGCTTACACTACCGTCGAACGGGTTTTGTCCCTGGTGCGTGTCCTGTGGAGATACTGGATCTACGGCATTTCGCTTCCGCCGACCTTCGGCCGCTGCTGGAGGAGGAATCCTCGCTTTGGATGGAATCCCTGGCGTGGGATTACACCAGTTCGGCGGACATGATCCTGCGCTACCTGGACGCCAAAATCCTCCCCGGCTATGCTGCCCTCGAACGCGGACGGCTGCTCGGCTACTGCTTTTTCGTTTACGAGGGTAATAAGGGTGTCGTCGGCGACCTTTATGCCTCCCCGTCCGGCAATCACACTGCCGTTGCCGCCGCCGAGGTCGAGAGCCAGTTGGTTCAGCACGTCATTGCCACCCTCCAGCAGTCCCCTGGAATCCGTCGCATAGAGGCGCAGTTGCTGATTCACGGCTCCGGACAAGCCGCCGCTCCTTTTGTTCGGGAAGGCTTCCGGCGCTATCCGCGCCTGTTTATGAAAATGCCGCTCCGGCAGCCGCTGCCAAACCCGAAGAGACCGCTGCCGGCCGGAATCGAAATCCGCCGTTGGAGCGAACTGGATTACCAGCCTGCCGCCGGGCTCATTACCGCCGCCTATCGTGGCCACATCGATTCCGACATCAACGATCAGTACCGCACCATGACCGGGTCGCTCCGCTTCCTAAACAACATCATCCGTTTCCCCGGATGCGGGCAATTCGACGAGGCTTCTTCGTTCGTGGCCGTCCACCGCCTCACGCGCACCAACATCGGCCTCATCCTCTGCTCGCGGGTCAAGGACGATACCGGCCATGTCACGCAGGTCTGCCTCTTGCCCGAATACCGCAGCCAGGGAATCGGCGAACACTTGATCGCCGCCACTCGCGACGCGCTGCGGCAACGCAGCTTTGCCCTGCTCACTTTGACCGTCACCGAAGCCAACGACCGCGCCGTCGGACTCTACCTCCGCCTGGGCTTCTCCACCACGCGCGTCTTCGATGCCTTCGTCTGGGAAGGATAAAAAGCGGTTTCGCTGGAATTTGCTCACGCAAGGCGAGGGGTTCGAACGTGGGGCACCGTCAACATTTCTTATTTCGATACCTGGGCCAGCCGCCCAAGGGCCACTGCATCGGGCGTTCGACGCCATATCGAAGGAAATTGAACTGACGTCGAACGGGAGCGTCGCCCTCTTCGCCGCCGAATCATCTTCTCAAGGATGACGGGTGCCCCATTCTACGCTGCTTTTTCGTTGGGTGGGGCAGTTCCTCAAATTGAACTGCCTCGCGCGGAACCGCCAACCTATCTCTTAATAATCCACATCGCCCAGCCGGCCACGATGACTCCGCCAACGAAGAGCGCGAAGCAGTAAGCTCCGTAGCGGAGCATTTCCCTGGTGGTATTGCGCTGCGTAATTCCGAAGACAATGGACGCGCAGAGTGCGAACAACACGGCGGCGCTGAAGTGAGAAAGTTCGAGGGTCATTGTTTCTTCCCGCTCGCGATGTGGTAGGCGTCGACGGCGCTTACGAGGTTCAGCAGTCCGGCGACGATAATAAACTTTGTTCCGTAATCGGCGGTGGCGCGGTGGACAGCGCCTTGGCCCCAATCCATGCTCCGTGCCGCCACGTAGAGCGCGCCCGTGCCGAGGTCGCCAAAGAAGCCGAGGATGTCGAGCAGGTCTCCCGTGTTGAAGGCGTACACCTTGCCCTGCATGCCTAGTCCGGCGAGGAAGAGAACGACGACGGCGAACATCAGCAGCAGCCCGCGAATCCATCGTTTCTGAATGATGTGACCTGCCCCCGGAACCAGCCAGCCGGCAACCGGCGCGGCGATGGCGATCGCCGTCAACGGTTGCGCCGGGGTGGGAGAAGTTTTTGTTTTAGCCTCGTTAGCGTTTGCCATTTAGATCAATACAAGCTCTTTCTGTATTCGTCCGGTTACTTCGGCGGTTCCGTTCCGCACCAGCATATCAATTTCGCTGCGTACGCCAAACTCCGGCAAATAGATTCCCGGTTCAATCGAGAACAGGGTATTGGCGATCACCTCGCGTTCGTCGTGCGTTTCCAGGTTGTCCATGTTCGCGCCGTTGCCGTGCACTTCCGTGCCGATCGAGTGCCCGGTGCGGTGCACGAAACACGCGCCAAAACCGGCCTTGGCGATGAATTCACGGACCGCCGCATCCACTTCCCAGCCGCAAATCTTTTTCTTCGCGGCAAGAGCTGCCTGCACCGTGCGGATGCCCACATCGCGGGCGTCGCGCACCAACCCGAAGATTTCGCAGTGCCGCTCGGAAGGCGGGCCGGCAAAGCCCGTCCACGTGATGTCATAGTAGACCGCGCCCGGCTTGTCTTTCTTTGCCCACATGTCGATCAGCAGGAAATCTCCTTTGCGGATGGGTTTCGAGCTGTCGGCGGTCGGCAAGTAATGCGGATTCCCGCTGTTTTCGTTGACCCCTACGATGGGCAAATCGTCGGTGACGAGGTGCTCGCGGCGGAAAGCCTCGGCGAGCCACTGCCGAACCGCGAATTCGTGCGTGCCTCCGTTGCGGAGTTGTTGCCCAACCCATTGGAAGCAGGCTTCCATGATCCGGTCCATCGCGTCGCGCGCTTCAAAATGGGTGGCGATTTGCTCGGGCGAGACGGGGGCTTCGAAGCGGGCGACCAGATCGGCGGAGGAGACCACCTCGACGCCGAAGCCGCGGACCAGCTCCAGGGTTCCGCCGTCTACCAGCGAAACATACATGATCTGGTTATTCGGCGAGTATTGCATGGCCACGCGCTTGTACGGGCGCAGCATCTCGCGCAATTGCTCCCACATCTCCTGCCAGGCCGCGTAATGCCGTTGCCGTCCCGGAAGCGAGCTCAAATGGCGCGGTTCCACGCGATGATTCAACTTGAGCGGTTCGCCCTGCGCAGGAATCAGGTAATACCAGCGACGAGCCACGTGCAGATCCGGCGGAAGACCAAGCACGCTGTAAGCGATGGGATCGCGGCGATGGTGGTCATAGAAGAGCCAGGCATCGATTTCGCGCTCGCACAACGCGGCCTGAATCGCCGTCAGATTCATTCCACTATTGTACTGGACTGCCTGCACCGCCTATCACCCAGAGAGCGGTGCTCGCCGGGGATCCCGAGGGCCGCCGGGCCGGCGTTCCTGCCAGTTGGGCATTACGCCGCTTCAATCACGGTCAGAGCTTGTGACTTTTCGGGCGGTGCCCCACATCTGCCGCAGTTAGCAGATGTGGGACTTGGGCACCAGTCGAACTACCCCACGTTGGCCCAATCACCCCAGCGAGCCGAGCCTCGCTGGGGACCCCGACGCGGGCGAACATGGGGCACCAAACCGAAAGATTCATCAATAAAATCCAGAACGGCGCGGAATCGGACAGTGTCCTGATATGGAGTGACCCGTCAAGTCACTTGATGCTTGGTTGATTTTAATTAGCTCCCTCTGAAAAGGCAGAGCGAGTAGCGATCGAGATAGCTTTTGCGACGGTTGATCAGCCTGATATT
>JBEKBO010000131.1:0-12084 GCA_050015355.1 Candidatus Korobacteraceae bacterium | reverse complement strand
AACGTGCAACTGGCGGAAAGCGCGGTGCTCAAATCGACGTCGTGGACCGATCAGGAGGCACTCTCTCAGCATCTGATCGACCTGGTCGCCGCCAACGAGCAGGAGCTGCTGCGCCAGCTCGACGGACGGGTGGTGAAGCGTTTCGACGGAACCTCGGTGACGCTGCATGTGGCCGGCCAGCCGGTCAACGATTTCCCCATGTCGCTCAGGCAGCGAATCCTGGGCTGGCTGATGGACCCCAATATTTCTTTTCTGTTGCTGGCGGTTGGCGCTTTTGCCATCTACGCCGAAATGAATCACCCGGGCGCCGTGGTTCCGGGCGTTGTCGGGGTCATTTTCGTTCTGCTTGCCGTCTTCGCGCTCAACCTCCTGCCGGTACGCTTTGCCGCCCTCACACTGATCCTGGCGGCCTTTGTGCTGTTCGCGTTGGAGGCCAAATTCGCCACCCACGGAGTGCTCGGGATCGGCGGAATCGTGGTGCTGACACTGGGAGGATTGCTGCTGGTCGACGGCCCGATTCCCGAGTTGCGGGTTCACCTGTGGACAGCGCTCGGCGTGAGCGTGCCGCTGGGGGTGATCACGGTTTTTCTCATGAGCCTCGCCATACGGGCACGGCGCAACAAGGTCACTACCGGGTCGCAAGGCCTCATCGGAGAAACCGGAATCGCGCAGACCGACCTCTCCCCGGAGGGGACGGTGTTTGTCCACGGCGAATTGTGGAGGGCTCGCTCCCGGCAGCCTGTGGCAAACGGGGAGCAGGTGCGCGTAACGCGCATTACCGGGCTGCGATTGGAAGTGGAGCCGTTTACCGAGCCCGCGGCGCACGCCGATGCGGAGCCGGCCCGCTCTTCGCGCGGGGGTTCCTGAGGGTTGGATTTTAAGGGGAAAATGCATAGACCCTCACGTCCATCACCCCAGCGAGCCGAGCCTCGCCGGGGCCCCCGGTCGCGCCGCCAACGACAGGCGGCGCTCCTCAGGGTGACACGTCAACAGGGTAAGACGTTCGACAGTGCGGGAGTACCTGATCGGGTACTCGGGACCGGGAACCATATCCTGTAATTTCCCCGGTCGCATTCTTGGAGTACAATCCGCGCAGCGTATTAGATTGCGCAGTGCCGGAGGTCGGCGTGAGCATCTTTGGTCTGGCAGTAGTCTTCATCATCGCTCTCTACCTCATCAACTCCATCAAAATCCTGTCCGAATACGAACGCGGCGTCATTTTTCGCCTGGGGCGCGTGCTGTCGAGCCCCAAAGGCCCGGGCCTTATCCTGGTCTTCGCCCCCTTGGACCGCATTGTGCGCGTGGACCTGCGGCAGATCGCTTTCGATGTGCCTCCGCAGGACATCATCACCCGCGATAACGTTACGCTGAAGGTGAGCGCGGTGATTTTTCTGCGCGTCATCGATCCGCAGCGCACCGTGCTCGAGGTGCTGAACTACCAGTACCAGACCTCCCAGTTCGCGCAGACGACTCTGCGCTCCGTGCTGGGCGAGGTGGATATGGACGAACTGCTGGCGCATCGGGAAAAAATCAACCTGCGCCTGCAATCGATCCTCGATACGCACACAGACCCCTGGGGCGTAAAAGTCACCAACGTCGAGGTCAAGCAGGTGGACCTGCCCGAAGGCATGATGCGAGCCATGGCCAAGCAGGCCGAGGCCGAACGCGAAAAGCGCTCGAAGATCATTCACGCCGAGGGCGAGTTCGCGGCCGCGCAGCGCCTGGTGGACGCGGCGCACCTACTCTCCAGCGAACCCTCTTCCATCCAGCTTCGTTACTTGCAAACGCTTACGGAAATCGGCGTCGAGAAGAACACGACGATCATCTTCCCCGTACCGGTCGATCTGTTGGCTGGATTGCAAAAACTGGTGACGGAGCGGAAACAGGCGGAAGAGAAACAGACATAGACGGGCGAGCCACCCCAGCGAGCGGTGCTCGCCGGGGACCCCGGTTGGGTGAACGAGGGGCACCACGGGACGAGAAACTTCGAAAAATGGGGGTGGAATTGCGGCGGTCGGAGTCGGACGAACGAGAGATTACGCTAGGCGTTGGCAAACTGGTTGGGTTGTTTTTCCTGCTGGTGATTCTTTGCGCGGTTTGCTTTGCCGTCGGCTACGGCTTCGGACGCAGCGGGGCGAAACAGCCGACGCTGGCCACGGAGGTTCAGGCCGCGTCCACCGCTCCCGCCGCCAAGCCGGTTGCCAAGCCGCAGACTGACACGCCTGCCCGCGCCGATTGTCCCGGGGGAGGAAATTGTCAGCCGACGAGCATTCCGGCTGCGCCGGACCTCAGCTTCTACAAGGCCGTGGAACAGAAGGAAGCACACGCGCGGCTGACGCCGCCACAACCTGCGCAAACTCCGCAGCCGGCTAAGCCTGCTCAACCGCCGCCTTCGAAAACGCCCGCCCCGGAAAACAGCCCGGCTGTCGCTTCCGGAATGATGGTGCAAGTGGCCGCTGTCAGCAGGCGCGAGGACGCCGAAGTGCTTCAGGACGCTCTGCGCCGCAAGCAATACCCCGTGCTCATCATTACCGTCCCCGGCGATAAACTCTTCCACGTCCAGATCGGCCCGTTCAGCGATCCCAAAGAGGCGGAAACCACGCGCTCGCGGCTGCAGGGAGACGGTTATAACCCGATCCTGAAACGCTGAAGCCGGACGATTTAGCCCTGTGATAGATTGATCATCGTCGATGAAAGCAGCCAACGACGGTCTTAGCCTGAAACTGCGCGCCATCTCCGACCCGGTACGGCGGGAGATTCTGCGTCTGCTTGCCCGCAAGGGTTTGTGCTCGCTGGATAGAACGGATGGCATGTGCGCGGCCGATCTACAGCGGCACATGGGCCTGGCGCAGCCCACCATCTCCCATCACATGCGCGTTTTGGCTGAAGCCGGCCTGGTGCAGGCCGAGAAAGTGGGCACCTGGGTCTGCTATTGCCGCGAGGATGCGGCCTTGCGCCTACTGGCGCGCGAGGTGCGGCGGGAATTAGAGCAAAAGTCTGACTGGGGAAAAAAGGCAACGCCATCAGCGAAAGGATAACGGCCGGAAGAGCCGATCGTTCGCTGAGAATTTTGGGAACCCAACTAACCACCCCAAGAAACTACCCCAGGTTAGCGCCAAACAGCCAAAGGAGCTTTTCGCTACACGCGGCACAGCCAGCCAAGCTATGCGGATTGTCTCAAAAGAGTTCCTTGGCGGCGCTGAACCTGGGGCACCCGTTGAAATGCATAGATCGTCACGTCGGTTCGCAAAAGCGGCGAACCTCCTCACGATGACACCGCGAACCGATGCTAGAACGGCGGGTCCCCTCAGCGGCTAAAGCCGCGCCCCTTCGCGTTTTACTTCGATATCGCGGTAAACAAGTCCGATGACAACAGTGATTGGAATCGACTGTCGTCCGCCTTGAAGTGAATAATCAGTTTGCCGCTGTCGGAATCCACCGTGGTGGCATCGATGGCGGTTTTTTCCACCGGCGAAGAGCCCATCTTCTTCAGCATCAGCCCGGCCTTCAACAACGACGAGAGCGTGGCGGCGGCCATAGGGTCTCCGGTGGCGACCGTCAGGTCCAGCGATACGCCGTGAGCGAAATCCACGGTGTAGTACGACCCCGTGAGGCGTTTCTTTACCACGTCATAGTCGGCCAGTTTGGCGGCGTCACCCATGGCGGAGCGAAGCATGTTCTGGGTTCCAATCGAGTCCAGCACGCTCCAGATAGCGCCATCCTCCACGGAGGCAATCAGGCTCGTGATGTCGGCATTGCCGGTCACGCTTGGGCTCTCTCCGTCGCGGGCGTCCAAAGCATTGTGGACAGCCTGGGCATCGCCGAAGAGCATCGTCGTGTCGTCGAGAAAAGTCATCAACATGCCGGAGCCGGCGGGATAGAGAAAGGCTGTGCGATATTTCTCCGGCTTGGTCTTAGCCGCCTTTTGTTTGGCGAGGAACTTTTTGACCTGAAAATCGCCGGTGGCGAAACCGACAGAGCGCAATTGCGTGCCGGCGCGGAACATGACAAACGATAGCCCTTCGACATCGCGGTCGGGATCGATTCCCATGTCCTTCAGCGCGTTTTCGAACTGCTTGAGATTATCCGGCAGGATCTTGGCTTTGAGCGCCATGCCGGAGTCGGAGTTCCGCAACGCGCGGTAGTCGACGGAAATGATCTGCTGCACGGCAGACGGTATGGCTGTCTTGGCATTGGAGGCCAGCGGTGCCGCAAACGAGAGCGTGGTGAGAAACAGAGAACAAAGGAGAGCGATAAGGCGCTTCATAACAAGTATTTTACCCCGAGTTCCGCTGGTCCAGAGTGGATTGTCACCGATTCTATTCATCCGAGCGACAGCGAGTTGTCGCGTATGCGGTCCAGGCGTCCAGAATGGAATCCTCGCCTGAAGGTATTCAACCCGGCTGCGGGATCACAGTTTCGCCTCTGAAACCGCCCAGCACCGAGGTGCCAAGGATATTTCTTCGCTTATTTCAAACGAAGTTAGACGAAACAGCGAATCCCCTCAGGAGCTAAAGCCCGCATCCTCTTTGGCCCTGGATGGCGCGACTAAAGAGGCTGCTGAAAACTGTTCTCAGAAGTGTCATCCTGAGCGCAGCGAAGGATCTGCTGTTCGCGCGTACTGAGATAAAGCAGATCCTTCGGTCACGCAAAACCGGCGCGGCCTCAGGATGACACTGCTATGAGTTCTTCAGCGGCCGCTAAAGCCGCGCCCCTTCAAGAACGACTCGTTGGCACTAGCAAGCTAAAGCCGCACCGCTTCAACAACAGGTTCACAAAACAGGCTCTAACCAGCTGGTTTTGCTTGGGCTTTCACTGCGGCCAAGCGGTCTTCGAGGATTATCGATGAGTCGAAGTTTTCTAGCTGGAGAAACAATCCGGCTGCGTCTTCGAGCGCTTTTTTCGGAACCAGCCCGACAATCTCACTGGAAAGCACGGCGACTCCGTGGCGCGCGGCTTCGCTGCTGACGAGTTCGAAGACGCGGGCGATCGGCGTCTGGTCGGTGTCGGTCAGATTCATCGAGAGCTGCGCCAGTCCGCGAACCAGCACGCCCATCGCCTTGACGAACGGCAACCCGCCGCTGGAGAAGCGCACCGTCCTGGCGATCTTCCTGGCGATTTCGACATCGCTCGTGTTGAGAAAAATATTGTAGGCGACCAGGAACTTGCGCGCTCCAATCACGGTGGCTCCGGCCGTCGGGTGGACGCGCGGTTCGCCGAAGTCGGGCATGCGGTCGGGGTTAGTCGCAATTTCATCGCGCAGCCCCTCGAATTGCCCGCGCCTAAGGTTTTCGAGATGAACACGCTCGGGACGAGTGGCGGCGCTCTCGTACAAATAAACGGGGATGCGGTAACGCTGCCAGACCTGGGCGCCCACTTGCCGCGCCATCTGCGCGCAGTCTTCGAGCGTGACGCCCTCGATCGGCACAAAGGGCACGACGTCGGTGGCACCGAGGCGCGGATGCACGCCCCGGTGGCGGGTGAGATCGATCAGTTCGGCGGCCTTGCCGATGCCGCGCAGAACGGCTTCCATGAGCGCTTCACGGCTTCCGGCCAGGGTGATGACCGAGCGATTGTGATCGGCGTCCATGTGGCGGTCGAGTAGGTAGACACCGTCGGCTCGCATGGCCTCGGCAATGGCGTCAACTTTCGCGCGGTCGCGGCCCTCGGAGAAGTTCGGAACAGATTCAATCAGCGCCATGGCAAACAAATTCCGCAGTCGCGGTAGTCCGATGGCCGTGACCAGTCTCTCTGGCGTCATGCTCCGCTCAGAGCTTGTGACTTTTTCGGACGGTGCCCCACATCTGCCGCAGTTAGCAGATGTGGGACTTGGGCACCAGTCGAACTACCCCACGTTGGCCCAATCACCCCAGCGAGCCAAGCCTCGCCGGGGACCCCGACGCGGGCGAACGTGGGGCGCCAAGCCGAAAGATTCATGAATAAAACCCAGAACGGCTCGGAGTCGGACAGTGTCCTGGGATGCTTCGCTGCGCTCAGCATGACAGCCACGATAACCAGCCTGTCGGGGACCCCGGCTGCGCTCAGCATGACAGCGCCAACGCTTCGTTGTTGAACCGTCCGCAGGATACACCAACAAGGGAATTACGCTAAGGCGCAGGTTGCGGCCTTCTTTATGAAAGCGGAACCTAAAAAGAACAACCCACCCCGAGGGATGGGCTGCTCGGGTGAACAATTCCAATCCCTACTTGCTGAAGATGGCCTTCGGAATCATCACGTGAACGCCCTTGTTGCCGTCCACAATCTGGGTGACGTGCAGGTCGCAACCTACGCTGATCAGCGCGTATGCATCCAGTGCGGTCAGCCCTTTTTGCTTCTGCAGGAAGGCGATTGCCGCCCGGGTTGCGTCCTTGGCCGCTTCGTTCAGGTCGGGGTTGTAGGCCATCAGGATGTAGTGCGTCGGAGTCTCGGCCATGGGCAGGGCCAGTTTCATGTCCTTGCGGACGGTGAACTTGAGCACAACCTGGTCCATTGCCGTTTCCATCGCGGTGATACAGACTTCACCATCGCCCATGCCGGCGTGCGCGTCGCCGATGTTAAACAGAGCGCCCTGCTTGAATACGGGCAGATAGAGCGTTGTGCCGGGAACCAGTTCCTTTAAATCCATGTTGCCGCCGAACACACTCGGAGGGGCCGTCGAAACGTGTCCGTCCTGCGGCGGGGCAACCGCCATGATGCCCAGGAAGGGACGCATGGGAAGGGTGATGTTGTCGTTGAACTTCACGGTCTTCTTCTTCACGTCGATGGCGAGAAACTTCAACTGTCCTTCGGGGAAATCTTCCGGCAGGCTGCCAACCTTGTATCTGCCGGGCACGTTGTAGGTAGCGGCATAGGTGCGCGGCACCAGCTTGATGATATCGACCTGCAAAACATCGCCTGGCTCGGCGCCGTTAATGTAGATGGGGCCGGTCAAGGTGTGGCCGGACTTTTTCTCGGCGCCCAGAGTGGCGCGCCACTTGAACATCTCGTCCATCGGTACGCCTGGCTTGAGTTTGTCGTTGTAGAGCATACGGGTCTGGGTGTCGACGGTATCGCCCGAGTTGATCTTCAGGACAGGGGGAACGGAATTGTCGAAGAAGCCTGTCCACGTGGTCTGATCCGTGGCCGGCAACTTATGGGTTTCGGCGGACAACGCCGTACCGAAAACCGCGACTAGAACGAAAAGAGATACGAGCGCGACGAACTTGTGCATACAGAATCCTCCTTGCTGCTTGAGACTGTCTGTTGCGTCCGGAGTTGCGAGTCTGAGAGGTGAATTATCACGCAAGCCGGACGGTTGCGCCAGCGCCATTTAAAGCGGTTTCGCAGTAAGTGTATCCGGACGGCTATGCTGGTCGTCTTCGTTGTCATGCTGAACGGAGTGAAGCATCCCGGCACAGCGTGGGGCTGAGGTGCAGCCGCAGGATTTCATCGAAAAACCTCACGCGGCGCGGAGTGGGACAGCCTCATGGGATGCTTCGCGCCACCACCCCAACAGACGTAAAAGCGGCGTCCGTCGGGGGCCCCGGTGCCCCTCAGCATGACATCGTTGCTTGGGTCGGCCGCAAGTTCGACGGCTGTGCGAAGCCGGGCTCCCTACCGCGTCTTGAACCACGTGTAACCGAGGCTGGCCTGCACAGAGGCGTTCACACCGGGATTGTGATTGCCGAGCGAGGCGCTGGAAATATGCACGGCGCGCAGCGTCCAGGTGAGCGCGCGGTCGGGTTTGAGGAAGATGTGCATGCCGCCTCCGCCGCCAGAAGTGAAATTGATTTGCGAGGTGTCCCCGGGAGGAATGTTCACAGTGCTCCACAGGAAGCCGCCGGCAGCCTCGACAAACGGCACCAGGCGCTTGCCGCTGGTGAAGTTCCATTTCATGTCGATGGGCGTGACGCCAAATCCATACGCGTTCTTGTAACCGCTCCAGAAGACGCAGTCGACGGGCGTGATCTCGCCGTCGAGTTCGAATGTTCCCTTCCCCCAGCCGCGTCCCAGTTCGCCGGTCATGACGCGTCCTATGCGCACGCCGCCGCGAAACATTTGCACGTTCGTGCGCACCCCTACTCCGCTGCCTCCGCCAAGAAAGACGCCGAAATCCCAGTGTTCATGCCGCAGTCCGGCTGCGTCATCACTCGCCGGCGCAGCCGTTTGGGCCAGCGCTGAAGAGCCAAGCAGAAAAAGAATCGAGAAGCAAAGAGCAAACAGAAGTATCCCGCGGAGCTTCATGGAGTCGTCCGTCCCTGAGGAATGTTTTCGAAACTGGTCCAGAGCTGAATTGTACGCGAGAAGCGCTGACAACCGGATAGCTAGAAGGCGAAAGAGGGCGGCAAACTATTACTCTACCTGTGGCAGTTCAAGAAACTACCCCACGTCAGTCCAAAAGCGGGACGGGACGTGGGGCACCCAAACTCGCCGGGGCCCCCGAAAAAACGGGCGAACGTGGGGCACCCGGCAAAAGCAGATCCTTCGCTGCGCTCAGGATGACACTCACGGAGGGATGTGTGCGGTACCCTGCGGCGAAGGTGGGGCACCCGGCAGATCCTTCGCTGCGCTCAGGATGACACTCACGAAGGGATGTGACCCACCACAGAAAATCTGCTATCCGGCGACCTCTTCCAACTGCTTCTGGTCGATATCGAAGTTGGCGTAAACATTCTGCACGTCGTCCTGATCTTCGAGCGCTTCCATCAGGCGGATCATGGTGGCGGCCTGGTGTCCCTCGAGTTTGACGTAATTCTGCGGAATCATGCCGATCTGGGCGACTTCGGGCTTGATGCCGGCCTTCTTGAGCGCCTCCAGCACGGGTTCGTAAGAAGCAGGATCGGTAAGGATCTCCCACGTCTCGCCATCGTCCTTGAGGTCGTCGGCGCCGGCTTCCAGAATAATGTTCATCAGGTCATCTTCCTTGGCCGCCGCTTTTGAAATCACGATGTCGCCTTTTTTAGAGAACATCCAGGCCACCGAGCCGGCTTCGCCCATGTTGCCGCCGTTCTTGCTGAAGGTGTGGCGCATCTCGCTGACGGTGCGGTTGCGGTTATCGGTGGTGACCTCGACCAGGACGGCGACTCCGCCCGGACCGTAGCCTTCAAAGGTGATCTCTTCGTACGTCACGCCCGGCAGCTCGCCCGTGCCACGCTGAATGGCGCGCTTGACGTTGTCGTACGGCATGTTCTCGGCCTTGGCCGCCGCAACGGCAGTCCGCAACCGGGGATTCTTCTCAGGATCACCGCCGCTCTTGGCGGCCATGGATATTTCCCTGATGAGACGGGTGAAAATCTTCCCGCGCTTTGCGTCAAGCGCGCCTTTTTTGTGCTTGATTGTGGCCCATTTGGAATGGCCGGACATGCGAACCTCGCCCGATGTATGGATTTCGTTTTCTTTAGTTCACCCGGTGGCTCTGCCCCAACACGCGCAACCACGGCCCGCGCCGGGGACCCCGGAATTCCCGATATACGCCGATGCCAACGAATTATGGTCGCAGCTATACTACCGCTCAAACCGTGCGGGTAAGGTGGGATTATATCATTGCGGCACGCGAATAAACTTCATCTAGGCCCCTGCTCGTCGGCGGAATCGGCAGCCGCCGCCTCGGGGTAGGCCTGGGAGGCGCGGAAAGGCTCTTCAGGGCTGGCCGGGGGCTGGTTTGGAATCGACTACCGGAGCGGTTCGCGCGGGTCGCGGCTTGGCCGGCTGCTCCGGAGGAAGAATGATGGCCTGGCCGGAACGTGTCATCTCCTCCCGCGCCTGCTTGCGACGCACATACGCGTAGATGACGGCCAACAGCGGCGGAGCCAGGAACACTCCCCAGAACGGAATCAGGACCCCCAGCACCAGCGGCGTCAGAATGGACGCCCACACGGGGACCCGGTTCTGCCGGCGCATCAGGTAGGGCTGCAGGAAAAGCCCGTCGACAACCGCGATCACCGCATAGGCCATCAGCAGAGCGACGAAGCGCTCCCACCCGGCACGTGAAATTAACAAAGTCACCGTCGGACCCAGCAAGGCCAATACCGGACCAAAATTCGGGACGAACTGCAACATCCCGCCCAGAAGAGCCCAGAAAATTGCCAGCGGAACATGCAGGTACCAGAGCGCCGCCAGCCAGAGCAGGCCGACGATAACCGCGTCGTAGCACTGCGCAATGAACCAGCGCTTGAGCGCGCCAAAGGTAAGCTCGATGTGGTGACGCAGGGTCATTGGGGCATCTGCCAGAGTTCAGGATACTTGATCACGGATTGGCCGGGAAAGCACGCGGCAGCCTGGAGGAAACTAAGAAACTACCCCACGTTAGCCCAAAAGCGGGGCGAACATGGGGCACCAGCAGATGTGTTTCTTTGGAAGACCAGCCGGCTCGGCCTGCGTGCTAAACTCTGAAGAAAGGCACTGCGATGAAATTCGGCGTCATCATTTTTCCCGGTTCCAATTGCGATCACGATGCGTACTGGGCGTTCAAAGAAGTTTTTGAGCAGCCCGCAACCATGCTCTGGCACGACTCGCACGACCTGCAGAACTGCGATGCGGTGATCGTGCCCGGCGGCTTTGCCTACGGTGACTACCTGCGCACCGGAGCTATCGCCAGGTTCTCGCCCATCATGGAATCGGTGCGCCACTTTGCCGCTGCCGGCGGACTCGTGCTGGGCATCTGCAACGGCTTCCAGATTCTTTGCGAATCGGGGTTGCTGCCCGGCGTACTGATGCGGAACCGGGGGCTCAAGTACATTTCCAAGCCGGTGCAGATTCGCTGCGAGAACCCGGACACGCCCTTCACCAATCAGTGCAAGAAGGGTGAGGTGCTCACCGTGCCCATCGGCCACATGGAGGGCAACTACTTCTGCGACGATGCCACGCTGAATCAGCTAAGGCAGCAAAATCGCATCATTTTCCGCTATTGCTCGCCGACGGGCGAGGTGACGCGCGAGGCCAACCCGAACGGCGCGCTCGACAATATAGCCGGAATCTGCAATGAAGGGTTCAACGTGCTGGGCATGATGCCGCATCCGGAGCGCGCCAGCGAACCGGCGCTCGGCATGACGGATGGAATCAAAATTCTGCAATCGCTGGTCAACGCCGGAGTGCTGAAGGGCTGAGCGGGGTTCGACTTCGCTTCCCCACCCCACTCAAGCCAACAGAAGGCTTGAATGGGCCACCAGGCCCTCCGGGGATACACTTTTCGACGCGGAGATATTCTTACCGGCAGGACAAAAACAACCCCAGGTTAGCGCCGAACAGCCAAATGAGCCGTTTGCTATGAATGGCGCAGCCTGACCAGACCGCGCTGCGGATCTCAAAGGAGAGATTGGCGGCGCGGAACCTGGGGCACCCGAAGCCAAATCCGACCAAAAGCAGATCCTTCGCTGCGCTCAGGATGACACTCACTAGGATCTTCAATCGCTCCGGCTCAGAATGACATCTCCGTCAAGTTACAGCCTCTTGTTCACCCACTCTTCGACACGGTCGAGGGCCTTCTTGATGTTCTCGATCGAGTTGGCGATGCTGAAGCGCAGATAACCTTCACCATAAGCGCCGAAGGCGGTGCCGGAAAGCGCGGCGACACCGGCCTCTTGCAGCAAGGTGTCCGCCAGCTTCTTGGACGGCCATCCGGTTTTGGTGATGTTCGGGAACATGTAGAACGCGCCCTTGGGCACCTTGCAGGAGAAGCCCTTGATGCGGTTGATGCGCTCGGCAAAGTAGTCGCGACGACGCTTGAACTCGGCGCACATCACGCCGACGGAACTCTGATCGCCCTGCAAGGCGGCGACTCCGGCGACCTGCGTGAAGCTGGCCGTGCAGGAATTCGCGTTCGTCTGCATCCGCGAAATGAGCTGCGCAAGGTCGGGACGCATGACGCCGTATCCCATGCGCCAGCCGGTCATGGCGTAGGTCTTCGAGAAGCCGTCGAGCAGAATGATGCGGTCGCGCAGCTCCGCGTGCTTGAGAATTGAGTGGTGCTTGCCTTCAAAGATCAGGCGGCAGTAGATCTCATCGCTCAAAACCATGGTGTTGTAATCGCCGACGGCACTGGCGATGTCGGCGATGTCCTGCTCGGTCAATACACCGCCCGTGGGGTTCTGCGGCGAGTTCAGAATG
>JBEKBO010000130.1:0-12133 GCA_050015355.1 Candidatus Korobacteraceae bacterium | reverse complement strand
ATCCGAGCCGTGGCGAAACCAGAAACCCCGAGGCGATGGCGATTCCGTCAAAGAAAGTGTGGATGATGAGGCCCAGCAGTACGGAGAGGCTTCGGTGACTCGTCGCGAACTCGTTTTCGTGAGTCTCTTCCCCAAAATGAAAGTGCGGAGTAACCGCGTGCTCGAAGAAATGGATGAGCAGATACCCGAACAGCACCAGGAAGGCGCCGGCTCTGCCGCGCAACTCGATACTGGTGGGAACCATCTCCACCATCGCCGTGGCAAGCATGAACCCCGCGCCGACCGCCATGAAATACTTCAGGTAACGAGGCTCCCAGCTTTTGGAAACCAGTATGGCCCCGCCAAAAACATTGGCGAGCGCGGCGGTCAGGCCAAGCACAATGCTGAGAACGATTGGCGTCATTGGGTCTAGCCCGAATGCCTTATGTGCAGAATATCTCCGTCCTGCACGATGTAGTCCTTGCCTTCCAGCCGCAGTTTGCCGGCGGCACGCGCGGCGGCTTCCGAACCCAGTTCGAGCAGGGTGTCCCAGCGAATGGTCTCGGCGCGGATGAAATGATGTTCCAGATCGGTGTGGATGGCTCCCGCGGCGTTGACGGCGCGCGTGTTCTTCTCGATCGTCCAGGCGCGGCATTCGTCTTCGCCCACGGTGAAGAACGAAATCAGCCCGAGCAAGGCATAGCTGGTGCGGATCAGGCGGGTGAGGCCGCTCTCCTTCAGTCCGTAGCTGGAAAGAAACTCGGCCGCTTCCTCGTCGCTCATCTCCGTCAATTCGGCCTCCACGTTGCCGCAGATGGCGGTAGCGCCGGTATTGGGACGTGAGGCCGCCTCGCGCAGATTGTATTTCTCGACGGCCGCCTCCAGGTCGTTACCCAGTTGCGGGCTCTCGCCGATGTTCAGCACGTACAACATCGGCTTTTCGCTCAGGAACATGAAGCCGCGGACAATTTTTTTCTCGTCCTTCGTCATTTCCATTTCGCGCAATGGGCGCTCGGTTTCCAGGTGCGCCTTGGCGCGGAGAAGCACCTCGTTTTCTTTTTCCAGTTCGGAAGTTTTCTTTTTCTTCAGGTCCTTTTGCATGCGCTCCAGGCGCGTCTCCACCTGCTCCAGATCGCTGACGATCAGGTCGAGATCGACGCTCTTGAGGTCGCGCAGCGGATCGATTTCGCCGCTGTGCGGAATCGAGGGATCTTCAAAGGCACGCAACACGTGCGCCAGCGCGTCCACCACTCGCAGGTTGGAAAGAAAGGCGGTCTCTTTCAGCGCTTCCTGCCCAATCGCGGCCACGTCGACATACTCCACCTGCGCGTGAATGAGCTTTCGCGGGTTACACAATTTGGCAAGGCGGTCGAGCCGGTCATCGGGAACGGTTGCGACTCCGATGTGCGCCTCGCGCGGGTTGCCGTGGCTGCGGCTGGAGATGTCCGCCTTGGTCAACATCTTGAACAGTGAAGTTTTGCCCACCTGGGGAAGGCCGATGATTCCAGTCTTCATGATGATTGCGCCATGACTTTCTCGCCTGCCGGAAAATGCACAACTGCCGTACGCTGCTGCATGCCTCGCGTTTTGGCTTGGTTCGGTACGACCAAGCGACGGACAACGACCCGACGGACAACCTCGACGATGCTACACGGGAACGGACTCTATGATAAACGCCGCGTGGTAAGAAACAGAACTGCTAATCCCAGGATCAGGATGGTCCCCTCGGCTCGCGTCGACCAAACGTGCAGACGATTGAACTCCAGGCGGCGCGGATCGTCCTGCGCGACGCTGTCAATCACGCCCATGTCGGCGCGCAGCCGGTTCATCTTGCCGGAGATGCCAAACTGCGCAATCAATACAAGCGCAATCATCAGCAAGACCAGCAGATGACGGAGCGCAACTGGCTGAAACGAGCCACCCAGACGCGAAAGCACCAGGCTGAAAATGAGATAAGCAATACCGCTAAACAAGCCAATCCAGTGCAGCCGCGCCAGCGAGCGGCTCACCACCATGCCGGCCAGATTGCGCGTGGGCAGCACTGAGAAAACAGTCGGCGCCAGCACAAAAGCGAAAAACATGATGCCGCCGAGCCAGATCGCGAGCGAGAGCATCATCAGAAAGCGCAAGAGCGACATACTTCAGCATACCGAATCCTGATCCCAGCGCGCTAGAAGCTGAGCACTTTGTCGGCTTCTTCCGTCCAGGCGGTAAGCTCGTCCAGGGTGCTGCGCTTTACGCCTTCCAGCAGCATCTCATCGCCAAGCCCGCGTGCTTCCAGGCAGGTACGGCAGGCGCCGATGTTCACTTCCCGCTGGGCTAGCTGTTTCAGCATTTCCTGCACGTTGTAAAAGGCATTGAGCGCTGCTGGTTGACCGAGTCCGGTCAGAACTCCGTCACCGAGCAGGAAAACCATTACTTTGTTGGCCGCCGGCTTCGACAGGTTAAGAGCCAGTCGGAGGCCGTTATAAGTGCGCTGCGTGCCGTAAGGCGAGTCGTTGAAGATGAACAGGTAGACCATTTGCTCGTGAACTCCGTCGCAAAATGCCGTGTTTTACAGGTCTCACGGAAGCGTTGAGAGGCGGACGATGGTCCGTCTAGGTATGCCTCGATCCACTTGCCGCCGTAGCCAGCCCCAGGCCGATGTATACCGTTCCGGAAACATACCGCTGGTGGCGCAGGAAAGTCCGATTGCGTTGCAGCCAGCCGGCGGCGGATCCCGCCGTTAACGCCCACAGGCTGTCACTGATGAAGCCCATAACGATGAAGATCATTCCCAAGGCGAGGAACTGAAGGGTCACGGGTCCCCGTGTGGGATTGACGAACTGGGGCAGGAAGGCAAAGAAGAAGATTGCGGCCTTCGGGTTGAGAACTTGGACCAAAACACCTTGCGCGTAGACGTGACGCAATGATGCCGGCTCGACGTGCTTCACCCCGTCAGCGGCGACGGGGCGCTCACGAAGTTTCTTGATTCCCAAATAAACCAAGTATGCGGCACCCGCATATTTCACGACCGAGTATGCCATTGCCGAAGAGACCAGCAGGGCCGAGAGTCCAAACGCCGCAGCCAGGACGTGCACCAATCCCCCGGTAGTGATGCCGGAACACGAGGCCAATCCCGCCTTGCGTCCCTGATCGACGCTGCGCGCTACGATGTAAAGCACCGCTGGTCCCGGAATGACCAGCAAAACGATTGCAGCCGTCATGAAAAGAAGCAGATCGCGAGGAGGTGGCAAAAGGTTCATAGGCCGATATAGAGACTACCATAACGCCGGCTGCCACTCTCACGCGGGCGACAGTTCTTGAGGGCAGCTTGATGGCGCGGGCGTTCGAACGGGAGGCCGGTATCTGCCGAGGCGATTTTTGTGCTAGACATCACGACATGGAGTGCGTTTCCATTGGTATAAGTCCAACGCGGGCGGCAACTGATCGTCGCGGGCAACGTGATTATAAGGACGGATCGCTATGAAGATGGAATTGGTTTTTCAGGGCTTCCCCGGGAAATTGAGCAGAGGATACATGGGCTGGAGCTCGGTGGTGTACATCGAAACCCAGGGAACAAAGATCGTCTTCGATACCGGAGGACCCGGCAAGCGCAGCGATCTTCGCGCACGCCTACAGGAATGCGGAGCTAAGGCCGAGGATATCGACATCCTGGTCTTCAGCCACTTCCACGATGATCACGTCTATAACTTCGACTACTTCCCGAAAGCCAAAATCCTTTTGCACGCCAAAGAGTCGGAATGGGTCAAGACCGATCCCGATTCTTTTCCTATCCCAAAATTCCTCTATCCGGCGGTGGTGAATACCGGCCGGCTGCAGTTGATCGAGGGAGAAGTTGAGATTGCGCCTGGCGTGCAGACAATTTTTACTCCCGGCCACACGCCCGGATGCATGTCTCTGGTTTTGCGTGACAAGGATATGCCGACGACCGTGCTGGCCGGCGATGCGGTCAAGAATATCAGTGAACTGGCGACCGGCAAGGTCGCCATGAGCTGGAACAACGATTGCAGCGCGCAGTCCATCGCCAAGATCCGCAAGATTGCGGAAGTCGTCGTTGCCGGTCACGACCGCATGTTGCAGGTGTTTCCCGATAAAATCTCGGCAATCGGCTCGATTCATGAGACGATCATCATTCCGCCGGGAGTGGCGGACGGGGAGAAGCCGAGGTATTTGGAATTGGTGATTGAGCCGACTTCGCTCCCGATCAGCTAAGATTAAGGACGATCGAGTTCCCGGTGTTTATTTGGCCTTAGATGGTGTGCTTGATTCCGTGGGTGTAGCTGACGGACCGCCGCATAGCGTCGTGACCATATAATTCTTGTTTCGGGACGTGGCATGCCGCGTCCCTCAATTGTCCACCAGAGAGGAAAACATATGCCAACCGTAGAAGTAAGCATGTTTGAAGGCCGTACCGTGGATCAGAAACGGGCGATGGCAAAAGCCGTGACCGGTGCGATTTGCACCACGCTATCGGTGCCTGAGGAAGCAGTCACAATCATCATCAGAGAAATGGCGAAGGTCAACTACGCCAAAGCAGGCAAGCTGAAGTGCGACGAGGCCGCCGCCGCTAAACCCGCGAGCAAATGAAGTTTTGGTGAATCAAACAGACCGGTCACATATATAATGTGACCGTATCTGTTTGTGCGACAAAAGACCGCGATCCGCAAGCGGATGGCGCCGTCTCTGATTCCAGTGTGCTGGCTGTGCCTCGTCACCCCAGCGAGCGGTGCTCGCCGGGGACCCCGGGCGCACCAGTCCTGCATAACAACGACGGTACTCGAGTCACATCAGAACGCATCCTAACAAGTAAAGCAAAGGAACAAAGATGGAATTAAAAGGCATTTATCCCGCAATGGTAACGCCGCTTACCCCCGACGAGCAGGTGGATAAGGCCGGCATGCGTAATGTCGTCCGCTATTGCCTGGGAGCAGGCGTGCATGGCGTTGTCGTGATGGGCAGCACAGGCGAGTTTCCGGCAATGACCGATGCCATGCGTCAGGACGCGATCGAAACAGTGCTGGATGAGGTGAAGGGCAAGGTCCCGGTGCTGATTGGTTGCGGTGACACTGGAACCAAGAAGACGCTCGCGCAGGTGCGAGTCGCTTCCCAGACCAAGGCGGATGCCGTTCTGGTTGCGGTGCCTTATTATTTCCCGCTGGATCAGGGCGCTGTTTACCGGCATTTCCAGATCATTGCCGACGCATCCACCAAGCCGGTTGTGGTTTATAACTTCCCGCAGATGACGAAGATTCCTATTGCGCCCGACACCCTGGGGAAATTGGCGGCGCATCCGAACATCATCGGCGTCAAGGACAGCTCGGGCGATTTCGTGAACATGCAGCGCTTTGTGGAAGCGACCCCTGCCAAGTTTTCCGTCATGTCCGGCAACCCGGCGATTGGATTTGCGGCCTTCCAGATAGGCGCAAAGGGCGGCATCTATGCCGGCGGCAGCCTGGTTCCCAAGCTGTGCGTCGATGTCTATGAAGCCTGGCTGCGTGGCGACTTGAATACGGCCATTGTGTTGCAGAAGAAGGCATCCCTGATCCCGTTGATCGCTCAGTTCGGCGGCAACGCTCCCGTGATCAAGTTCGGCTTGCACGCCATGGGCATTTGCGGTCCTACCGCTTCGGCCCCGATGGCGCTGAACCCTGGCCAGGACGAAAAAATCTTTGCCTGGATGCGTTCGCTGGGTCTCGAAGTCGGCGGTAAAGCGGCTAAGGCATAGTCGGCCCACCAAGGACTTCAACATCAGGGCGCGGGAATGGTTTGGCAGTGGTGCCGAGTCATGACTCCGCGCCCTCTTTTATTCTGGTCTGGTTGCTGCCGGCAACAGCTTTCGTACGGATGAAAGTTCAAGACGTCGCGGGCGTTAACTATTTTTCTCGCGCACGTCATCTCTTTTGCTACACTTTTTGAACCCTTGGGGTGGTCTGCCGTCTCCGCGTCTCTTGCGTGGCAGGTTGTCAGACTGGTGTCGCTGTTGACGGCAGAGCAGTTGGATCGTTGAATTCCTCAAAATTGCCGAGAGAAGGACTCGAACATTATGGCAACTACACCCGTCAAGCCAAGTGCAGGCTACAGTCTCACGCTACGTCTGAAGATTCCTAATGAACCCGGCAATCTAGGCAGAGTCACTTCCAAGATCGGCGAACTCGGCGGAGACATCGGCGCGATCGACATCGCCGGGTTCGAAAGAAATCACATCATTCGTGATGTGACAGTCAACGTTCGCGATCAGGAGCACGGCGATAAGCTTGTCAAGGAGCTGAGAACCCTCAGCAACATAGAGGTTGTCCACGTGTCGGATCGCACCTTCCTTATGCACCTGGGAGGCAAGATCAGGGTGGTGAGCAAGGTTGCGATCAACACTCGCGACGACCTGTCGATGGCCTATACTCCCGGCGTCGCACGCGTTTGCATGGACATCCATCGTCATCCGGAGAATGTCTATAAGCTCACGATCAAGCGCAACACCATTGCCGTTGTCACCGACGGTACTGCCGTGCTGGGCCTTGGCGACATAGGCCCCGAAGCTGCCATGCCTGTCATGGAAGGCAAGGCGATGCTCTTTAAAGAGTTCGGCAAGGTTGACGCATTTCCGCTTTGCCTGGCGACCAAGGACACGGAAGAAATCATCCGCACCGTGAAAAACATTGCGCCGGTGTTTGGCGGCATCAACCTGGAAGACATTTCCGCGCCGCGATGTTTCGAGATCGAGTCCAGGCTGAAAAAAGAACTCGATATTCCGGTCTTCCACGACGACCAGCACGGCACCGCCGTGGTGGTTCTGGCTGCATTGATCAACGCCGCCAAGATTGTCGGCAAGGATATCTCTGAGATGAAGATGATCGTTGTCGGCGTCGGCGCGGCAGGCGTGGCCTGCTCGAAGATCATCCTTGGGGCCGGAGGGACCAACATCATCGGGTTCGACCGCACCGGAGCGATCTACAAGGGCCGCACCGAAGGCATGAACTTCATGAAGCAATGGTTCGCCGAGCACACGAACCCCACCGGCTTCAAGGGCTCGCTGAAGGAAGCTCTGGAAGGCGCCGACTTCTTCATGGGGTTGTCCGGCCCCGGCGTGGTCAACGCGAAAGACCTGGCAAAGATGAACAAAGGCGCCATCGTCTTCGCCATGTCCAATCCCGTTCCAGAGGTGATGCCCGAGGAAGCCGCGCCTTACGTGCGCATCATGGCGACGGGCCGTTCCGACTATCCGAACCAAATCAACAACGTTCTCTGCTTCCCGGGCATCTTCCGCGGAGCACTGGATTGCCAGGCTACGGACATCAATGAAGAGATGAAGCTGGCGGCGGCGCACGCCATCGCCAACTTAGTGTCTCCCAGCGAACTCAACGAGGACTACATTATTCCCGGCGTGTTCAATCCGAAGGTCGCCGAATCGGTGGCGAAAGAAGTGGTGAGAGCGGCGATTCGAACCGGCGTCGCACGCAGGGAAAAGGCCGAGCCCGAGGAGTAGCAGACGCAAGCTGCGAACCGGGGTACAGGGTTGCCGATGGTCGACCCTCGGCCGCCAGTCTCACGGTGATCGGTCCCCTCAGACGCCATATCGCTTCCACAGCCGGAACCACGGGTTGTCAGCATACATCTCGTCATGCTTCTGGTTCGCAGCTTCACGGTCGGCCAACCGGAGCTGCCTCGTGTCTGGAAGTGTGTAGATACGCTCCAGCAACTCTATCTCTTCGATGGTCTTGTTGACATCCATGTCCTGCTACCACTGATGCCCAGCCGCGGACGCCGGGGACTTCTGATCACAATAGCCTTCCAACCGTTCGATGTCGAGTCCGAAGAGGCCGGTAACCCGGAAGTGCCTAAGAACAAAATGTCCGGGGCATCAAGGGCGCGGCAGGTCGTGTCACTGCCTTCGCCAGCCCTGCTGAATCCGTTCGATGACTTAGGAACTCGCACTCTGCAAATCCGGCTTACACAGCCGGTTGCCCTCGCTTGTGCCGGAGCGGTTCCAGAGTAGGTGTACCCCGGAGCCGGGCTTCATAGGATATCGCAGATGGATGGTGAGTGGACGGAAAGTTGTCGGCGATCGACTGAGGGCAGCAACGCATAGCTCATAGAGACTGACCCGGCTCGGAGACATTGCCGAGCCAGTCGCTAAGACTCGTTGACAAACTATTCGTTTCAGAAGCTTCTGCGCTTCAGGCGGCTTTCTTCAGATGACTATATTTTCTGATCGCTTTTTCAAATCCCGGCGCAGCCTTCTTCAGGTCGGCCAAAGTCATGGCAGGATGAAATTCCACGCGAGCATTGAAGGCGAGAAACCACGGCTCGGCTATCGCCGGTATATCCGATTCGTCTTTGACATTGCAGACGATAAATCCGGTGCGGGCTCCGTGTTCCTCGGCAAAATAGGCGGCTTCTGGACTCAAGTCGTTGAGGATCGATTCGATGGTTCTCGCCAAGCTGCCGTCAACGATACAGTCGTTACCAATCTCGGTTGGAATGGAAACTTTCAATAGACAACGCATGCAAAACCTCCTTGGTTTCAGCTTTTCAGCTTGGAGGCATTAGAGCGTAGTCCCATCGGCGGGGTTGCACCAGTTCTTCTGGCATGTCGAATACGGCCGAAAGCGCGGCGACAGCGAGATTGCTCATGTCAAATGTTCTGTCACTCCCAATTCATACTCAGAAGGCCTCCCGGGCTTATCGCCTGCGCTGGAACAGCATGAGCGAATATGAAGGAGCGGTTGGCCTAACGGCCGCGTTCGACATGTACTGCAACCAGCTTACAATCGCACTCCCGTGATATGTCTCTCGCCTATAGAGGAACCATAGACTGCCATATAGGATTAGGGTGCTTACCACAATATGCACGGTCAAATGCAAGCAGGGAGGCGACCATGGAATCCAACCCCATCCGAGCCGTTGTGCTTTGTGTCGATGATGATGAAGCGCTACTCTGCCTGCTGCAAACCGCTCTGATGACGAACGGGTATGCGGTTCTGATCGCGAGTGATGGTCGCGAGGCGCTAACCCTGATGTCTGGACGGCGACTCGACGCAATTGTTCTCGACTACTCGATGCCCGGCATGAATGGCGGAGAAGTTGTGCTGGAGGTGAAGCATACTCGCCCGGAGACTCCGATCATACTGTTTTCAGGATCGCAAGACATTCCGCCGAGCACGGTAGCGCAGGTGGATGCCCTCGTTCGGAAGTACCAAGTCTTATACCCTGTCCTCTGGCCCTTCGCATCGTCGAGAAATTCATTGCGGATCGAAAGGTAGTTTTTCTTGGAGAATTGCTTTTGCAGATAGTTGACTCCCGCCCACACGGGAGCGAAGCATTGTTGCTGGCCGGGGGAGGGCGGCTGCTTGACGAGCAGCATAAGCTTCCTTCGGAGGCCGGCGGCTTCTGCACAAAGTGCAGCATCGGAGCCGTCATATTCTGTTTGTCAGCGAGCCTTGTCCGTTGTCATGGCGACCTTTGCCATGGGGTGCGTCGCGTCGAGGTCGAGGTTGAGTTCCAGGACGTTTACGCGCGGCTCACCGAGAAAGCCGAATTGCCTTTCTTCGGTATGTCGCGCAACCAGCTGCTGGACGGCAGCTTCGCTCATACCACGCTCCTTCGCCACGCGGGGAACCTGAAAGTCAGCGCCGGCCGGTGTGATGTTCGGGTCAAGTCCCGAACCGGAGGTGGTCAGCAGGTCAATGGGAACCGGCTTGCCTGGGTTCTCAGCTTGCAACCTGGGAAGATCCTGTTTGAAGCGGTCGACGAGTTTCTGGTTTGTCGGACCAAGGTTGGAGCCGCCGGAGTTCCCAGCGTCGTAGCCGTTGCCCGCGGCTGAGGGCCGAGAGTGGAAGTAGCCGGGACCGCCAAATGGTTGTCCAATGAGGCGCGAGCCCACGACCTGCCCGTTCCGCTGGATGAGTTGTCCATTGGACTTGTCGGGGAAAATAACCTGGGCGATTCCCGTCACTACCAGGGGATAGATCAACCCTAAAAGAATGGTCGTCGCAATTGTCATGAGTACGGCAATCAGAAGATTCTTTTTCATCGCATTCCTCTTCTTCTATGCAAGCCCCACGCCCGTAATCAGCAAGTCGATCAGCTTGATCCCGATGAACGGGACGATGATGCCGCCGATGCCATAGACCCAGAGGTTACGGCGCAGCAGAGCGGCTGCTCCCATGGGGCGGTATTTCACCCCGCGCAACGCCAGCGGGATCAAGGCCACGATGATCAGGGCGTTGAAGATGACCGCCGATAAAATGGCCGATTGCGGTGTCGCCAGATGCATGACGTTGACCGCATTCAGCACTGGAAATGTTCCGGCGAACATGGCGGGGATGATGGCGAAATACTTGGCGACATCGTTGGCAATCGAAAATGTGGTCAGCGAGCCGCGAGTCATCAACAACTGTTTGCCGATCTCGACTACCTCGATCAGCTTGGTGGGATTCGAATCCAAATCCACCATGTTGCCGGCCTCTTTCGCCGCTTGCGTGCCGGTATTCATGGCAACACCGACATCGGCCTGCGCCAGTGCGGGAGCGTCGTTGGTGCCGTCGCCGGTCATGGCAACCAGTTTGCCCTCGGCTTGCTCGCGCTTGATGAGGTCCATCTTGTCCTTCGGCGTAGCCTGAGCCAGAAAGTCATCGACCCCGGCTTCCTGTGCAATCGCGGCAGCGGTCAGGGGATTGTCGCCGGTAATCATTACGGTGCGAATGCCCATGGCGCGGAGCTGATCGAAACGCTCGCGCATGCCGCCCTTGACTATGTCCTTCAGTTCGATTACTCCAAGCGCGCCACGGCTCCGCTCGGCGACCACCAGAGGTGTTCCACCGGAGCGGGCAATCTTTTCCACCGTAGCCTGTACTTGCACAGGGAACTCGCCGCCGTTCTGTTTTACGTAGTTGGTGATGGCATCGACGGCGCCCTTGCGAATCTCGAAGCTGTTGAGGTTTACGCCCGACATGCGGGTCGTGGCGCTGAAAGCCACGAAAACCGCCTCATGGTCGGCCAACTCGCGTCCTCGCAGACCGTACTTTTCTTTTGCCAGCACGACGATCGAGCGGCCCTCGGGAGTTTCGTCGGCCAAGGATGAGAACTGCGCTGCGTCGGCGAGCTCCTGTTGCGTAACGCCGGGCGCTGGGATGAACTCCGATGCCTGGCGATTGCCAAGCGTGATGGTTCCTGTCTTGTCCAGCAATAGAGTGTTTACATCGCCTGCCGCTTCCACGGCGCGTCCGGACATTGCCAATACATTGTGCTGAATCAGCCGGTCCATGCCGGCGATGCCAATGGCCGACAACAGGCCGCCAATCGTCGTCGGAATCAGGCAGACCAGCAGCGATACGAGCACAAAGACAGTCTGCGGCGAACCGGAGTAGATGGCGAATGGCTGCAAGCTCACCACCGCTAGCAGGAAGATAATCGTCAATCCCGCAAGCAGAATGTTCAGTGCAATTTCGTTAGGTGTCTTCTGCCGCTCGGCGCCTTCCACCAAGGCGATCATGCGATCGAGGAAGGTCTCACCCGGATTCGAGGTGATCTTCACCCGAATCTGGTCCGACAACACGCGGGTCCCGCCGGTCACGGCCGAGCGGTCGCCGCCGGCCTCTCGAATCACGGGCGCGGACTCGCCGGTGATGGCCGACTCGTCGACCGAAGCCACGCCTTCGATGATCTCACCGTCGGAGGGAATGAAGTCGTTTGCCGAGCAGACTACGAGGTCGTTTGCACGCAGATGGGAACTCGGTACCTGTTCGATTTGCCCGTTCGGGAGCACGCGGTTCGCAATCGTTTCGGCGCGTGCCTTGCGCAACGTGTCAGCCTGTGCCTTGCCGCGACCCTCGGCCATCGCCTCGGCGAAGTTCGCGAACAACACTGTGAACCACAGCCACAATGTGATCTGCAGATTGAATCCGAAAGAAGCGTCCTTGCCATGAAACAGCAGCAGCGTGGTGATGACGCTGCCGACTTCTACGACGAACATGACGGGGTTGCCCATCATCTTGCGCGGGTTCAGCTTGACGAAAGAGTCCAGCACCGCGCGGCGGACAATCTTCCATTCCCAAACGGCTTTCTGTTTCGATGCCATATCGCAATTTCCTCAGAAGGTCTTTCCCGCATACATCAGCAGGTGTTCCAGGATTGGCCCCAGACTAAGTGCCGGGAA
>JBEKBO010000129.1:0-12871 GCA_050015355.1 Candidatus Korobacteraceae bacterium | reverse complement strand
GTCTGCTGGAAGCCCTCGAACAGGCTGCTGCTCTGGCCCTCGCAGCTATCACCCCGGACAACGCCGCAGCTTGGTTCAAACACTGCGGATACGGTATATAGCTTCATGGGAACCGCTCTAGAGTGAGGGGCTTTGGCTTGCCGCCACCACCGGGGTCTGGAGCTTGAGCTAGAGTGAGGGGCTTCGGCTTGCCGCCACCACCGGGGTCTTGATCTAGGCTCATGGGCGTTATGATCGCCACGCTGGGGGAGGTTGGCGCGTTTCCACCACCGCCAGGATCGGGTTTTGGCGGCGATTGAGCTAGAGTCATGGCCGCCGTAAATACTGTCCCCGCAATGAGAGCCAGCACCATCCGACGTATTTTGTAACAATCCTTCATGCGCATCCCTCCTAGAACTGAGTGGGCCTGTACACAAGGCTCTATATACTTCACCGCAGTACGTTTTACAACATTTTTCCGCGCTCAATTCATCATGGATTAACCCCTCGTCCACATTCGGCACCATCTTCACATGATCGGCAAAGGCGCACTGAGTGCAGCTGATAAGGGACACCAGAGCCTGTCATTAACTTTGTGTAGACCCTTTTGTTCAAACGGATGCGCCATGTGTCGAGGGGATGGTTGATCCACGTAAGTCTCCGGAATTCAATTACTTGCATTTTGAGTTCATATAGTCTCTACCGATATTTGGTAGGAGCTGTCGGCAAAAAGGACGTATAATCCCGGCAACTAATCGATAGCAAGCGTGTTGTTGTACTGGATCACTCGGGCAGGCTAGCGCTAAGTTTCGCTCCAACCGGATACGAATTATGGAGGAGAGGAATCTTGGATCTTAGGCGAGTCGTGCGGCGGTGTTTCAGGATTGCTCCTGCCATTGTCCTTGCTTTGGCAGTTGCCAAAACTGCTGCCGCCGCACAATCGTTGCAAGCGCCAGGCACTGTGCCCGAGGCGAGAACCGCACGGAACGGTGGCAACCTGGAGCTGCACACGCCAATCGAGCGACAACTGGCGGGTGGGCAGACAGATGAGTTCACTGTTACTGTCCAGGCTGGCCAATTCCTGCGCATCGTTGCCGAGCAGAAGGGGATCGACGTTGTTCTCTCCATCATCGATCCGAAAGGCACACTGCTAGTCACGGCCGATACTTACAACGGAAGCTTTGGCCCGGAACCAGCCTCGATTATCGCCGACATTACCGGTACTTATCGCGTCAAAGTGGCATCGTTCGATCCAACCTATACGGCGGCAAAATACGTTATCCAAGTCACAGATTTGCGGAGCTCGGGCGCCCAGGATGAAACGCGCATCTCCGCCGAGCGGAAGCTGTTCCAAGCTGTAATTGACTCCCATGGGGAGTTGACGTCCAAACAGCACGCTCTGACTCTTGCTCAAGACTCGGCGCGGCTCTGGCACGTTCTGCAAGATGGATATGAGGAAGCGCTTTGTCTGTACTTTCTCGGCTTTGTTAATTTTGAGTTAGGTGAAAATCAGAAAGCGTTGGACTACTACCGGCAAGCGCTTGTCCTCAAGCACCTGGTAGCCGACGGTGATGGCGAAGCCAGGGTACTGAATGGAGCCGGGTTGCTCTACTGGACTCTCGGCGAGAACCAAAAGGCGTTGGAGAATTATCAGCAAGCTCTGCCTCTGGTACGTGCAGCAGGCGACAACATACAAGAGAGCAAGATACTCAGCAACATCGGATCGGTGTACTTGACGATCGGCCAAAACCAGAAGGCGCTGGAGTATTTCCAGCAGGCGCTCTCTATTGAAAACGCAACCGGTTTCCGCTACATGGCGACGAGGACGCTCTCTAATCTCGGGCGCGTGTACGACGCTATCGGCGATTATCAGAAATCAATGGAATACTACCGGCAAGCGCTGTCCGTCGCGCGTGCCACAGACGACCGCCTGGCCGAGGGTAAGGCGCTCTCCTACATGGGCCGGGTCTATAGCGAAATGGGGGAGAATCAAACGGCGCTCGAATCCTATCAGCAGGCGCTGACCATTCAGCGTGCCGTGGGCGACGTCTTCGACGAGGCGAGGACGCTTGGCTGGCTCATGCACATCTGGAAGGAGCAAGGGAACGTTCCGCTGGCCATTTTTTTCGGCAAGCAGGCGGTGAATACCAACCAGCAACTGCGCCGCAAAATCCAGGACCTCGAGAAGCAAGTGCAAGAAACTTTTCTGGGCACTATCGTCGGCATCTATCGCGAGTTGGCGGACCTATTGCTGGCGGAAGGCCGCTTGCCGGAAGTGGAGCAAGTCCTGGGAATGCTCAAAGAGCAGGAGTTCAGGGAATTCACCCGAGGCACGACAACGTCGAGCACTGCGCCGCTAACCCCGGATGAGCAAAAGGCCGAAAGTATCCTGTTGCAGGCGCTGGAGTGGCAATCGCTCAGAGAGACCTCGAACCGCAGCCCCGAACAGCAGGCCCGCTACCAAGTATTGAGTAAGACGCTGACGGTCAACAATGTCGCCGTCAATAACTACTGGGGTCTATTGGAGAAGGCACTGCAGCGTCATTCAAAAGACGATCACACAATCGACGTCAAGCATGAGGCTTCGGCCACACAGAGCGTATTGCGGAAATTGCCGGCTGGCACCGTGGTTGTTTACACGTTGGTGCTCGACGACAGGCTTGACCTCATTGTAATCGCCCCTTACGCCATGGTTCCAAAGAGCGTGCCGGTCACACGCCTTGAGCTGGCTAAAGCGATTGAGCAGTTCCGCGAAGCTGTTCGCTATCGCAAGCAAGGCGACGAGCTGCTCGCGCCGGCACGTAAGCTGTACGACTGGATGGTCGCGCCCATCGCCGATGAACTTGAGAGGGCGCATACCAGCACCATCGCGTGGTCGTTGGACGGAGTGCTGCGCTATCTGCCTGTGAACGCGCTCTATGACGGGCGTCGGTTCCTGATTCAGCGTTACGCCAGCGTGATCTATACCCCATCCAATACCAACCACTTGGAAGAAAAGCCGAACGTTTCCGAATGGAAGGCGCTTGGGCTAGGAGTTTCCAAGCAGTATGAGCGCGCATTTACTCCGCTTCCGGCCGTGCCCGCCGAGCTGCGCACCATTGTGCGCGATGAGGAGGACCGCGATTCGCACGGGCCGCTGCGCGGCCGCATCCTGCTCGACGACGCCTTCACCGAGCAGGCATTGAAGGACCAGCTCGTGAAAGCGTACCCTCTGGTGCATATTGCCAGCCACTTTGTCATGGGAATGGGGACCGACGACAGCTATCTGCTGCTGGGCGGCAAGGAAAAGGGCGGGGGTGGCTACCGGCTGAAGCTGAGTGACATTGAGACTTCCCAAGAGCTGGAGTTCGATAAGACCGCGTTGCTGACGCTCTCAGCCTGCGAGACTGCGATTTCGAACACGAAGAGCGACGGCAAGGAAATTGACAGCCTCGCTACCATCGGCCGCGCGCGCGGTGCGCAAGCCGTGCTGGCCACCTTGTGGGACGTGAACGACGCTAGTACCGGCGGCCTCATGGCCGACTTCTACCAGCGTTGGACCACGTCGCATACGCTGCCCAAGTCCGAGGCCCTGCGCCAGGCGCAACTGGCGCTCCTGCAAACCGCTTCCGATTCCGGCCCTGCTACTAAAACCGGGCGCGGTTTCGCCCCGGAGGATGCCGCAGCTTCGGCAGCAGGTGCGGGCACCTCGAACCCTGCGCCGTACTCTCACCCTTATTTCTGGGCGCCTTTCATCCTTATGGGTAACTGGCAATAGAATTCTGACGCGGAATTTCTCTGCAAACGCTTTTTGGCGGAAAAAGGGTGTTACGAGCGCAGTACTGCCTTCTTATGGTTCAGGGCACATCATGGTGCTCAATTATTGGCTCTCTGCGTACCGTTGAGAGTGAACTCAAAGATATCGAAATTTCGCAGGCGTCGGCTTTCCGCGATCCGCCGGTATCTCTCGTTAAGTTGCCGCGACAGAATGAAGGGAACGGGCTGCTCGGATATACCTCCGTGGGAACGAAGCCGGGTTCCGGGACCCGTTAAATGTTCCGCGCGGGTTGCACCGGTCACGGCGTGGCGCTCACTGATGGCAACGAAGTCTGCTTCCCGGTCAAGTGGCAGTTCAAATCGCTCCGCGGCGCTCGGTCCGTCCAGTACCAGTTCAATGCCTGGGAGCGACCTTGTAACTCGCATCAACACGTCCAGATCGGTAGATTTTTTGCGATAAACCCGCACGAACGATCCCAGGGCTCCGTGATGCATGACAAACGGATCGGTGATCGGACAAATCACGCGGACGGTGCCTTCGCCAAAGCGACCATTCAACTCGTCCTCCAGGAACACCACGTTGGGGGTGCCATCCGCGCGACACTTATCGTTCATGCCGTGGTCACCCGTAATTCCCACGACCGCGCCCAAGGCGACCATTCTGGCTACACGCTGATCGATTGCCAGGTAAAACGCGTCACTCTCCGGCTCGCCCGGCACGTGGCCGTGCTGCACCAAGTCGGACAGAGAGAGGTAGAGGATGTCCGCCGCTTTCCGTTCGAGCAAACAGATGCCGGCATCCAGTACAAAAAGAGACAGGTCGGGATCGTACATCTCGGGTCTGCGTCTGCCGACCATTCCCTCAACGTCCGTAATTCCGTTCTCCTCAATCGTGCAGCAATCCGCGCACTGAGAGGAGAACGCGATTCCCTTGAGATTGTGGGCCAGCATTTTACGGAGCTTATCTTTGGCGGTCACGGCAGCCGTCTTCACGCCTGCCTGCGAGAACAGCCCGAGGATTGTCTCGCTGCGCAGCAGATGCGCGTCGGTGACCATCACCTCCCTGCCGGTCTCTCGATCAAGGTAGTAGTTTCCCGAAATGCCGTGGACCGATGGGGGCGCTCCTGTGACAATTGAGGTGTTGTTGGGATTTGTAAACGTGGGAACAACCGAGTCGGCTGTAGCCATGAATCCTTGCGTCTTAAAGGTGGAGATAGTAGGGAAGATTCCATCAGTCAAGCCACGGTCGAGATATGCCGGGTCGAATCCGTCAACGCAAAGAACCACGGTGGGTTGCCCCCGCCATTCGTAACAGCGTCCGTTAAGCTCAACCGTTCTTGTCAATTCGATCCTCCACCTGCATGACTTAACTCACACCGTCGGGTTCAAGCCTACGCTACCATTCGATCTTCGGGGCCGAAAGCGAATATTCGCGCCTCGTTCCTAAAAACAAATGGCTGCCCGAACCGCCTTTCTTTCCTCCGCGACTTTCAGCCCCTTGGCCAGATCTACCAGAGGGAACTTATGGCTAACCATCTCCTTGAACGGATACTTGTCCTTAGTTCTTTCGATGAACCCAATCGCCTCGGCAAGTTGCAGAGCATCGTAGTTATGAAAGCCGCGAATGGTGAGCCAGCGGGTGATGATATCGTAGGCATCAATTTCAACCTTCGCGCCTGGGAAGACGTTTCCTTGCCAGCAGTACTGGCCTCCTTTGCGGAGCATCTTCAGTCCCGCAGGAAGAACCTTGGGAGTTCCCGCCAATTCAAGGACCAGATCAGCCCCCCAGCCTCCGGTTTGATCCATCACGGCTGAGACTATGTTGCTATCGGACAATTCCTTGGTGTTGAAGACCACGTCCGCGCCGAATCTCTTTGCCGTTTCAAGCCGTTCCGGCACTACATCGAGAACGATCACCTTGCCGGCGCCACGGTCCTTGGCTACCGCCGCAGCATAAATACCAAGCAGACCCGCACCTTGAATCACAATATGATCTTCGGGTTGAATCCTGATTCCGTCGTATGCTTGCATGATGGTGGCGAGGCCACAATTCGCCGGCGTCACCTCTTCGTCGGACACAGTGTCGGGCACCTTAAAGACGAATGTGCCGGGAATGATATAGCAGTACTCCGCATAGCCGCCGTTCAGGTGGGGAGCGGCGGCACAGGTTTCGTGCCCATACTTAAAGAGCTTCACGCACTTCATGGGAAGAGCTTTGATCTTGCAGAAATAGCAGTTCCCGCAACTTGCGAAGATTGTCCAAGTGATGCGGTCACCTTCCTTGAGCGGCCGCCCCATCGTATCGGTGGTTACGCCTTTGCCTAAGGATGCGACTCTTCCGGTGATTTCGTGGCCGAGAATGATTGGGACTGGAGCCGGGCGTGCTCCCAATGTCGTGTGCAGGTCGGAGCCACATATAGTCGACATTGCCACCTTAACCCATATCCCTCCCGGTTCGGGGGGAGTGACGGGGTATTCCCGGAGCTCCAAAGGGCTACCGACAGCGGTAAAAACCATTGCTTTGCTTATCATGCTTGGTGCTTCTTCCTTGCTATGGACGCTCGCCGCGATCTATCCGGGATGATATTTCGTCGATTACCGGCATCAGTTCGGCCACTGCGTCAATTACGTAGTGGGGGCCGGCAGCTTTCAGCCGCTGTCGGGCAGCCGCAATCAGCGAATCTCGCTGCGATGGCACCAGCTTTGCCAACTGTTCTTCTGAAAGTCCGACTTCGTTCCCGGTACGGACGACAGACACTGTCCACATGCCTGCGTTATGCCCTTCCGCAACATCGATGAGAGTGTCGCCAACTTTGACAAAGGAACTCATCGGATAGACGCCGAGTTGATGAGCGGCGTAAAACGCCATCCACGGAAAAGGTCTTCCCTGGCCAACCAGGTCCGGAGTAACCCAGAGGTCCGGAGAGTATCCGCCTGCGGCGGCTTGCTCTTTCAGATCGTCCATCATGTCGGCGTCAAACCCGGTAGTGTTGGCGATCCGAATTCCGCGGCTCCGCAATTCCTGGGTGATGCGAGCGACTCCGGGAATAACGTCGGAGTGGCGCTTCAGGGCCTCTTTCATCACCGCCGGGAATTCGTCGTAGAGTTGATCCAACGCCTCGCGAGTTGGCTGCTTGCCCTTCGCTTTCGTCCAGCGTCCGCAGATTGCCGGATCCGTGAGCATCGCCCAGAGATGGTCTTTCTTGTGGGTGCCCATGGGACGGCGCGCTTCTTCTTCCGAAACGGCTACTCCATGGCGCGCGAACAGCTCGACAAAAGCAATCACTGGTCCACGGCTCCCGTAGTCGACGGTAGTACCGGATATGTCGAAAATCACGGCGCGGACGCCGCCTTTTGTGCTTGTTGAAGACTGTGTCATTACCTCTCCTGAAAGGGCTGATTTTCTACTTCTGCCCTGCTGAAATAATCAATACCTTATTGGGACGGCGGTGGGCTCCGGGGCGGAGCTGCTAAAGCAATTCCATAGTTGGTATACCCCTCAATATCACCGCCGGGCTTGAAAGCCCGGCTTCCGCGCGGGATATACCTTCCGCGAATCCGGTCTAAAGCATCATTCTCCTTATCTGCGACGACGCCATATCGATCAAGCTACACGTGGCGATCACAATGAGGATGACGGCGCATGTCTGCGGAAATTGGAAGCCCTGAATGATTTCCCAAAGCACCATCCCGATACCTCCGGCGCCCACCATTCCCACCACGCTTGCGGAACGCACGTTCGACTCGAAGCGATAAAGCGAATATGAAACCCACAGAGGCAGTACCTGTGGAATGATGCCAAAAACAATCTCTTCCAGTGCCGTTGCTCCTGTAACACGAATACCTTCAACCGGGCGCGGATCGATCGCTTCCACGGCTTCCGAAAAGAGCTTGGCAAGTATACCGGTGGTGTGAACGAACAGCGCCAGAACGCCTGCAAAGGGCCCCATGCCTACCACCACGACGAACAGCATGGCGAACATCATTTCATTAATGGCCCGAGCCGAATCCAGCACCCGGCGTACCGGCTGATAGATCCACCAGGGCGAAACGTTCTTAGAGGCTAGAAGGCCGAAAGGAACCGCGCAGACCATGGCCAGAAGCGTTCCCCAAATAGCGATCTGAATCGTAACCGCCATCTCCTCGAGATAGGACTTCCACTCACGAAAATCCGGCGGGAAAAAGTCCCGGCCGAACTTAACCATGTTTCCCCAGTCCTTGATCAAGAGTAGCGGATTCATTTCCGCACCCCGCCAGGACCAGGCCAGCACGGCAATAACCGCGGCCCACCCGAGGACCTGCAGGATCGTTCTTTTAGGAACGCCCTCCAGCGTGCGATCGAGCGTGCCGACGTGCAATTGATTGGCCATGGAGAACCTGCAAAAGAAGAAGCATCAGGATGGAAATCCTGACGCTTCCTGTTGAGCTACTTCGAAATATGCTGTGCCTGCCGTTGAAGGTCAGCCAGCTTCGCGTCGATGTCTGCCAGTTTCGCTTGCTTCTCTTGCGGCGCCATGTTCTGGCTGCTCTCGATGGTCATCTTTTCTTTTGCAAGTGCCAGTTGACGAATGGGAATGAGCTGCGAGTTATTCGACTCATGGAACGGAAGCCATCCCTGGGCCAGATGGGCCAGCACTTGACGCTGCCGCTCAGCATCGGGCCCTTGCTTTCCATAGTTCAAAATGAAGGCTTTGATCTTGACCTTCAGGTCCGCGGGAAGATCCTTGCGCCAGACCAGCGGATCGTTCGGAATAAGAGGGGATTTCCAGATGATCCTGATTTGCGCGGCTTTCTCCGGCTGCTCCTTTTGGAACCTCGCGAAGTCCATGGTGTTGTTCGTCGCCACGTCCACCTGCCTGGTCACGATTGCCAGAAGATTGGCCTCATGGCTAGCGTTGCGAACAATTTTGAAATGGGTCTTCGGATCAATCTTGTTTACAGCGAATATGTAGTAGCTGGGGACGAGAAATCCGGAGGTGGAGTTCGGATCTCCGTTGCCGAAGATATACTTCTTGCCATTTTTTAGAACATCGTCGAGACTCTTGACGTCACTGTCTTTGTGACTTATCAGGAGGGAATAGTATCCAGGATTGCCATCCAGGGTGATTGTCTGGGCAAAAATCTCTCCATCGGCACGATCCACAGCTTCCATGGCCGACTTGTTGCCGAACCAGGCAAGTTGAACCTTGTTAAAGCGCATCCCTTCGATTACCGCGGCATAGTCCGAGGCGAAGAATGCGTTCACCTTCATACCAACCGCTTTGGACATGTCGTCGATAAATGGCTGCCACTCCTTCTTGACGTTCGGTGCCAATTCGGCGGGGATGATACCGAAGTTCAACTCATTGACCTGCTGAGCCCTTGCCGGTCCTGCTGCCATCAGAGTCAGCGTCAGCAAGCATGTCGCGCACACCGCCCTCACCAATCTTCGGAACTGCATTGAATTCTCCTTTATCAATTTCTTCCCCACGAGCCCAAATCGATCACACACACATCCGCTTTTCAAACTTCCCAGGACACCCTTTGCGAGGTTTCTTCTTCTAGCCGATATCGCTTGCGGAACTGAGGGCTGCTGGATTTAGCGCCACAACACTTGGCTTCATTGGCACACTTCTCGGTTGTGAGTCCGGGCAGCAATATATTTCGCGAAGTGAGTTTGGCGTTAGATCTGTATTGGAGCCGTCGTAGACGACTTCTCCATCCCTGAGAGCCACCACGCGGGAACAGTACTTCAAGGCAAACTCCACCTGATGCAGCGAAACGATCACGGTAATGCCGTTTTCGCGATTGATTTGGGAGAGGATTTCCATCACGCGCATGGATGCCTCAGGGTCGAGCGACGCGATTGGCTCATCGGCCAGAATAATCTCCGCTTGCTGAACCAGGGCCCTAGCTATCGCGGCGCGCTGCTGCTGCCCGCCAGAGAGTGTGCTGGCGCGCTGACCCGCATATTCAGCGATGCCCACAAGCGCCAAAGCATCGATAGCCATCTTCTTTTCCGTTCGCGTAAACCAACGCATCGTGCCCCGCCAGACAGGTACCCGGCCAAGCGTTCCCGCCAATACGTTGGTAAGCAAAGACAAGCGATCAACGAGGTTGAATTGCTGAAACACAAAACCGATACGGCTCCGAACCTTGCGGATGTCCCGTGCCAGAACGCCGTTTCTTTGCACGGTTCGACCGAGCACTCTGACTTCACCTGAAGCCCGGTCTCCAACGGTGAGCCCAGCCAGATTGCGAAGCAGCGTGGACTTGCCCGATCCGGAAGCGCCGATCAGAGCTACCATCTGCCCCGGTTCAACGTTGAGGGCTATATCGCTGAGCGCTTTACGCCCTGAGCGGAAGGTCTTAGTCAGCCTGGATATTTGGACAACAGGTGAGCGGCCTGGTTCGCCGCTGGCTCTCTGTTGTCTGGAAGATGCTTTCATACGAAACACACCTGTTGAGTTACCAGGTTCGAAGTTACTTGGTTGTGTATCCATGGCAGATCGACAGGCTACCCCTTACGGAATTCCGCGATCTTCTGTATTGCTGGGAGAAGAGAAAGCCAACCAAACAATGGACGATCAACGTGAACGCCTTGTTAAGGTTTTATGACAGTCAGATGAATACTGGCTTGGCCGCAAAAAATGTGGATGGTTCAATACTGGGATCGGGACGCCGATGTGGTCGTCATCGGCACCGGCTATTCCGGTCTTGCTGTCGCTATCGAAGCCTTTGATGCAGGCAGCAGCGTGATTCTGGTGGAGAAGAATCCCATTGTCGGCGGCAACTCGATCACCGCCAGCGGCGGCTATAACGCGGTGGACCCGGAGCGCCAGAATAAGCAGGGCATCGTGGACTCCATCGATCTGCACTACCAGCACACAATCGCCGGCGGTGACTTCCGCGGTGATCCCGAAAAAGTCCGCTTCATGGTGGAAAACGCCCTGGATGGGGTCCACTGGCTGGAGAAGATGGGAGTTCAATTCGACCCGACCGTTTACGCCATCGTCGGCTCGCTTTATCCCCGCAGCCACGATCCGGTCAACAACGGCCGCGGCACGGCTATAGTCAAAGCGCTAAAGGCCCAGGTGGACAAGCGCAAGATCCCTATCCTCTTCCAACACAAACTCAGCGGAATTGTCCGCGAAAAACCTTTGACCGGCACGGTGCAGGGCGTGGAGGTGGAGCACAGAGGCAAGAAGTATTACCTCAAGGCAAAGAAGGCTACCGTGCTTGCAACCGGCGGATTCGGCGCGGATGTGCAGATGCGCGCCAAGTATGCGCCGCGTCTCGATGCCGATGTGCCCACTACCAACGTCCCCACGGCGACCGGCGAAGCCATCCTGTACGCGGAAGACGAGGGCGCCGACCTGATCGGCATGGATTATATTCAGATCCTCATTGCCTGCAATTACTACACCAAGCAATACGGTTCGATTTTGAATCTCGCCATCGACCACGCCGTGTTTGTGAACACCAAGGGCGAGCGCTTCGTTTCCGAAGATGCACGCAGGGATGTGATGGCTGACGCCGTCCTGCAGCAACCCAAGAAGGTGCTCTTCTGGGTGGCGGACGACCGCTGCAAAAAACGGTTCGACGAACAAACCACGGCCGGCATCCTGAAGGAAGGACTTTCCTTCCAGGCGGATACGATTGAGGGTCTGGCAAAGATACTCAAGGAGAAGTTCGACGTGCCTCCCGAGAAGTTCGTCGAATCGATCAAGCGCTACAACGAGTTTGCCAACAAGGGTGACGACAAGGAATTCCACAAGACGCTCACCAATCTCAAACCGATCGAGAATGCACCGTTCTTTGCCAGTCCGACCCAGGCCGGAGTCCATCACACCATGGGCGGAATCAGGACCAATGGAACGACCAGCCAGGTAATCGACCGGCACAACAATCTCATTCTGAGGTTATACGCGGCGGGCGAAGTTACGGGTGGAGTGCATGGAACCAACCGCTTGGGTGGCAATGCTACCGCCGACTGTATCGTCAACGGCAGAGCCTGCGGCAAGAACGCCGCGGCCGAGAAACCTTGGAGCTGATGCCTGGAGGCCCGGATGCTGTCCGGGCCTCGCCTCATCTGTGAACGAAGGGCTGGGATTACATCTGAGCAAAATCTCCTGGTGGCAGAACCAGTTGCACCTTCAGCGGGTCAGGTGCCTCTCGAATGGCTCTTCTGTCGCCCTCGCCTGCTCCACCGTGCTGCCCTCGACTACCACTAGAACAGCCGCCAAGAACATTACTGTACTGTTGTCCCGGGTTGATTTGCAGATAATTCGGTAAACAATCTGTAATGAGTAGATTAGGATGGTGGGCCCGGCAGGATTTGAACCTGCGACCAATGGATTATGAGTCCACTGCTCTAACCAGCTGAGCTACAGGCCCTTCCGGTGGTAACTGCTTGACTACGTTAGGTTAATCCACTTTAGCAGGTTTTTCAATCTGCACTGTTTCTGGTGCAACTTTGGCTAAACTTTGGTCAAACTCTACCAGTTTCGCTTTTTCTTCTTGTGCCCCCTGTTCAATTTTCCGAGCAGCTTCCTTCAGGTCACTCTCACTGACGATATTGTAACGGTCGAATACCGCCCGTGTCTTGTGTCCGCTAATCATCATCGCCACATGTTCCGCAACGCCTCTGCGCACCATGTTTCTGATGGCAGTTCTCCGGAGGTCATGGAACAGCAGCCCGACGTACTTGAGTTGTGCGCTATTTAAGGTAGCACCACACTCACATTTGTTGGAAGTGGTAGTTTTCGAGCACTTGCGGCAGACGTAGTGCCCGACGCCAGCCCGGATACAGATTCCCCACCAAGTCTTGCGGAAATCCCGAACGGGAGCGCCATCGTCGTGGAGGAACACATAATCATCGGGCTGTTTTCCGTCTACGCATCGGCGCAGAAGCTCAAAAACGGTACTGGTCATCTCGATCAGCCGACCGTCGTTGTTCTTTGTCTCGCCGCGCCAGAGCCGGATGCATTTATTAAAAAGGTCAACCTGATTGACCCGTAGTCCGGTCACTTCGGAGTCACGCCAGCCATAAGTGAATCCTACTTCAAAAATCCCACGGAGCCACAAACTGACCGCTGAACACTCTGCTGCGATGCGCTCGTATTGTGATGCCTCCACAAATCCCTTGCGGACATTA
>JBEKBO010000128.1:0-13034 GCA_050015355.1 Candidatus Korobacteraceae bacterium | reverse complement strand
TGCGCCGAAGATCATCGGAATAAGCTCGCGCCATCGTTGTCGTGTCGCAGGAGAACTCGCCATCCCCAGGGTAATTCACTCACCGAATCCAGGTATATACCTTCTAGGGAACCGGTCTAGCAGCCGCTGAAAAACGCGCCGAAGCCCCAAGCGAGGCGCTACGGACTGTGTAAACCACAGAGCTACATCACAATTGCTTTGTCTGCTCACATCAGTCCAAACCTGTTTTTCAGCAGCCTGTCAGGCGAACAGTTGGCGAAACTCGTCGGGCGGCTTAAAATTGAGTGGTGGGAATTCTGTTGGAGCGCCCCTTGGTGGAAGACCCCGCCGCTCACCTGGCCTGGGCGCATGCGCTCGTCCGCGACTGGTTTCTGGCGAAGTTCGGCTGGCCGACGGAACCCCAAATCGAAGGCTGGCCGCCCATCGTGTCCGGGAAAGACACGCTGATCTCGGCGCCCACCGGCTCGGGGAAAACCTTGGCGGCGTTCCTGGCCTGCATCGACCGGCTGGTGCGCAAAGCGCTCGACGGGCGGCTCCAGGATTGTACAGAGGTTCTCTACATCTCGCCGCTCAAGGCACTCGGCAACGACATCCAGAAAAATCTCGAGGTGCCTCTCGGCGAGATTCAGGCCCTGGCAGGGGAGCGTGGGCTGCTGATGCCGACGCTTCGAGCCGCCGTCCGCACCGGCGACACGCTGATGCACGAGCGCCGGGCCCTGCTGAAAAAACCGCCTCACATTCTCGTCACAAGACATGATATGTTGCACTACTCGTCATGTCCTGGCGCTATGAAGAAGCGCCGGCCGCTTAATCATACTAAGGGCCACGTTGGAATCAGCCTATCAATCTCTTCAGTCAGCCGGATGGTTTCCTTGATCGCAACAACCATGCGTTGCCAGTGCTGCAAGTCATCATAAATAAGGGTGCGGCCTTTGCGGTCAGTCAGCCATTTTTCACAAGGCTGGTATCCGCCCCTGTGGAACTCCCACACATCTTGCCGTACGTTGCCAAAGTATTGGCGTGCGTTAATCCACACCCGGTGATTTTCCGGCGTGTGAACAGCCTTTTCAACGAGGTTGTCGCCCTTCACCGGAAACTCAGTGATGAAGTCATTCAACTGGGCAGCCTGCATCAAATGAACCGCAATAAGTTTCTGCCCCTTATTACCTATGGAAGTAAACAACTTTTGGTCTGAAGTTAAAGGCAGGCGCGGAAAGTCCCTTTTCAGAAACTCTTCATATCGGGCGCGATAGCTGGGCGCGTGAAGCACACCGTACAGGTATGCGAACACAGCTTCTGCGGAAATTCCGTGTGGAAGGCCATCCGCATCCTGTTTCATCCCTAAGCGTTCTGAAAGTGCTTTCAAAAACATTGCACTGAAATTCAGGCGATGACCGCTGAACAACCCCTGCGATTGCTGAGACGTCTGCGCTTGGGAGTGCAAAAACAATGGGAACAAGTAGTTTGGGTCATACGCAGCTAGCGCCTTATGCCCTATTACCACATCGGACACCCCGCAATCCCACATGTCCTTGGTGGTGCGCGTGCTCACAAGTCCTAGGTTGTTATCTGCCAACATGTGGGACATGATTTCCCTGCGCGGGCGGCACAGGAAACCGCGTGAGTTGCCGGTGTAATACGTGTAACGGATGTCAAAAGGCCGATATGCAATCGGAATAATTTGCTTCTTGGACAACCCGGTATTCTGTAGGTCTTTCTGCGCTGCTGCCACCGTCCAATCCTGCACGTCTTTGCCGAGGTCATACTTAGCGCGGGCTTCCGCGACCGGCAGTGATGCAAAATCCCGCACAGTCTGCAAGACTTCATCAGGCGTGAAATGGATGGTTAAATTATCCCTTGCAGTGACTACGCCTATGCTCGATAAGGGCATGGCGTCAGGAAGAAAGAAGCCTTTCTCATACTCACTTCGTTGTTTTAGCTTGACAGGAGCAAAGAGGTAATCAGGCGATTTAGGCGCTAACTCCTGCCAAGCTGTGGACTGAACGTTCTCGGCATAAAGCGTTCGGTATTTGTGCTCACGTGTCCCCCACAGATCACAGTGATGTACCTTGCCAAGTCCTGTGTATCCCGGCTCTTTCACCGCTAAAACGATTGCCACACCCTGCTGAATGTCAAAGACGTTTTCGTCTTTGCCGCCGTCAGGTGCATGCTCTTGTTTGTTTGAATTGCCGTGAAGGTCATAAATGTAGAGTTGCCCGAAGCTTTGCATCAAGTTTTGGCGCATTCCCCGGAAAGTCGGATTGTCCAAATAGCCGTTGTTGGAGATGAAGCCTAAAATCCCGTGACCACTTCGCTCAATCCGCCACTGCGCAAATCTGATAAACTTCACATAGTCATCTTGCAACCACTTGGGATTCTTTTCTCCCAGAGCGTGCCCGTCTACTTTCTTGTAATCCTCAATCAACTTCCCTATGAAAGTGAGGCTGCCATCTTCATTCTTACTCCGGTTGGCTGACTCGCCAGAGTACGGCGGATTTCCCAGCACCACTAGAATGGGGCGCGTATGCTTGATTTCTGCGGCAGCGTTTGCCTCTTCAGAAATCCATTCAGCAAAAAGCTCCTTTTGACTCTTGCGTGCAGCTTCCTCAAGTGTGTTGGTCAGGTAAATACCAAGACGTTGGTCAGATCGAAACTTGTATCCAGTGTCCTGTAATTCCATGCCAAGCTTAAGGTGGGCTACAGCGTAGGGGGCCATCAGAAGTTCAAAGCCGAAGAGTCGATTGAGCAAGTACTCAGATACGTAGCCATCCCATGCACCTTTTTGCTTCGCAAACCTAGCATGAATTTGCTGAATAACAAAGAACAGGAATGTGCCTGTGCCTACTGCGGGGTCTAGTATCAGCGTTTTCTCATCCGCCAGACCCTTGGGCCTGTGGAAGTGCTTTTGGAGCAGAATGTCTATGGAACGGACAATGTAGCTAACCACTGGCTCAGGCGTGTAATACACTCCCCGCACTTCCCGCATCTTCGGGTCGTATGCACCAAGGAACGTCTCATAAAAATGAACTACTGGGTCATGTTTGGCTTTTCCTTCGCCAAAATCCTTGAGCACTTTTCCCCAGTTTGCGTGATTCAGCAGTGTGACCAAGTCATCTACCGCCCAGCCAAACGTGTCCGGCATGTCCACGCCAGCGATTTCCGCAAAAAGCTTGCGTAAGAATGGGTTGGTTTTGGGCAGATTGAATGCAGCCATCTCACGTGAAAACGGCTTACCCGAATCCAAGCTGTGAACACGCGCAGCAAACAGGCCATAGGCCAACGTTTGTGCAAACATGTCTGCGAACTGCGCTTCATCCAGATCAGGGATGAGCACTTCCTTGAAGGCCGAAAGCCAGTTCTAAAGTTGCTTTTGGTCTTTTGCGCTGCCATAGCTAAAAGTTGCAGCAATCAAATCACGCACAACCCGCGTCATGCCTGCCATTCTGTCGGCAAGGTCTTTGGCGGATTCAACTGTTAACGCGGGCTGCGTAAAGAAAGCTTCCAATAGGTGGCTAACATCGTCCTCGCCTGTTGGCAGCAATTGGATTTTCTTCTTCTTCTTATCAAACGACGCAAGACGCACCGGTGGCCTACGTTCACCGGCAACATACCAGCGGAATTCAAGATAGTCCGTGAGAATCCAGTTCGGCAGGGCCGCGATATAGCGTTTGAATTGTTCTCCGTGTGGCCCCTTGCCGCGTTCAATTTCGTCCAACGGCGTACCCACGTCTTTTGTCTCTATATAGCCAAGCGGAACGCTCTTGCGCGTGATGATGAAATCGGGCGCGCCACACTCAATACGCTTGGGCTCATTTGTGGCGATGATCCCCTTGGAGGCCGATTCCAGCAGGGACTTTAGAGCGGGGCGATGCGTGTGTTCTGTGGCATCACCATGGGCAAGATTCTTGCGAAGCTCTTTGACATATTCAGCGATTGTCATTGCGGAATCGAAGTTTAGCAGGACTGGAGCAGCGGGGGAAGTGCTCTGCGAGGCTCCGCAAGCTAATAGGCGAAGCTCACATTTTGAGCTGCTGGAAGAACATCGCGCCCCGGCATCGGCCGGAGCCGGAGAAGACCATACCTGCGAGCCTTGATCGATCCGCGCAGGCGCGCCGGCCATGGCAACGGGCGCACGGCGCGTCCTCGACATGCTACCGGGCGTTGGTCGCTGCTCTACTCAGGCGAGCCGGCGGAACACAACCGCCAGGTGGAAGCGACCTGCTGGATGCTGCTGCATCGCTATGGAGTGGTCTTCCGCGAACTGCTCGCGCGCGAAACCGGCCTGCCGCGCTGGCGCGAATTGCAGGTCGCCCTCCGCCGCCTGGAAGACCGCGGAGAAATTCGCGGCGGACGATTCATCGCAGGCTTTATTGGTGAGCAGTTTGCGCTCCCAGTGGCTGTCGAATCGTTGCGCGAATTGCGGCGGCTGGAGCTGAGCCAGGGCGAGCATGCCGCGCCGGAGTTGATTACAATCTCAGCCGCCGATCCGCTGAACATGGTTGGCATCGTCGTGCCCGGCGAACGCATTCCCGCCATCCCCGGACGGCACCTGACGCTGCGCAATGGAATCCCCGGCGAGGAACGGCAACCCGCGCCGGTTTCAATCCACGAAGCCGCCATGTAAGGCGAGCGCGTCGAGCGCAGTTGAACAAGCAATTCGCGACGAGCACGCGTGACGTTCAACGCACGCTCAGAGCTTGTGACTTTTCGGACGGTACCCCACATCTGCCGCAACTAGCAGATGTGGGACTTGGGCACCAGTCGAACTACCCCACGTTAGCCAAACGCGGGCGAACGTGGGGCACCCGGTTTTTTGAAAGATTCACAATGACCCGTTACCGCTCGTTGTTAGTTGTTTGACGAACTGCTGCCGGTGCGAGAAAATAGTGAAGTCGCGCTGATCTTTGGCCCTGTAGAGAACCCTCCACCGGGAAGCTCGCGCGACGCCCTCCAAAAGTGGGCCTGTGGCGCAGCTGGGAGCGCGCTTCCATGGCATGGAAGAGGTCGTCGGTTCGATCCCGACCAGGTCCACCAATCATTTTTCAAGGTGGTGTCATTCTGAGCGCCCGAAGGGGAGCGAAGAATCTGCTGTTGCTTTCAGATGCGGGGAAATGCAGATCCTTCGCTCCACCCCAGCAACGGCAAAAGCGGCCGTCGCCGGGGACCCCGGATGCGCTCAGGATGACACTCACCAAAAAATGCCCTGTTAACTGCACAGCGACGGAACTTTCTCCGCGGGAGACTTCATTGAACGGTGCTGAAAGTCTGGTCCATACCCTCTTGAAGAGCGGCGTTGACACCTGTTTCACCAATCCCGGAACGAGTGAACTGCATTTTGTCTCGGCGCTGGACAGGATTCCCGGCATGCGTTGCGTTCTAGGCCTGTTCGAAGGCGTAGTGACCGCCTGCGCCGATGGCTACGCCCGCATGGCGGAGAAACCGGCGGTCACGCTGTTGCATTGCGGCCCCGGCTTGGCGAACGGGCTCGCCAATCTGCACAATGCCCGCCGCGCCTGCACGCCTATCGTGAACATCGTAGGCGACCAGGCGACTCATCATCGGCCATTGGATGCGCTCCTCACTGCGGATACGGAGGGCTGGGCGCGACCCGTCTCTGCCTGGGTTCGAACCGCCGCAAGTGCCGCCGCTGTGGGTTCCGACGCTGCCGTTGCGGTGCAAGCCGCCCGCACGGCGCCGGGTCAGATCGCAACGCTCATCGTGCCGGCTGACGTCGGCTGGAATGAGGGTGGAATCGTGGCGGAGTCATTGCCGGTTCCTCGACAGCCACAGGTCGCTCCTGGCATCGTGCAACAGATTGCCACTCTGCTGCGGCGTGGAGAGCCGACTGTGCTGTTTCTTGGCCGGGGGGCACTGCGCGCCCAGGCGCTTGAGGCCGCACAGCGGATCGCCGCGGCGACCGGCGCGCGGCTGATGGCGCAGCAGGCGAACCCGCGCATCGAGCGCGGACAAGGCAGGGTTCCCATCGAACGCTTGCCCTATGCGGTGGAACCTGCCATAGCGGCGCTGGCCGGCATTGGTCACCTGGTGTTAGTGGGAGCAGTCCGGCCGGTGGCCGTCTTCGCGTATCCGGACAAGCCCGGCTATCTGTACCCGGCGGATGCTCAGGTGCATGTGCTCGCCCGGCCGGAGCAGGACCCGCTCCATGCTCTGCAGGCGCTGGCGAATGAATTGAGCGCTCCGTCCGTGCCGCTTCCCGACCTGGGTCCTGTCCCGGAACCAGCGCGTGGCATCCCGACATCGGAAGCTGTTGGGCAAACGATTGCCGCGCTGATCCCTGAACAGGCCATCGTCGTGGAAGAGGGAGTGAGCTTCGGCCGATCTTTCTACGCCAAAACACGCGCCGCCGCCCCTCATGACTGGTTGCAAATCACGGGTGCGGCGATCGGTATCGGGCTACCTCTAGCCACGGGTGCGGCGATCGGCGCGCCCGAGCGGCGGGTGATTTCGTTACAAGCCGACGGGGCCGCGATGTATACGTTGCAGGCACTGTGGACGCAGGCGCGCGAGCGGCTGAACGTGACTACCGTCATCCTGGCAAACAGAAAGTATGCGATCCTGTTGCACGAACTTGCCAATCTTGGCGTTCGGCCTAGCGCCATCTCCCAGCGCATGATGGATCTGGGCGACCCGGACCTGGATTGGACAAGCATCGCCAATGGGATGGGCGTCGAAGCGGCGCGGGCCGAAAGCTGCGAACAACTCGCTGACCTGCTGCGGCAGTCACTGCACCGCACCGGGCCGTTTCTGATCGAACTCGTCATTTGAGGCGCATTGCGAACTCGGTTCTTGGCCCTGACTCCACATCAGGAACTGGGCGACCAGATTCCTGGAGTGCAATGGCTAGATATTCGAGCGCCATCGCGTTAATGTGGTGTGGCCCCAACCAATTCGAATATCATTGAGGCATCATTTTACTTCTGAGTTAACCTGATCCGCGCGATCTTGATGCCTGGGTTTCTCTTCTCTTCGCCTGAACACACTAGCGATCCAGGTTCAAAAGGAGTTTTCCGATGGCGCACGCTCTATTAGAGAAGCTTTTTTCGCTCGACGGCAAAGTAGCATTCATAACCGGTGGTTATAGAGGCATCGGCCTCACCATGGCCGAGACCTACGCCGCGGCGGGAGCCAACGTTGTACTGGCTGCACGCAACCTGGAAGGATGCCGAGCAGCCGCCGGCAAGATCGCTCGGACTTATGGCGTCAAAGCGGCCGCTAAGGCTCTCGATGTCCACAATTCCAAGCTGGTCGACAGCGTTGTCAAGGCGGTCGCGGAGGAGTTTGGGACGATAGACATACTGGTGAATTGCGCGGGAATTTCGGGCAGCGAGAAACCGGTCCTGAAGATGACCGACGAGGACCTGGATGATGTCATGAACGTGGATTTTCGCGGCACCTTCCTGGTCTCGCGCGCGGCCGGACAAATCATGGCCCAGAAAAAGAGTGGCAGGATCATCAATGTCGCCTCGATTCTGGGAAAGATTGCCACCCGCAACATGGCCGGCTATTGTGCGAGCAAGGCTGCGGTCCTTCAACTGACCAAGGTAATGGCGCTTGAACTGATGCGGGACAATGTGCAGGTCAATGCCCTCTGTCCGGGCTACATCTTGACCGATATCAATAAAGACTTCTTCGCCTCCGAAGCGGGCCAGAAGATGATCAAGAAGATGATTCCTATCAATCGCGTCGGCGAGCTTTGCGAACTGCAGTCGATCTCGCTCTTCCTGGCTACCTGCCCTCCATTCATGACGGGCGGGGAATTCTATATGGACGGTGGACACACAATTGTCTAAGTTCGTCGATAATAGGAATATCGGATAATCTCAAGAACGGACGACCGGCCCGCTCCGGGCCTGATCGCCGCAACCGTATCAGGGTGGGGGAATGCGATGAAGATAAGAACGAAGCAAGAGTACGTCGAGAGTTTACGCAGTCAGCCGGTCAACATCTACTTCATGGGCAAGAAGGTTAAGGATCGCAGCACCTTCCCGGCATTCATTCCCCACATTAACTGTGCAGCCAAGACCTATGAAATGGCGCTCATGCCCGAGTACGAAGACCTGCTCACCGCCAAGAGCCATCTCACGGGCAAGAAAATCAACCGCTTCACACACATTCACCAATCGGTGGATGACCTGATAAAGAAGGTACAGATGCTAAGGGCCGTCGCTCACGAGACGGCTAGTTGCTTCCAGCGCTGCGTGGGGTTTGACGCGCTCAATGCGCTATACATTACGACCTTCGAGATGGACGAGAAGTACGGCACGACATACTCCGCCCGCCTGCGGAAGTACCTGGAAAGAATCCAGGAAGAGAACTTCATGCTGGTCGGCGGCATGACCGACGTCAAGGGAGATCGCTCCAAGCGTCCAAGCCAGCAGGCAGACCCGGATATGTACACTCGCGTCGTCGAGAAAAGGGCTGACGGCGTCGTCGTCCGTGGGGCCAAGGCTCATCAGACGGGGGCTGTCAACAGCCACGAGATCATGATCATGCCAACCCAGGCGATGCAGGAAGGCGATGAAGCGTACGCCATTGTCGCGGCCATTCCGCTTGATTCCAAGGGCATCACCATGATCTTCGGCCGCCAGAGCAACGACGAGCGCAAGACCCAGGGTATCGATTCGGGTAATCCCGAGTTCGGTATGGTAGGCGGCGAGGCCCTTGTCATTTTTGAGGATGTATTCGTCCCCTGGGATCGCGTCTTCATGTGTGGCGAAATCGATTTCACCGGCCCGCTGGTTGAAAGATTCGCCACCCTGCACCGGCAGAACTATGGCGGCTGCAAAGGCGGAGTTTCGGACGTGATGATCGGCGCGGCAGCTCTAACCGCCCAATATCAGGGCACTCTCGGCGCTTCGCACATCAAGGACAAGCTCGTCGAGATGCTTCATCTTGCGGAAACCGTTTACGCCGGCTCGGTGGCGTGTTCGGCATTGGGCTCCAAAACAAAGAGCGGCTCATACTATCCCGATCCACTCATGGCCAATTGCACCAAGCACAACATCACGCGCTTCATTTACGAAATCGCCAGACTGGCTCAGGATATCGGAGGCGGCATCATGGCAACGCTTCCGGCCGATGCGGATCTGAGAAGCCCGGAAATCGGCAAGTACGTAGAGAAATATCTAAAAGGGGTGGAGGGGGTCTCGACCGAAACCCGCATGAAAGCCTTGCGGCTGCTGGAGAATATGACCGCGGGCACCGCGCTGATCGAGAGCATGCATGGCGCCGGCTCGCCGCAAAGCCAGCGGATTATGTATCAAAGGCTCGGCAAGCTTGGCGAGAAAATGAAGATGGCCAAGAAGATTGCCGAGATAGCGGAGTAGCCGCAGTCCGGCAACCGCCTGGTGATTCCCGGGCGGATCGAACAAAATGAAGATCGAGGCCAGCATGAAAAGGGAGCGTGTTCTCGTTACCGGCGGCGCTAATGGGATCGGTCGTGCCATTGTCGAGCGAAGCAGGGCGGATGGCTACGAGCCGATAGTGATCGATCTGGTAGGGGATGGCATTCGAGCGGATCTGTCAGATCCAAAACAGACAGCGCGCGCCCTCGAAGCCGCATTGCGTGATGGTCCCATCACCCGATTGGTCAATAATGTCGGTGTGATCCGCCCGGGCACAGTCGAGGACCAGACACTGGAGGATTTTGACCGGGTGATGTCGCTCAACCTGCGTTGCGCGATGCAATGCGTGCAGGCGCTCTTACCCGGCATGAAGGAGGCCAAATTCGGGCGCATAGTGAACATGTCTTCGCGGGCAGCGCTCGGCAAGGAGTTGCGGACCGCCTATGCGGCCAGCAAGGCCGGATTGCAGGGCATGGCCAGAGTCTGGGCACTGGAATTAGGCCAGTACGGCATTACTGCCAATGCGGTCGGTCCCGGCCCGGTTCGGACCGAATTATTTGAACGCGGGAATCCCCCTGACAGCCCGCGCACACAAGCCATTATCAATGCCGTTCCGGTGCGGCGCATCGGTTTGCCCGAAGACGTCGCGCACTCCGTCTCCTTCTTACTGGATGCGCGCAGCGGATTCGTTACCGGACAGGTGTTGTACGTCTGTGGCGGCCTGACAATTGGCGCTGCCGGAGCATGAGCAACACTGCTCGCTTTGTAGACCAATCCACTTGAATTCAGAAAGGCCACTGCATAAGCGATATCGCTCAGTGAAAGTTGCTGCTCGTTCGTAAGCAGAGTTGCTGGCTGACTAGCCAAGCGATGAACTCTGGATTGTTATGCGCCCCATCCTGTCCGCCTTGGATTTCACAAACTCCAAAAGATGCGCTAAACGTGGCAGAAATTGGCAGTCGGATGCGCCGAATATGAACTTTTGTTCATCATTCAGCAGCTCAGCTTTTGCGCCTTTGCAAACCATGTTCCGCGCCAACTCTCGCGTTTTACTCGGGCCATCAGCTTTGAACAACAGCTTTGTCCAAAGTGGCTGCTGACGTGCAACGGCTCTGGCGAGGGGATCTATGACCGGGGTTCGAAACGTCTGCAAACGGCAACTGATTTTAGGGCTGTTGATTTTGGGGACAACCTTCTGTGTCCCTGTATCCGTATTGGCGGCTGGCGTGATCACGGTGAACACGCCGGCAAACGGAGCCACCGTAACCGTTCCGTTCGACGTGAACTTTACATACGGCGCCACTGCTACCTATACCAAGCTTTGGATCGACGGGGTCGCAATCATCTCCGAGCACAACGGGAGCGCCTTCGATTACACGGTCACGTCGCTCGCCGTGGGATCACACACCTTGACGCTGCAGGCGCATGATGCCGGCAGCAATACAACCATTAGCGTTCACGAAACGATCACGGTTTCTTCCACCCCTCCGCCCCCTCCGCCGACCGTAACCGTGACCCCGCCGTCGCAGACAATCCTCGAAGGAAACTCGTACACTTTCAATTCGAACGTCTCCGCCAACTGGTCCGTGTCCGGCGACGGCACTATCCCGACTTGCACTACCGCCGCCACCTCTTGCGTCTTTGTTGCCGGCGCTACGCCTGGACCCGCAACGCTTACAGCGAAGAGCGCGGCTGATTCCACGCAATCGGCCGGTGCGACCATCACCGTCAGCGCTCCGGCGGTCGCCGGCAGCACGGCGGTTCTCACCTCCCATAATGACCAGTTCCGCAGCGGCGCGAACACGGCGGAAGTCCTGCTGAACACGACCAATGTCAATCAGAATAACTTCGGATTGAAGTACTCATACGCGGTGGACGGGCAAATCTACGCGCAACCGCTCTACATGCCAAATGTGCCGATCAACGGCGGAGCCACTCACAATGTGGTCTTTGTCGTCACGGAGAACAATACCGTGTACGCCTTTGACGCCGATGGACTGAGCCCATCCGCGCTCTGGTCGCGCTCGCTGGGCAAACCGCACCCGGTCAGCGGAAGCTCGACAGGCACGCCTATTTATCCTTCGGTTGGAATCACGGGCACGCCCGTAATCGATCCCGCGACAAACACAATGTACGTGCTGGCGGTGACGACTTCGGGATATCAGCTCAATGCTCTTGACGTTACCAGCGGCCAGCCCCGCACGGGCAGTCCCGCGACGCTGACAGCATCGGTCAAAGGAACGGGGCTCGGCAGTTCGAAAGGTGTTCTCTCATTCCCCCACGGTTGTTACCAGCGCCCCGGACTTGCGCTAACCAGCGGCAACGTGTACATAGGCTTTTCGTTTTGCCATCAGGGCTGGCTGTTTGCCTACGACGCCTCGACGCTGCAACGGAAAGCCGTGTTTTGCGCGACACCTAATGGCAAAGGCGGAGGAATCTGGATGGGCGGCGGCGCGCCGGCCGTGGATTCGGACGGCTATATATACGTGATTACTTCAGACAACGACGGCGATCCTGAGAGTATCTACGAGGACGCTTTCATGAAGTTCAACCCCGACCTCACGGTCGCCGATTATTTCCAGACTTCCATCGACCCCACACTGATCAAGAACGACGCCGATCAGGGCTCCGGAGGCGTCATGATCCTGCCGGATAATTCTTCGACCGGCGCCCCGCATCAATTGATCGGCGGCGGCAAAGACGGGTACATGATCGTACTCAATCGCGACAACCTCGGCAAAGAACATGCCAGCGACCTCGCGATCCAGGAGATCAAGACCGGCGTCGGGAAATACAGCAATATCTTCAGTTCGCCCGCCTTCTGGAACGGTACTGTCTACTATCACCCGGAAAACGATACGCTGCACCTGTTCAATTACAACTCGGGAACCGGACTACTGGCTACGTCTCCGGCAAAATCGGGATCGGCCGTTTACGGCTGGCACGGCGCTACGCCTTCCATCTCGGCCAACGGAAACAGCGATGGAATCGTGTGGGAGATTGAGCAGACAGCCTGGAAGACCGGCGGCCCGGCGGTGCTGCACGCCTATGACGCGCTGAGCGCCACCGAGCTTTACAACAGCAGTCAGGCGGGAAAGCGCGATACGGCCGGCCCGGCGGTGCGTTTCACCGTTCCCACCGTGGCAGACGGCAAGGTGTTCGTTGGAACAGCCAACCAACTGGATATCTATGGCCTGCTCTAGAGTAGTGCGTCAAACAAATGGGCCGTTATTTGAAGGCGGCTTGCACCCTCTTGCGGATGTCATCCTGAGCGAACCGGGGTCCCCGGCGACGGCCGCTTTTGCCGTCGCTGGGGTGGGGAAGCGAAGGATCTAGGCATTTTTCCTGCACCGAAATACATAGATTCTTCGCCTGCGCCTGAATAGCTTCTTGCTTGTCGAACGCAACGTCGGGCCGGGGTCCCCGACAAGCCCGTTGTTGGCTTGTTGGGGTGGAAGGGTACGCAGCTTGGCTGCTCCAGCCACGGGCGCTCGGTGCTCCGGCTCAGAATGACATCTTCCTAAGTTATTCGACTTGTGATGCACTCCACTAGTATTACTACGTTAAGTATTAAGGAGAGCGAGGTCGCTCGATATTGCACCCACAGTAGACGCAGAAGCCGGTCCAGGTAATAAGCAGGTACTGAATCTCACGACGCGTCCGCGGCAG
>JBEKBO010000127.1:0-13070 GCA_050015355.1 Candidatus Korobacteraceae bacterium | reverse complement strand
TTGCGCCGAAGATCATCGGAATAAGCTCGCGCCATCGTTGTCGTGTCGCAGGAGAACTCGCCATCCCCAGGGTAATTCACTCACCGAATCCAGGTATATACCTTCTAGGGAACCGGTCTAGGTGCGCTAAGAAACAACCCCGAGTGAGTGTTAAGTCGTCTGCCTAACCCGCTTGTCACACCTGAGTCTCTGGTGTCCCTAATCCGGCGTGGGCAGAGTTCCTGAATAAATATTCGATGAAAAGACGCGACGGCGGGATGTGAGCTGCCGGACTGAAGAGGTTGAAGAAGAAGTGGCTAACAAAAAAGAAGGGCGGCCGCGTGGCCACCCTGATTTGCGAAAGAAATAAAGATTGATCCGGTTACGCCGGCGAAGGCCGTTCACCTGGAGCCAGCCCCGGCTGCCGCGACGGTTCGGGCTTGAGCACCTGCTGCACTCCACCCTGGTCATCGTGCGAGTTGGGCAAAACCCGCGGCGCCAGTTTCTTGCCCTCTAGGAGCATCTGGACCTCGTGGGCATCGAGAACCTCGCGCTCCAGCAAAGCGTTGGCAATGTCGGTCAGGGCCTGGCGATTATTTTCCAGAATGCCTTTGGCCGCGTTGTAGCTTTCATCGACCAGGCGGCGAACTTCGCTGTCGATCTTGACCGCCGTGTCTTCGCTGAAGTCGCGATGCTGTGAGATCTCGCGACCGAGGAAGATCTGCTCTTCCTTCTTGCCGAAGGTAATCGGGCCCAAGCCGCTCATACCGAACTCGCAAACCATCTTGCGAGCCAGCTCGGAAGCCTGCTCGATGTCATTGCCGGCGCCGGTCGTCATCGTGCCAAGGAACAGCTCCTCGGCCAGACGGCCGCCCATCATGATTGCCAGCCGCGTCTCCAGATAATCACGCGTGTAGGTGTGTTTATCGTCGAGCGGCAACTGCATGGTCACGCCCAGTGCCATTCCGCGCGGAATGATCGTCACCTTGTGCAGCGGATCGGCGTCTTTGCTGAGCACCGCTACGAGTGCGTGGCCGGCTTCGTGGAAAGCGGTGACCTTCTTTTCTTCGTCAGAAAGGATCATCGACTTGCGCTCGGCGCCCATGAGCACCTTGTCTTTGGCCAGCTCAAAATCGTACATCAACACCGTCTTGCGGTTCTGACGGGCGGCGTTGAGGGCAGCCTCATTCACCATATTGGCCAGATCGGCGCCGGAAAAACCGGGTGTTCCACGGGCCAGCACAGTCAAATCCACGTCGTCGTTCAGAGGAATCTTGCGGGTATGCACGCGCAGGATCTCCTCGCGACCGCGAACGTCGGGACGAGATACCACTACACGGCGGTCGAAGCGGCCGGGGCGGAGCAGTGCCGGGTCGAGCACGTCGGGCCGGTTGGTGGCCGCGATCAGGATGACGCCTTCGTTGGATTCGAAGCCGTCCATTTCCACCAGCAACTGGTTCAGCGTCTGCTCGCGCTCGTCGTGACCGCCGCCGAGACCGGCGCCACGGTGACGGCCGACGGCGTCGATTTCGTCGATAAAGATGATGCAGGGAGCATTCTTCTTGCCCTGCTCGAACAGGTCGCGAACGCGGCTTGCACCGACACCGACGAACATCTCGACGAAATCCGAACCGGAAATACTGAAGAACGGAACGTTGGCTTCGCCGGCTACCGCGCGCGCCAACAGCGTCTTGCCGGTGCCCGGAGGCCCTACCAGCAGCACGCCTTTCGGAATACGACCGCCAAGCTTCTGGAACTTCTGAGCTTCACGCAAGAACTCGATGATCTCGCGCAGTTCTTCCTTGGCTTCGTCAACGCCCGCCACATCCTTGAACGTGACCTTCTTCTGCTGCATGGAGAGCAGCCGGGCCTTACTCTTGCCGAAGGAAAGAGCTTTATTCCCTCCCGTCTGCATCTGCCGGATCATGAAGATCCAGAGGGCAGCCAGCAGAATGATTGGGGCAAAGTTCAGAAGCGCGGTCGGCCATCCCCCACTGCTAGCATCCTTCACCGTGATGTTGACACCCTTGTCGCGAAGAATCTTGATCATGTCAGGATAGTTCGCGGGGACGGTGGTGTGGAAAGAGGCCTTCTCGTTGGCATATTGCCCACGAACATCCGGCCCGGTAAGCGTGACGTCCTTTACCTTCGCCTGGTCGACATCATTCATGAACTGCGAGAAGTTAATTTCGCGTTCCTTAACGCCGTTGTTGCCAGCCTTGACGACCTGCCACAGCAGGACGCCCGACAAGACAATCACCAGCCAGAACACGACTTGTTTTACGGTCGAATTCACAGCAAGCTCCTCGGATCAGGGCACACGCACACGAAACCTACGTAACGTACAGCCTCGCCAGCAAATTAGATGCAATCGAGACCGCACGGACTTAGGATTTTAGCCCCCCGTCTGTGAATTGTACTCGCTTTCGTCTTCAAAAGTTGCTCATACTCCGGGAGAGGGGAGGGGCTTGGCCCTCCACAATGGCAAGGTATGGCAGATTCCGGCCAAAATCCGGGAACCCCAACCCGTAACCCACTACATAGCAATTATCCAGCAGGAATCCGGAGTAATCGGCACGTAACAAGATGCGCCGGTCCGAGCTGCGATCAATGAAAGTGGCGATGCGAACCGAGGCGGCGCCGCAGGAACTTATGTGGCGAATGAGGAAGTCGCTGGTGATACCGGTTTGCAGCACACCCTGTACCAACAGGACGTGCTTGCCGGTTACCTCCAGCTCGGGGCGGAAGAGAATCTCAAGCGTGGAACCACCTGCGCGCGGTTGCTCCTTCACGTAGGGTTTGAGGAACTGGCAGACCACCTCTCCCTCGAGGGCTCGCACCAGATCCGACATGAACATGAAGCCATCTTCCAGAACGGCAATGGCATAGATGAGTTCGCCGCGAAAATCGTCGGAAATCTGTCGTGCCAACTCCCGCACCCGCTTTTGGATCTGCTCTGCGGTTGCTACGATCTTCACTTGGTACTTCACGTCGTTATGAACGATTTCCGGCATCCACTCTCCACGCGCAACGATGAAATCCAGCTCTAAACAGAAAAAGGCCTGCCTTCGATCTGCAAGGCCAAACCTGTATTCTCCCGGAAGGCGAAGGCAGAGGCAACAGGCATTCCGAGCGCCCAGATCAATTGCTGGTTACTGAAGACCAGTGGCCACATGGTGCGCTTCTCGGGCGGAATTCGATATTGCTGAAAGTATACCTTTACCTTCTTTTCCCGCTCGTCGCCCAAGGGATGGTAGCGGTCGCCGGGGCGCCAATTCCTGACCGTAAGCTCTGTCTCAATCCGTTTCGGGTCCAGCAGGTTTGCCACGGCGTGGCCTTCGGCAACCTGCACCAAGGAGACCCTGATGAGCCGACGTGACTCCGGGACTGGTAGCTCTCCCGGCACCCGAAGCCGGTATTCGTAAGCTGAGTGGTCATCACCGGAGCCCGTGCCGGGACGGGAAATTCGCAAGCTCGACTCAGTCCGGCTACGCTGCTTTTGCGCCTCCCAACCCGCCGGCAGCTCGCAGCGGGCTCCGCCATGGGCGGCCAGCAGCAGGCGCAACCGCTCCACTTCCTCGAAGCCGAGTTTGAGTTGCACCTGCTCCCCGGCGAAGCGGAGCAGCCTTCGTTGCAGCGCGAGCGGCTGAGCGGCGAGCCGGTCCGAATCAACGGTCACCGATTCCGCGCCGGGGTCCCCGGCGCGCGCCGGAGTCGCGCGTGTTGGGGCAGAGTGCGAGATAAGTCCCGGAGCAATCTCCGCAACCTTCTTCGCCCAGTAGCTTTCTTCGGCTTGTGCCAAATCGGCGATTTGCGCCAGCGCTAGGCGAACCCCCGGATTGTGTTCGGCCTCAAGCAGCGGCAAAAGCTGCCGCACACGGTTTCGCCGGAAGCGGCGATCCTGGTTCGAGAGGTCCTCGCGCCACGGCTGCGCGAGCCGGTGCAGATAAGCCTCGACCTCGCGCCGTGCCGTACCGAGCAGCGGACGAACCACCCAAACCCGGCCGTCCGCGGTGCGCAGGCGCGGATGAATGCCCGCCAGGCCGCGCAGCCAGCTTCCACGCAGAAGCTTGAGCAGCACGGTTTCCGCCTGGTCGTCGAGGGTGTGCGCCGTGGCGACCTTGTCTACCTTGCGCTCTTCGACCAGGGCGGAGAAAAACGCGTAGCGCAGCCGTCGCCCCGCTGCTTCCAGGCTGAGCTTGTGCGCGACCGCATAGGTGCGGACGTCGTGTACGGCCAAGTGAAATTCCAGTCCGTGCCGCTGCGCCAACTCGGCCACGAACGCGGCGTCCCGCTCGGCATCGGCGCCGCGTAGCTGGTGGTTGAGGTGCGCTACCGAGAGCACGATTCCCAGTTCCTGCCGCAGCTCCAGCAGCAGACGCAGCAGAGCGACGGAATCGGCCCCGCCGGATACGGCCACCGCCACGCGCTCGCCGGCTCGGAGCAGGTCATGGCTGGCGATGAAAGCCTGAACGCTTTTCAGCACGTCCTCCATGGTAAATCGATCCTCGCCGTCAAGCGAACAAGCGCTCGAGCAATTCCACAGTCGGTTGCCGCTAATTATCGCCGCCGGGTTTGGAACTGTCCTCGACTACCTTCAACGAATCTGGTCTAAAATCGTGTTCAGTATGGCACTTCGAGTGGAAAATCGTGCGCCGGTTCATCCTGGTCCAAAATGGTACGTGCGGTTCATCATGGTCTCGTTTCGGACCGTGCTGTTCACAATACTGTTTACCGCGCTGGGCATGGGCGTTGGCCTGCTGTTGGGAATCATCGCCACCGTTGTGCTGGCAGCCGTCCATCATGTGCAACCCGACATGGCGAATGCCTACCGCCATGTGGCGGCTCCTCTGGCGCTGGCGAGCGGCTCGTGCGCCTTGGCGTGGAATGTTTTTCGCGGAGTCAAAGACGCGGTGAGCGCCCGAACAAACAAGCCCGTCGACGGCGGTGATACTGATCCGCAAAGATGACGCGGCCTGGAAACCGTCCCACTCCGCGCCGCTCTGGGCTTTATTGACGAATTTTTCTGCTTGGTGCCCCACGTTCGCCCGCGTCGGGGCCCCCGGCGAGGCTCGGCTCGCTGGGGTGACTGGGCTAACGTGGGGTAGTTCGACTGGGTCCAAGTCCCACATCTGCTAACTGCGGCAGATGTGGGGCACCGTCCAATAAAGCCACCAACTTCTGAGCGAAGTGAAGAATCCCAGCACGGCGCGGGGCTGAGGCGCGGTCGAAGGATTTTGTCAAAAAGCTCGGTGCGGCGTGGGTTGAGACAGTTTCCTGGGATGCTTCGCTGCGCTCAGCATGACAGTACAGAGCCTGTTTCAGTACGCTCAGGATGACACTCGCGAGAGGTTTTCTATTATGCAAGTATTCCGAGACACCACACTAGCGTTTGACCCTCCCCGCCGCAGTCTTTAAACTCAATCTTTCTATTTAGATTTCCCTGGATCGCGCATTGTAGGCGCGACCCAGCCCCAGCCAGCGCAAATCCGGCGCTTGTTGGGAAGAAGCGGCCGGAGCCAAATATCACTATGTCCGACATCAAAGTTCAGCTACCCGATGGCAGTGTTCAGCAAGTTCCCAAGGGCACCACTCCGTTGGAGATCGCCCGTTCGATTTCGCCGCGGCTGGCCGACGCCGCGCTGGTCGCCAGGACCGCGCCGCTCGACCCCGCCCCACTAGAGGCAAAAACGGCCTCTGTCGGGGACCCCAAGCCGGGCAATGGTGATGGCGATCTGACCGATCTGACTAAACCTCTGGAGCGCGACACCCGCCTGCGCCTGCTCACCGATCGCGATCCCGAGGCGCTCCAGGTGTACCGGCACTCCTCGGCGCACCTGATGGCTGCCGCCGTGCTTGAACTTTTCCCCGAGACCAAGCTCGGGCACGGGCCGGCGACCGAGAGTGGTTTCTTTTACGACTTCTATCGCCCCACGCCCTTTACGCCCGAGGATCTGGAGAAGATCGAAAAGAAGATGCAGGAGATCGTGCAGCGCAACGAGCCCTACGCGCGCGAGTTTCTGCCGCGCGAAGAGGGGCTGACTCGCTTCAAGGCCGAGGGCGACTTCATGAAGTGCCACTTCATCGAAGAATTCACCCAGCCCGACGAGAAAATTTCGCTTTACAAGACCGGCAAGTTTGTCGACTTCTGCCGCGGCCCGCACATACCCTCGACCGGCAAGATCAAGGCCTTCAAGTTGCTGAACATCGCCGGCGCCTACTGGCTCGGCAAGGAAGAGAATCCGCAACTGCAGCGCATCTACGGGACTTCTTTCTTCAGCAAGAAGGATCTTGACGAGTACATGCACAAGCAGGAGGAAGCCAAGCGGCGCGACCATCGCGTGCTCGGCAAGCAGCTCGACCTGTTCTCCATCCAGGAACTCGCCGGACCGGGACTCATCTTCTGGCATCCCAAGGGCGGCATCATTCGCAAGGAGATGGAAGACTGGATGCGCGAGGAGTACTTGAAGCGGGGCTACTCGCTGGTGCACACGCCGCACGTGGCACGCCGCCAGCTCTGGCAGACCTCGGGGCACGAGGGCTTCTACGCCGAAAACATGTTCACCCCGATTGAGCTGGACGATGCGGAATACCGCATGAAGCCCATGAATTGCCCGTTCCACATCCTCATTTACAAGGATCAGCTTCGCTCTTACCGCGACCTGCCGGTCCGCCTGGGCGAGCTTGGCACGGTCTACCGCTACGAACGCTCGGGCGTGATGCACGGCCTGCTACGCGTCCGCGGCTTTACCCAGGATGACGCGCACATCTTCTGCACGCCGCAGCAGATTGAAGGCGAGGTCATCGGCTGCATCGATTTTGCCAAGGCCGTGCTCGATGCTTATGGGTTCACCGAGTTCCAGGTTGAGCTCTCCGGCTGGGACCCCAACGACCGCAGCCATTTCGTGGGTAGCGAGGAGCTGTGGGAAATGGCGCAGAACTTGCTGAAGAAGGTGCTCAGCGAGCGCGGTATTCCCTATAAGTTCATTCCCGGCGAAGCCGCATTCTACGGGCCTAAGATCGATATCAAGCTGGTGGACGCCATCGGGCGGCTCTGGCAGCTTTCGACGGTGCAGTTCGACTTCAACCTGCCGCAGCGCTTCGAACTGGAATACGTGGGCGAGGATGGGCAGCGCCATCAGCCGCTGATGGTGCATCGCGCGCTCTACGGCTCGGTCGAGCGTTTCTTCGGCGTGCTCATCGAGCACTATGCCGGCGCCTTCCCGCTGTGGCTCTCGCCGACGCAGGTGGAGATCGTGCCCATCGCCGAGCGCCACGTCGACTACGCCAACAAGGTGCGCGCGGAGCTGAAAACGATCGGCGCGCGGGTGGAGGTCGACGCACGCAACGAGAAGATGAACGCCAAAATCCGCGAGCACGCCATGCAAAAGGTTCCGTTCATTCTGGTGGTCGGCGACAAGGAGCAGGAGAGCGGACAGGTCAACGTGCGCGTGCGCGGCCAGGACAAGGCGGAGGGCTCGGCGGCGACCGCCGACTTTGTCGCCCGGGTGAAACGGCTGATGGAAACCCGCAGCTCCGGGCTGGAGTGAAGGCACGCGCAGTAGGCCGCCCCGAATGCACAACACCGGCCGCACAGACCTTCTGCTACGATAGGAGGTTAGGGCGGCCCGCCGAGCCCGGGAACAAACGTGCTCGCCGGGAACGCCGGTTCCCACTTCTCAGCCAATGACACAGACTGTTACTGCCACAACGCATTCTCCAGCGGAGATCATCAGGAACTCTCCCGTGCAGCAAGCTTCCAACGGAATCTGCTACGCGGTTACCGGGCAGACGAACCTGCTGGGGCCCGATGCCGAGCGCATGGTTGCCTGCGTGCCCCAGGCGGTGGCGGCGGCCCTGCAGAAAAAGGCTTTCTACTTTGTGCCGCTCGCGGTGGCTCAGGGCGACGAGACGGTGATCGCGGACCGCTACGACATTGTGCTCAGCGACCAGGCGGTTTGCCATCGCAACCTTACGCTGGGCGATGCCGAGTGCGTTTTCATCTCCACGCGCCTGATGGACGACCGCTTTTCCGTGGCCTTCGAGTTTTACATCAACGTGGCGCATGCCTTCGTCGAGCACGCCGGCTTCTCGCAGGAGTTCGGCGATCTTGCCTGGAAGCAGGTGCTCGAAAAGGTGAAGGGCGAGACCAGTCTGGACGCGCACGAGCTGCGCAAGATCGCCAGCTCCAGCGCGCCCGACGCGGACAAGGCCAAGAACGAGTACTTCGAGACGGTTTTTGCCGACGCCATCGCTATCTACATGCTCTCGCTGTTTCTTGACGTCGATTACTACGAGCTGCGTGAGCGTGATTACCCGCTGCTGGTGCCTAGCGCCATGGCTGAGCGGCTGCGCAAAGCGGCCGAACTGTTTCCTCCACCCACGGGATTCGAGTTCAACATCTTCTACCGCCGCCGGCAGTAGATGACCCCAACAAACACCAAAGCGGTGTCAGGGTTGGGGTATCCCAAACGATTATTCCAGCGTGTCACCCTGAGGTTGAGCCGTTTTGCGGGCGTCTGAGCCCGCAGGCAAAATCCTGAGCGCAGCGAAGGAACTCGTTAGGACGCGACGTAAGGGTCCATGTATTTGCTTTTTTCGGCCTTCGGGTGACGCTTGCTGAAATGCATAGATCGTCACGTCGGTTCGCAAAAGCGGCAAACCTCCTCACGATGACACCCGCAGCGAAGGATGCAGTATCTCTGGTACCACTGTTGCCACAATGCTAAAAGCTGTTTGCTGCTCGCGAAAGGTGTATACCGAAGCACTCATGGGTGTAGCTTTCGCGAAACTGGTCTACAATGCAGTCGATGATTGCGCATCTTCGCGGCCGTCTGCTTATCAAGCATCCCAATCAAGCCATCGTCGACGTCGGCGGCGTGGGCTACGAGATCACCATTACGGTGCCGACTTTTTCCGAGCTGGCGGAAGCCGGGCAAGAGGTCGCGCTGCACATCCACACCCACGTGCGCGAAGACCAGATAGCGCTGTTCGGCTTTCTGCGCGCCGAAGAGAAGCGTCTGTTCGAAAAGCTGATGACCGTCAGCGGCATCGGCCCGAAGCTGGCCGTCACCATCCTGAGCGGCATGCCGGTGGGCGACCTGATCGGCGCGATTCGCGCGGGAGACGTAGCGCGGCTGACCAAGGTTCCCGGCATCGGCAAAAAAACCGCCGAACGGATGGTGCTGGAGCTGCGCGAAAAACTCGAAGAACTGCGGGCCAGCGCCATTGCCCCGCCGTCGCTGAACGCCGTCGCCGATGACGTGCTCTCGGCTCTGGTCAATCTAGGCTACCAGCACCCGCTGGCGGAAAAAGCAGTCGAAAAGGCCGCCGGGACCGGCGCGCAGAAGACGTTTGACGAGATCTTCCGCGAGGCACTGAAGCTGCTGACGCGGTAGAGTCGAGACCAGTTTCGCGCGCGTCGACATGCTGCGCGGCCATGAGTCAAGAAGTCTGTCCGGCTGCTGCGCTCCTTGCCAACCCGACTTGCCGTTTCGTTAGAGCCCAGCCAATCGCCGTGGTAGCGACGATGCCGACGACGACCGCGATTTGCCCGTTGATGCCGACGCCGGCAGGGGCCCCCGCGGCATTCAAACGGTGGGCGAGTCCCGCGCCGGCTAACATGCCAAGCACGCACCACGCGGCGTCCGTACTGCCTTCACCGGAAGAGATCAACTGCCGGAGAGGACATCCACCCGCCAGTGTGGCCGCCAAGCCAACCAGGAACAGACCGAGAAAGTTCCACACGTGCATCGTATGCGCCAGAGGCTGACCGCGGAAACCCAGCTTAAAGAAACCAAAATAATAGTTTCCCGCCACGGCCACGAGAAAGATGGCGGCATAGATTCGCAGCAGATGAGTGCTACTCGTCTGGAAGAAATCGCGGATTCCGCCGCTCATGCACAGGCGGGAGCGTTGCGCCAGCAACCCGGCGGCCAGCCCCGCGACCAGGCTGATCAGGACAGGAGCGTGCATTGCCCCGGGGCCCTGCTTGCTGAACGCCAGCACGGGGAGCCTGAAGGCAACTGCGATTAAAACCAACAGCGCAACCAGCGGCAGGCCATATCCGGCGGCTGACGCCGCTCCGCCGTGCGGGCTCGATCTTCCCGGGTTGTAACCGCGCCGAAGGAAGAGGATTCCGGCGCCGACGCCGGCGACAAACCCGATCAAACCGGTCAGGCCATTCAAGTCACCGCCGGCAAGACGCAGAAGTCCGCGCAGCGGGCATCCCAGAAAGACGAGCGCGCCGGTCATCATCGCCATTCCCAGAACAAAGCGCATAATGGGCTGGCTCCGCCCCGCGAACGAAATTCGCCGCGCAATTTTGCCATGGCAAAAGCGCCGAGCACCCAGCCCAGAATCTCCGGGCGCGCGTACTCAAGCGTGGCGACAGAATGAATGTGAAGCGCTCCGGCAATATCGCGAAGCTGACAGGCAGCGCAAAAGCCATAGTTGCCAGGGTTCCCTGCCATCACCAGCAGAACGGCCCCCAACCCAAACACGATTCCGGTCGCTAACACCAACATGGCTTGCTCCTTATTTGAACTCGCGCCAGGCGTCTACCCGTGAACCCCGTGGCTGGCCAGCGGAACATCTCGCGGATGTCACGCGGTTCACGCCCGGGAAAGCCGGCGGTGCTGTCTCTTAGAGGAAATTGACGCCAAACTGACGGTAGGCAAACTACATTCAGGTGAAGCCGGAAAAGACGTGAAGTGGCAGCAGCTTCATGGGAGTGGAATATACATAGCTCGGTTTGCGGGATGGCGCAATAACTTTTTACGAGCTTGCCCGGAAAAGATGTCGAGGTAGACAAGAAAGTCTGAATTGACATCCCACAGTGAGCACGATAGTCTTTGCCGTCAAACTGCCAAGAGCCGGAGGTACGCCGGTGCTATGCGCAAAGTGTGGTACTGAACTGCCCGATGAGGTACGGTCCTGCCTGCAGTGCGGCCATGCGGTGGCTGCAACCCCCTCTACGAGTGCAACTGAAGCTGGAGGAGCGGCAGCGACATCGCCGGTACGCGCACCGCTAGCTGTTGATGAAACAGGAAGACGGACGGACCAGCATTGGTACGATGACCTGACTCTTAAGCATTGGAATGTCTTACTTGGCAGCTTTCTTGGTTGGGTTTTTGATGGGTACGAATCCTATGCGTTGATCGTGGTGTTGGGACCAGCGCTCAAATCATTGCTTAGCGCTGAGCAACTGAAGTCACAAGCGGTCTGGGCAGGTCTGGCCATCGGTATAACCCTGTTGGGCTGGGGAGCCGGAGGATTGATCGGCGGAGTCTTGGCGGATTACATAGGCCGCAAGAAGATGATGATGTATTCGGTTTTTCTGTACGCTCTGCTGAGCGGCCTTACAGCGTTCAGTTTTACGATTGGCGCCCTGTTGGTGTTCCGGTTCCTGACAGGACTCGCCATGGGCAGCGAATGGAGTACGGGCATCTCGCTTATCAACGAAACGTGGCCGGAGCGAGCGCGGGCGAAAGGCGCCGGATTTCTCCAGTCGGGCTTTGGCTGGGGCACCCTTCTCGCCGCTGGCCTCTGGTTCCTGATTGCTGACACAAAGCCGTTTGGGTTTGATACCTGGCGCCTCATGTTTGTGTTTGGGGCAATACCAGCCTTGTTCGTTCTGTACATCCGCAAAGGCGTCGATGAATCCGAACGATGGAAGCAAGCCATTCGGGAGAAGCGATGGGCGGCGACCGAGGTGTCAACTCAATCGAATAGCGGAGGCGAATCCAAACGTCCGTTCACCTTGACTGAGATTTTTCGCGACCGGGAAAGCCGGCGCCGGGTTCTCCTGGCTTTCGGCCTTTCAGTCACGACCATGATCGGATGGTATGCCGTTGCCAGCTGGCTTGCCTTGTTCACTAGTTCGATGGCGGTTCGAGAAGGCTTGCCTCGTGCAGGGTCGTGGGGAGCACGCGTTGCAATGCTTTATACGGTCGGGGCGATTGTCGCTTATCTGCTTTCCGGATTTATGGCGGACGCCATGGGACGACGAAGATTTCTGTTGTTTACTTTTGTGGGTTCTCTGATCCTTACGCCGATCACTTTTCGTTTTACGGGAACCGTCGCTGCAATGCAGTTCGTTGCTCCGCTGAACGGGTTTTTCACCCTCGGATGCGCCTACTCCTGGATGGCCATATACCCCGCTGAATTGTTCACGTCTTCAGTGCGCTCAACCGCAATAAGCTTCATCTTCAACGCATCGAGGCTGGTTGCCTGGTTTTTCCCGATTATCGCCGGCACCATCATCAAGTCTTTTGGTGGCGTGTCCAATGCCGCCATGATTCTTGGTTCTGTCTACATTCTGGGACTGATCCTTCCATGGTGGATGCCCGAAACCCAGGGGAAGGGGCTGCGCGGTTAGGCAAAAAACTCGCGGCATCGCGGCCAAACAAAGCGAGCTAATCAACTCATAGGGTGAGCCTTGAGCATGTTGGCTGACTTCCGCTAACCCAGGTTTCGTCTACTTCGGAATCAGTTCCGGTGCGCCGTTTTTCGCAAGGGCAGGGTCTCCCATTTGGGTGACCCCAGACAGCAAAAACTCCCGGGAAGGAGCTCGTAAACTTCTAATTACATCAAAGTTATATTGGTCGGCTTTAGCAGACGATTTTAGAACTTTCCTATCGCATTCTGGGGATTTCGAGGCCCTGGAGTTCGCCCAAATCTAAAAAGCTGGTGCTAATTTCCTCCCCCGGCGGTGGTGCAGTCTGAATTTTAGGAGGGGACCTTATTGTCTCAGCCGCGTAATCATTTCGATTTGCGCTCGGTCGGACATAAAAACAGGACGAGTCTTCACTTGCGGACTTATTTCAAGCCCAGCTCGCCATTGTACTGTTGGGTAATTCCGTAGCACTCGCAGGCGAAGTCTTCAAGTTTATTGCGGTTCACGATCTTCACTGCGCCACGGGTGTACTCGATGAGCTTGTGCTTCTGCAAAACACCAGCTGCCAAGCTCACACTAGGCCTATCTGTCCCTAGCATCGTTGCGAGAAAATCATGGGTGATGGGCAGCGACGCCGAATCCACTCTATCCTGAGTCATGAGCAACCACCGTGCAAGACGCTGCTTAACATCAT
>JBEKBO010000126.1:0-13292 GCA_050015355.1 Candidatus Korobacteraceae bacterium | reverse complement strand
CACCTCGTAGGTGCAGAAAAAACCACTCCTGCCCCTGACTCGCTACCCTGCTCAACCGCAACTGGTGCGGCTGTTCGTCAGCCCCTGAGTTTCCACATCGGCCTTATCGACGGATCGGGGACTACAAAATCCCCCTTGACAGAGCGTCGAAGCTGAGACATTGTTTTCCATCACAGTATGAAAGCGCATTTCACAATGTGAAATATCGATTTCTCAGTGTGAAGTGCCCGGCCCCGGCTTGAAGGCCTGATCGGCATTGTTGGCCAGCGAGTGTGCTGGCGCAAGCCAGTTGGCAATGCCCAAGACAGCACACGGGGCGAAGGCGAGGAATGATTCAATCGCTTCAGCGAGCGCTCGGCATTCTGGAGGTGGTTGCCAACAACCACGCACCTATGGGCTCGACGGAGATCAGCCGCAAGATCGGGCTTCATCCGAGTACGACTCATCACCTTCTGCAAACTCTCACATCACTCGGATACTTGGCTCAAGACGAGCAAACGCGGGAATATCACATCGGAAGCAAGGTATTTCAGGTTGCGGCTGTGGCCTGGAACGAAGCCAATCTTCTCAAGCTTGTCGCACCCGCTTTGGCTGAGGTTGCGCATCATACGGGCGAGACCTCACACTTATCGCTAATTACGCAGCGCGAGGTCACCGTCATCCACAAAGTGGAAGGGAAAGATCCCATCACCGTTTCGGCGCGAGTGGGATATCCATCCCCTGCGCATTGCACCGCGAACGGCAAGATACTGCTGGCCACTTTTCCGAAGGATAAACTGAAAGAGTTTTTGTCGGAGAACGAACTCCGGCCGTTCACTCCCAACAGCGTGGTTTCCATTGAGCTTCTCGAACGCGAGCTCAGCCGTGTACGAGCTCAGGGCTATGCGGTTGACAACCAGGAGTTCAAACTCGGAGTTCGATGTATCGGCGCTCCCCTGCGGAATTTTACCGGCCAGGTTATCGCCGCGATCGGAATTTCAGGCCCCGCTTGGCGAATGACCGAGGAGCGCACGCCCGAGCTGGCGGAATATCTCACGTCTGTCGCACGCCGTCTGTCGCGCGGGCTTGGGTATTCTGGCGCGGACAGCAATGCAACAGATGGCCGGTCTCTCGCTGGGCCGGAAAACCGTGTCCACCCAACTACCCACAAACCGCTGGTAAAGCGCCAAGCGGCGGGAAAGTGGGGGGGGAAGTAGCTTTCGAATCAATTTGGTGTGCCACTGCGCCCTGCAGTGGTTAAGGAGAGACTTATGCCGGTACCCGTCACCGCTCCATCGCTGGAGAAGAAAACTAGCGTCCGCTGGAATATGTTCTTGCTGCTGTTGCTTTTGGTTTCGATCAACTACATCGATCGGGCAGCGCTATCGGTTGCCATGCCGCTGATCAGCAAGGAATTCAATATAAACCCCGCCATGCAGGGCTTGCTCCTTAGCTGCTTTTTCTGGACATATGCCATCCTCCAGATTCCTGGCGGCCTGCTGGCTGATCGGTTCAAGCCGCGTGTTGTCATTGCCGGCGCAACGGTGATCTGGGGTGCATTCCAAGGACTGGCTGGACTCTGCACCACTTATACGGCCCTGGTATTCGCCCGGCTCGGTCTGGGTGGTTCGGAAGCGCCGATTTTTTCCGCCGGAACTAAACTAAACGGAATGTGGATGACGCCGACTGAACGCGGCCGCGGCGCTACCCTGTTCGATAGCGGTGCGCCGCTTGGTGCGGCGCTGGGGGCGCTGCTCATCACATGGTTGATTACGGTGCTCGGCTCCTGGCGAATGGCTTTTGTTATCTCCGGCGTCGGCACGGTACTTGCCGGAATCTGGGCCTGGTACTACATTCGAAATTCGCCGCGCGAGCACAAAGGCGTAAACGACGCCGAAGCCAGGTACGTCGAGGCGGCGCAAGTTAAGGAGCATGGTGAGGAACCGTCGAATTTGAGCGGTCGCTCGCTTGATTTCTTTAAGTACCGTTCGATCTGGTGCTTGTGTCTCGGCTGGATGTGTTTCAATGCCATATGGTACGGCTTGCTGACCTGGATGCCGACGTATCTGAATAAGGTCCACGGCTTCAATATCTGGAAGATGGGAGGCGCTACCTTTATCGCATTCTTTTGCGGCTTTATCGGTGAGCTTGTGGGCGGCTTGGTCGCCGACAAGTGGAGGGCTTTGGGTGGCACCCCCAACCAAGTGATGCGCACGTTGTTCGGTACCGCGGCTGTTGTAGCGACAGTGTCGCTCTTCATCCTCTCTTCCACTCGCAATCCGGTCATGGTAGTGGTACTGCTCTCAAGCACCTTGTTCTTCTTGCGCTGGTGCGGCCTCTTCTTCTCTCTTCCGCCCATGTTAGCCACCAAGAACAAGGTAGGCTTCCTTACGGGCACGATGAACTTTGGCGGCACCCTCATGGGCGTTTCTGTGCCGATCATCGTTGGTCTTATCGTGCAATTCACCGGTTCTTACTTCATGGCGTTGATGTTTTTTGCTGCCGCCGGCGTCGGGCTACTTGTCTTCACGAGCCTGATTAACTACGAGAAGAAAATACCGGTCTAAGCCAGCGTCTTGCCTCGGGCTGTCGGACGGCCCGAGGCAGATGACGCATGTCACCAGGAAGCAGTTGGCCTTGGCGTTCTGCGAATCGGGCATCGTGGTGACCGCTTTATGGGAGTATGACCGTATTGCAGCAATCGCTGCGACTGGCACTTAAACGTGCAAATCCGTTGTCTCTTACTTGGAAATATTAAGGAGAAAAATTATGACCGCAATTAGCAGCCCAGCAGTTTCGGTAAAAGAGGCGCTAAAGCGCAAAGTGAGCAGTCGTATGAACGGCGGCCAGATCATCGTCGACTATCTGATCCAGCAGAAGGTTCCCTACCTGTTCGGCCTGTGCGGGCACGGGAACATCAGCTTGATCGACGCCTTCTATGAGCGCTCAAGCGAGATTAAGGCGGTGTCGGTCCACCATGAGTCGGTTTGCGGCTTTATGGCAGACGTTTTCTACCGGGTCTCCGGGCAGCCGGTGGCCACGTTCACCTCCTGCGGACCGGGTTCGGCAAACATGCCCATTGGTCTGGCCAACGCCTATCTCGACTCCGTTCCCTTCCTGGCGATAACGGGAAACATTCCGACGAGCCAGTTCAACCGGGGTGCCTTCCAGGAGACTTATCGTCAGTACCAGGCGGATTTTCCTTCTACGGTGCGAGCCTACTGTAAGCGAGTCTTCCAGCCCACCCGGGCGGACATGGTTGCGTTAGCGGTACGGCAGGCGTGGAAGACGATGGTCACCGGCCGGCCGGGTCCGGTGGTGCTCGACGTCCCCTTTGACATCTTTAAGGAAGAAACGGAATTGGAGATGCCGCAGGCGGCCGACTGGGACGCCAACATCAGTTGTCGCTGCGGAGCCGATCCCGAGGGAGTGCGCAAGGCGGTGGACATGCTGTTATCGGCCGAGCGGCCGGTCATCTTCGTGGGCCAGGGAATGAAGTATGGAAAAGCAACTAAAGAGTTGCTCGCCCTCGCCGAGAAGTTGCAGATTCCCGTCGCCTGCTCCTCCAGCGGAATGGGTGCCATCGACTCGAGACATCCTCTCGCGCTCGGGCTGGTCGCGCGCAGCGGGACCTACCAGGCGAATCATGCCGCTCGTCAAGCCGACGTGCTTCTGGCGCTGGGAGTACGCTTTGACGACCGCACGTCAAGCAGTTGGGTTCCTGGCTACTCGTTCACTATTCCGCCCACCAAGCTCATCCATGTCGACATCGATCCGGACGAGATTGGCAGAAATTACCCCGTGGCACTGGGGCTGATGGCCGATGTACGGACCTTCCTGCGCCAGGTTCTCGACGAGTTGGAGAAGAGGAAGCTGCCGAGCGAGGTTTCGGCAGGCCGGAAGAAGTGGCTGCAGGCGATCGATGGGTACCGCAAGGAATGGGAGAAGTACGTCGCCCCCGGCTACCTAGCTGACACTACTCCTATCAACCCTCAACGGGCTGGGTACGAGATCGATAAAGCGTTGCCTGAGGACACGATCCTGGTGAGCGACATCGGGGTCCATCACAACTGGCTCAACCAGTTCTGCAATCCCAGGCGTCCCGATTCCCTGATTGCCTCGATGGGTTTCGGCGCCATGGGGCACGGTGTGGCCGGGGTGTTGGGGGCGAAGTTCGCGGCACCGGACCGCCCATGTGTCTCAGTGTGCGGAGACGGAGCCTTCTTCATGCATGCCAGCGTGCTGGGCACAGCCGTGGAGTACAACCTTCCGGTTGTTTGGGTGGTGTGGAACAACTACTCCTATGGTTCGATCCGTGGCCTGCAGCGGGGATACCTCGGCGGGCGAGAGTTGGTGACCGAGTTCCGCCATCCGCAGACGGGCGAACCCTACAACCCGGACTTTGCCGCCATGGCCCGGTCGGCTGGGATCGAGGCTGTGCGCATAGATAAGGCTGCTGAGCTGGGTGACGCAATCAAGTACGCGATTAACCTCGGCAAGCCCTACCTCATCGACGCCAATATCGGGGCGGACATGAATCCCGGAGGAGCTGGAGTGTGGGAGATTCCGGGGCTGGGCCACAAACAGCCGTCCATCGGTACTCGCCACTCGGTGGATTAAGGAAATATCCGGCGGATGTTGAAGGAAGAGGCTCAATGGCCAAAGGGACATTGAGCCTTTCCTGTTGAATGATTATTTATGTTTCTGAGTTTCCGCTATAACAGGTGTTGAGCCTGCTAAATGGAGCCGGTACATTCCTCCAACGTTTTACCTTTAGTCTCCGGTCCTAAAAGCCACACTATGATGACACCTATCACTAACACAGCCGCAAAGATTGACCAGATAGCCAAATACCGATGCATTCCCATCAATACTCCGACCATTATGGGCGCCAGCGCTGACATAAATCGGCTTGCTGCTCCAGCATATGCGTTACCCATGACTCGCAGCCTGGTAGGATAGAGTTCAGGTATATAGCCCATAACTGCAAGTGTTCCCTGTTGTTCGAAGAATTTAAACAGGGCGATGAAGAACAGCAAGGAGTTGGGGGTTTTTACCGTGCCAAACGCCAAACAAGCGCAAGCAGCCACAATATAAGAATAGGCAATAAGTGGTTTACGTCCGATTTTATCGATTAAGAGTACGCCACATAGACGGCCAATAAGACCAAACGCATAAGTGATTGCTAGAAAGCTCGCGCCCTTAACGAAAGTAAAGTGATAGACATCCATCAAAATAGTAGGCAGCCATAGCGTGACTCCCCACGCCGCATAGTTACCGCAGATCCAAAGAGCCCAGGCCACAATATTCGCCGATAGCCATTTTCTTGAAAAAAGTTCCTTGAACTTGTCTCCTAGTTGCCCTCTGTCAAGATCCACGGCCGCGTAAGGAGCAGCGTCAGATACTGTGTTCTGAACTTCATCGATGGATTGTTGTGTCGCCCCCATGCGAAGCAGTGACGCAACCGCTTCCTCGGCTCTTCCTTTCGAAGCTAGCCACCGCGGTGATTCGGGCACCCTGCGGCGAACCAAATATGCGCAGAGCGCCGGAGTGACTCCGATCAAGAACATCGCTCGCCAGCCAATTCTTTGGGCCAAAAACCCTGTCGCCACCCCTGCGAGGATTACGCCGACTGGATACAATATTGTAATTAGTGACGTTAGGCGTCCTCTTACCTTGGTCGGCGCCATTTCCGACACTAACGCTAAATCGACAGCATAAAATCCCGCCAGACCAGCACCGGCAATCACCCGCGTAATCCCGAAGGACAATGGGGACCAGGAAAGTGCCGCCAAGCCCGTGAACACGGAAAATGACAACACTGTTCCTTGAAAGCCAAATCGACGTCCCTTTGCCTCGGAAACGGGCCCCCAAAACCACATTCCGACGACACCGCCCCATAAAGCGAGAGAGAGAAGAAATCCTTTCCATACCGGGTTTATGGTAAAGTCCTTCGAGATCAGCGGCATCAAATAGCCGACCATAGTGTTGTCAAAAGCATCAAACAAGTATCCCAAGGCGGCGGCAAATACAAGAATCTTGGTAACTGGAGTTACACCTGTCCTATCAATGATCTGAGCGACTTGTTTCCCGGATAGCGTTAATGAAGTCTGTACATGCACAATCGTCTCCTTCTTGTAAATCGGAATTGCAGTCTTGACGAAGCTAGCCGCCTACGCCGCTCCCTCCATCAGGTCGTCTTCTCAATCTCTGCCATGCACCGTCATTATCTCCGGGCTTTTGCTCTCGTATGCCTGAATGGTTGCGCCGTCCACCGGCGTTCCACATTGCCGCTCGGCCCCAATGACACCTGTTTGGTGTCTTCCATTAGCTGCAATTCCGAGGCCGGCTTATTGCAATCGTCCCATACTTGCGCCACTCGCCTCTCCCTCCAAAAACTCGCTGATCTGGCGGGCATCGTATCCAACAAACCGCTGCGGGCTGAGTTGATGGAGAGGGATCGAGGTCTTGCCGGTCAAAATGAACTCAGCCAGTAAGGCACCCACCGAGGGCGCCAGCGCGAAGCCGTGGCCCGAGAAGCCGGTGGCCAGCAGATAACCCTCGACATCGCCGACTTCCCCTATGATCGGCAGCAGATCGAGAGTACAAGCCTCCAGGCTATTCCATATCCTGATCACTTGTAGCGCAGCGGTCGCAGGCAAAACCGCTGTAAGCTCACGGGCACTCCCGTTTGGGCTGCCGATCTTTGGCCAACCCCGATCCGCCGCCATGTCGGCTATCCCCGGCCAGCCGCCCCCGATTACAAATTGGCCCTGGGGCATCTGTTTCACGCTCAACCCGCGGCCAAGGCAGGTCACGACGGGCGTAAGCATGGCAGGCGCCCTTTCGGTCACCATCATTTGCTTTGCCTGCACCCGAAGCGGGAGATCGGGTCCGAGTCCGGCGGAGAGGGCTCGCGACCACGCGCCCGCAGCATTGATGACCCAGCGGCCGGTAATGAGCCCTCGTGTGGATTCCACCCCGACAACCCGGTTCGCCTCCCGCCGGATCGCTTTGACCTCTGTCCGAGTGTAGATTCTTGCGCCATGCCGCCGCGCCGCCGCCGAGAATGCCCGAGTCACGAGTATGGGATTGGCAAAGCCGTCTCCCGGGGTGTAGCTGCCCGCGACCATTTGCGAACCCGCAGCCGGCACCAAGTCGCGTAGTTCGCTTCCGTAAATCATCCGGATATCGAGACCGGCGGCCTTCTGGCGTTCCACGGAGGCATCGAGGGAAGCGAGTTGCTGTTCGTGCTCCGCCAGATTGATGTGACCACCCCGGCGATACTCCAAATCTGCCTCTAGCTCCTGCTCCAATGCCTTCCACATCGTATTGGCAGCCATGGCCAGAGGTAGTTCGGGAGCAGCGCGGTTCTGTTGTCGAACCCCACCCGCGCTTCCGCCCGATGCCCCGGAGGCGATCTCGTTTTTCTCCAGCAACGTTACGCTCAACCCGGACCGGGCCAAGTTGTAGGCACAGGAGCTTCCAACAACACCCCCGCCAATGATAATGATGTCCGTGGTCTCCATAGGGAACTTCACTCCGTCCTACAGTTGCAGCCTTACGGCATCGATCTCCTCAGTTATGCGAACTGCATTGAGGTAGGCCGTAGCTCGCCGGATCAAAAACCTGGCCATGCTGTTCGAGCATTTCGCTGCGTAAGTCATCTTCTTTAGCCGGCAGACTGCCAAGCGCGTTCTCAATCCGTTCGAGCCACTGCTGCTCCCTACCCGAAAGATTCAACTGTCCAGAGGCAATACCATCTTTCAATATGGAAACGGCCGCACTACCTGCGGCAATCGTGCGCTGGTAATCCGAATCCGCGGCCACGATCGCCTCTGGTTCGCCTGGATCGGAAACTGCAAGGGTTCGATACCTCATGTACATTCCCCCTAAATCCCCGATTGACGTGATGAAGCGCTACGCTGCTCGAATATCGTAGCGTCAGAAATGAGAGCGCCGAGCCTGGCATCTATCCGGCTGGCCGCCTGCCAGCGGCTATTCTGCTGTTTGTCCGCTTCCCCCGATTAGAGTTCGACCAAAATCCTTCAACGCAGATTTCGCCCCGTGAATATGGCGGACGTAACGCTGCAAGCGAATCTGGCGACCGAATGCGAGCGATGCTATCATTCTAATCAATCGTTCAGCATTCATGGATCGAATTCCTTGCCGTCAAATTGCTTTTCGGCAGCCGGATTGGGCTGTGCATACTGTGCATCCCTTTGGAGACTGTAAATGCGATTGTCTCTCAGTGAGTCGTTAAACGATCCTACGGCAGTTCTGTACTCCCGCTGTACTATCAATCTGTCATCCCGCGACGTTCTCATCAAGGATATTCCCTGTCGAAATCTAGAAGAGGTCTTTGGTGGATTCGGCCGCTCGTTTCAGATTCTCGGCGAGCGTACGATCAGCAATGCGTACATGCCTGAAAATCCGCTGATCATAAACACGGGGATACTTACCGGTTCGAACGTAATGACGGGATTGCGGGCCTACTTCTCCGCATATAGTCCTCTTAAACAATCCAACAAGGGGTTGCCCGGCGCCATGTGGTCGGCGGGAAGCTGCAAGTTCGGAGCCAAGCTGAAATGGACTGGACTTGATGAGGTGATCCTGGAGGGGCGGTCGAGCGAGCCGATCGTCGTGGTGCTTCGCCACGGCAGCGGCGGACCTACGGTGGAATTCAAGTCTGCCAAACACCTCCTGGGGCTCGAGTGTTACGCGAAAATCGCGCTTCTGAAAGGCGAGTACCCGGATGCTCATTTTGCGGTGATCGGGCCGGCCGGAGAGAATTATGAGAATTGCTATTTCGGCGCCGTGGGCCTGAGCACGGAAAACCAACTGAAATCAGGTGACGACAAGTGCCGTTGGGCGGGCCGGGGCGGCATGGGGAGCGTCCTGGGTTACAAGAATGTTATCGCGATTATCGCGCAAGCACCGGATCAGCTAGGCAAAGTCAAGCCGGAAATCCGTGATCTTAATAAGGAGATCGGGACCGGTCCAGGTTCTCGGAGATTCCGCGAGAAGGACCGTGGCGGCCTCGGTGGCACCTGGGCCAACTACGTGCCGCTTGAGAAATACCATCTCGTGCCGCAGAACAATTTCCGCCCCAAAGCCGACGGCCAGGTGGAGCGAATGTTCCGGGACAACGTCGAGCCGGAGTTTGTCATCAAGGCCGAATCGTGCTTCCGCTGCGGCATTCATTGCCACAAGAACGTTTACGAAAAGAAATCGGACGGCTCGCGCGGGAAGTTTCTGGCAAAGTTCGATTACGAGCCGGTGAACCTTTTCTCGACCAATATTGGAATCCACAATCCGCACCTGGCCGCCGAGCTTATCAGCCTGGTCGACCATCTTGGCATGGATCAGATTTCGCTCGGGACAACGATTGCGTATGCGCTCGACTACAACGAACGGCATCCCGACAAGCGGATCTGTAACGGCGCGACATTCGGCGACTTCGAGAAGGTAAAGGAATTGATTCAGGAAACCGGAAGGGGCCGGTACCCGGAAATCGGACATGGCGTCAAACGGCTGTCCGAAAAGCTCGCCGAAACCGGATACGCCATGCAGTGCAAAGGTCTTGAGCTGCCGGGTTACCTTCCAGACTCGAACCCTGGATACCCCTGGGCAATTGCCGGCGGTCACATGTCAATGGCGACTCATCTGCTCCTTCCACTGGAAAACGACACTAACTTCGAATACTGGGTCAAGGCAATCACGGAGCGTGGACTCTATCAGGTGCAAAGCGATATGACAGGGTTGTGCAAGTTTGCGACCGTGACGCCCCCGAACGTCGCCCAAGCAATGAAGCATGAAATCGGTCTGGAGATTACAACGGAGGAGTTGCTGGCGACTGTTCGTCGCGCTTACATTCGCGGGCTGTGGCTGGAGCGCAAACAGGGCTTCGAGCGTTCGGATTACACTCTTCCGTCTGAGGTCTTTGATCGCCCCAACGATCAGTTGGGCCTTGGCCCGTTTATTACCCGCGAGTTCTTCTCAGCTCTTAGCGAACGAGTTTGGGCCGTTTTCGATAAGGAGATTGCCGCAATCTGATGTTACGTGGCGGAGACTTCAGCACCTTCACCGCCGGCTTGTACATTGCCTGATAGAGTTAGGGGTAACGAGGGGCACACGGTTGCCCCTTGTTTCTTTAGCAGAAGACCTAGCAAGTATTTGTTTACCGGTCTTTCATACAACTGGAATAAGCCATAGCTGAATACGATGAGAGCTATCGCCACGACGCAGGCGAGTGCAATGGACTGAACTGTTCCAAGTGAGAATGCCCTTGAAAAAAACCTGATCAACGTGACTCCAGCATTTTGGTGCAGCAAATAAAGGCTGTACGAGCAGACACCAACCGCAGGCAGGGGTCTACATGACAGAATTCTGCTGGTCGTCCTATTAGTCATTGCGAGAAAGAAAAATGCCGGAATGATCACGGCCATAATGATTGGCACCGGCTTTCCTTTGGAAGAAGCCAGCAACTGCATGGTTCCAAGAATGACGGCCGGTAACCAGCGCGATGCCGACTCTCCGCTGAAGCGCAGGTAACAACCAATTCCGATGATGAACCATGGTAATGCTGCGGAAATCGCGACAAAGCCCAGGACTTTGCTGAGAGTATCCAAGTGAAGAATATCGAGCACTATTGTGCACAGGAAAGTTATCGCTGAAAACGAGAGCGTGTTTCGTAAGAAGTGTTTAGGACTTAGAAAGTATATGGCCGAGATCAACAGGTAAAACCTTACCTCAACGTACAAAGACCAATAGACGTCATCGATACTAGCGAAAACCGTGGTTGAGAATATCTTGTTGAATATGTTGGGTTCTATAAAGGTCAGGGACGGCAAGAACGCCGCAGGGTGGATTTTGAACAAACTCCCCGGAACGAAGGTGGTTATCAAAAACGTCACAACGCTGCAAACCAGCATTGCCGGCAGCAATCTACAAAACCGCCTGGTAAAAAACTCGAGGAAACTTTCGCATTTGAAGAGAGTCAGCGTAATGACAAAACCAGAGACAACAAAAAACAAAGTGACGCCGTAGCCGCCGAGCCCAAATAAAGGGGAGAGAACATTGCCGTAAGGATATAAGTTCTCGCTGTGCCATGGCGGGGTCCAGCGGGAGAAGTAGTGAAAAAGAAGCACGGCCAGAATGGCGACACATCGCAAACCGTCTAGGAACTCGATGCGAGACGTATCTCTACTTCCGAAATCCCTCGTTGGTTTGCAGTTTAGACCGGGTTCAGCGACCGCCAGCGTATTCGTCATGTACTCTGATTCCGATGCAGGCGGCAGAGAAGGTGTTTTCCGCTCACGTCTGGAACTCTGTGCGGACGGAAAGATTGGCGGCGATTGGCCGGGGCTGGAGCCCTGGTGCGTTATCGGTGGATGCTCGACAGCACCTTGGTCTATAATTTGCCCACACTCGATGTCGCGTTTTTTCGGCCCATGCTTTGTCGCGTTGCTCCTTTTCCTCGGAAGGGCAGCTTCCGCCACCGCTCCTTCCGCCGGCCTGGAACAGGGTTACCGGTACATGTACAACCTGGATTTTGGGGCCGCTCACAAGGTTTTCCGCGCCTGGCAGGCCTCTCATCCGGAAGATCCGCTGGGCTTTGTTTCCGATGCGGCTTCCTATCTGTTTTCCGAATTTGACCGGTTGCACGTCTTGCAGAGCGAGTTGTTCACGAATGACAAGAGGTTCGACGAACGCAGCAAGCTGCCGCCCGATCCCGCGACAAAAGCTGCTTTCAATGAACGGCTAGCCAAGGCGGACCAACTGGTCGGGCAGATCCTCGCGCACTCACCGCAAGATCGCAATGCGCTGTTCTCGCAGATCCTCGCCAACGGCCTGCGCGGAGACTATGCCGCGATGATCGAAAAAAGAAATCTCGCCAGCCTCGGCTACATGAAAAATTCACGACGGATCGCCGAACGGTTGGTTGCCCTCGATCCGACCTGCTACGATGCCTACCTTGCGGTAGGGGTGGAGAATTACCTGCTTAGCCTGAGTTCGGCTCCGGTCCGTTGGATTCTGCGCCTGAGCGGCGCGCAGACCGACAAGACGGAGGGCGTCAACCACCTTCGTTTGACCGCCGAGAAGGGGCGCTATCTCGGCCCGTTTGCAAGGTTATTACTTGCCGTCGCCGCGCTGCGGGACAAAGACCGCGCTACCGCACGCGCACTGCTCGCTGGGTTGTCGCAGGAGTTTCCACAGAACCATCTGTACTCCGAGGAACTGGCAAAGATTTCGCCATAAACATGAAGCGCAAGGTAGATAGCGAACTGCTGGACAGCGATTGCGGGACCCCGGCGGAAATTGCCGCCGCGCTGGCCGATATCCGCCGCGTAAACCGCTGGTTTGGAGGGGTGAGTACCAGCGAGCGCCTGGTGCAGCGTGTGGTGGATGAATCTGCGCTGCTGCGGCTCGAGTTACTGGATGTCGGTAGCGGCTCCGGGGACGTGCCACTAGCAGTTGCAAGCCGCTTCGATCGGCGCGGTGTGCACCTGTATCCTACCCTGCTGGATCGGTGCGCAACTCATTTGCCGCGCGTGCCGACCGCGGTCGTCGGCGATGCCCTTAATCTCCCGTTTCCGCCCGAGTCGTTCGACCTGGTGACTTGCTCGCTGTTTGCCCATCACCTTGAACCGGCGCTGCTCAAGCGTTTCGTGCGGGAGGCGCTGCGAGTGGCCCGCATCGCACTGGTCATCAACGATCTGGTGCGCACCCGGCTTCACCTGGCGCTGGTGATGGCCGCCCGCCCGCTATTCCGCAGCAGAATGGCATGGCGCGATGGGGTAGTGTCCATCCGCCGCGCCTACACCGAGCAGGAACTGCGCGTGTTGCTGATGGAGGCAGGGCGCCGGGTCGAGTTCAGCCGGCATTACCTGCAGCGGGTCGGCGTAATCGTCTGGAAGTGAAAGCCGAGCGGCTGCCGCCCCGCCTGCAATTGCCCGTGTGCAGTCGCCCTACGGCGCACGAGGATGCCGCGCTGGAAGCAATAGACGCGGAGGCGGTATCCGCATGGCCGGGTGGAGGCAAAGTACTGATTACGCAATTGGTTAGAGGGCGGCCAACGGGGGCAGTCATGGCGTGAACCCGTCCACTCGCGGTTAACCCCATTAGTATCCGCAAGTTACCAAATGGGAACGTCGGCCTTCGCCCATCTGGCGCGACCGGCGGCGGTCGGTTAGAGCGGTTCCCATGAAGCTATATACCGTATCCGCAGTGTTTGAACCAAGCTGCGGCGTTGTCCGGGGTGATAGCTGCGAGGGCCAGAGCAGCAGCCTGTTCGAGGGCTTCCAGCAGAC
>JBEKBO010000125.1:0-13481 GCA_050015355.1 Candidatus Korobacteraceae bacterium | reverse complement strand
TTCCACGATCGCCATCTTGGCGTTGCCGCAACCCGCGAACAGCCGGCCCTTCTCGATATCGATCGCCAGCCCGGTTGGCGCCTGGCAGGGCGCGAGCGGGCGATGTAAGCCCGGCGAGCGGGCGAATCGACGGCGAGATAATCCCAGCCCCCGGCCCCGCCGAGGGGAAATCGCTTGGTGACCTTGTAAGACACTGCGGTTGCAACCTGCGCGGAGGAGACAGCGGGCAGAATCATCGCCAGGCTAAGCAGGACAGCCATGCGCAGCAGGCTTGAAGATTTCCGTGACATCGGCCCAACCCTTTCGATCTCGTCACTCGGTTGGTGTGAGGGCGTGGCGGGGGCCCCGACAAGCCCGTTGTTGGCTTGTTGGGGTTGCAGAAATCAGATTCCTCCGCCCATGCTCACGTATTCGGAAAGCGATTTCAGCTCGCTCCGGTATTGTTCGCGTTCTTCGTCCTCGGTGGCCAGGCCGCGAACGGCGTCGAGCTCGCGGGCAGCCTGCACGACCTGGCCATCCAGGTGTTCAAGCCGTTCTTCGAGTTGTTTCACTTCCTTTGCCAGCGCAATAATCACGTTCGACAAGGGATCTTGCACATCGTGCGGATCGGTAATCAGCACGCGCTTGCCCTCACGATAGATGATGTGGGCAGGATTGCCGACAACCGTGGAATCGGGCGGAACATCGCGCAGCACTACCGAACCGGCGCCGACGCGCGAGTGCTCGCCAATGGTGATGTTTCCAAGAATGTTGGCGCTGTTGCCCACGAACACGCCGTCGCGCAACGTGGGATGCCGCTTGCCCTTCTCCTTGCCGGTGCCGCCCAGGGTTACGTTCTGGTAGAGAGTAACGTCGTCGCCGATAATCGTAGTCTCGCCGACGACCACGCCCATGCCGTGATCGATGAACAGCCGCCGCCCGATCTGCGCTCCGGGATGGATCTCAATGCCGGTCCAGAAGCGCGCCACTTGCGAGCAAAAACGCGCCAGAAACTTGCGGTTTTTCTTCCATAGCCAGTGATTCAGGTGGTGGAACCAGACGGCATGCAACCCGGGATAGCAGAGCAGCACACTGACCAAGGAGGTCGCCGCCGGATCGCGATCGAAGACCGATTGAATGTCCTCGCGGATGGTCTGCAGAAAGCCCATGTTCTAGTGTAACTCGTCCATATCTGTTTGGCAGGCGAGCGAGTTACATCGCTGCCGGATGCGAACGCCAGATCAGCGTGCAGGTCACAATAGCGCAGGCGAGCATGATTGCCCGGATGCAGGCTTCGGCATGCAGCGGAGTATCGCCGAACAGGGCGCGCAACAGCCCGGTTCCGGCGCTGGTCGCACAGAATGCGAAGTAGAGCCTTTCCCGCAGCGCAGCCGACAGGCGAACCAACCACACCAGAATGCTCGTTACCAGCAGGTAAACCGCCGTGATCGCCAGCGATGGAGCAAGCTGCGATTGCCGGGCCATCGCCATGGTCAAAGGCGGAATCCTGGGCGGCCCGGAAAGCCCGGAGAGCGCGATGAAGAAAAAAAACACCGCGTGCACCAGTGCGATGACCGCGCGCTTACGATTCGTAAGTACGGAATAGCGATTCATGAGACATCCATGAGGTTCCCTCTTCGAACCTCACGTTAGCGAAGCTCTTCGTGCCCCACATTAGCCAACTGCGGCAAATGTGGGCCACCGGTGGGCTCGCCTAGTGTAGAGCAATTCCGGAGTCGGTGTATCCCTAATATCACAGCCGGGCGCTAACTTCACCCCAGCAACGCCAAGCGTTTGCCGGGGACCCCGAACGCCCGGTTCTTTTCCGGGATATACCTTCCGCGAATCCGGTGTAGTCCGAAAACGCGCCCGGCGCCATGAAGCCGGTCACCCGAAGACGCCGAATGGGAGCCGGATTCCGCCGCGTCCTGCCGCCTATGACCGAAATGGAACCGGCTGTGGAGCGAGGTCGCCCTTCGCATCTAACTTCAGAAGTACAATTACCAGTGCACATGACTGCCCTTTTGCCAACCTTTGAGTTCCACGTTTCAAGGAATGCACGCGACCGCTACCAGTTCGGAGAGGCGCTGTTCTCCGTTACCGGCAACGTGATTTTTGCCAACCTTGCAGCCAGCAGGCAGTTCGCGCAACAGATGAACCTGATGCGGGATGCTGCGCGGCATCCGGAGCTGGCGGTCAATCCGGGCGAGCTTAACGCCATGGCGCTCATCGACGAAGTACTGCACGTGGTGATGGCGCTCTATCGGCAGCAGCGCGACCCGAGCGGCGTGGTTGACGCGCTGGCCTGGTTCGAGGCGCGATTGGGACGCGAAGCGTTCGATCGTACTCTGCTGGCATTTGCCGATGAGTTCCCCACGGTGGCGGTTTACCGAGGCCGGCAGAGCGCGGCGGAGTGGCTTCGAGGCTCTGCCGGCGGCGTTCCCAATCGGGCAATCGCGCTGGAAGAGCTGATGATGCTCTGGCTCGCCAACCTGAATCCCGCATTCCGGATATTCTCCGAGCTATTTGCCGACGAAGACCTCGCCAAGTCGACGGCGTACAAACAACTCACGGCAGGACTGCGCGCGTACTTCGAAACGCGCCCGCGCTTCGGTCCTGAAAACCAGAACCTGGTGGACCTGCTGCGCGCGCCGGCGCTGGCTTCTCCCGGCTCGCTGGAGGGACAGCTCGCATTCATCCGCGAGCGCTGGAGCCCGCTGCTGGGAGACATGGTGCGGCGACTGCTGGCCGCACTCGATGTGCTGAAGGAAGAGCAGACGGCCATCTGGCTGCGCTTCCATCCGCCCGCGCCTCACGACGGCATGGGCCCGAGGTTCGGCGATTCCAGCGCCGCTGCCGTGCCGGACTTCGGCGGCAAGGAATTCGAGTACGAGCGCTTCAGCGCGGACGTGGACTGGATGCCGCGGACGGTGATGATCGCCAAGAGCATCTATGTCTGGCTCGACCAGCTTGGCAAGTCGTACCGGCGTCCGATCCAGACTCTCGATCAGGTTCCCGACCAGGAGTTGGACATCATGGCGCGCCGCGGCTTCAATGCGCTGTGGCTGATCGGAGTTTGGGAGCGCAGCCGGGCCTCGCAGGTGATCAAGCGGCTGACCGGAAATCCCGAGGCCGCCGCGTCGGCCTACTCGCTCGACGATTACACCATTGCTCAGGATCTTGGCGGCGAATCCGCTTACGTGAACCTGCGCGATCGCGCGGCCTTGCGCGGCATCCGCCTGGCCAGCGACATGGTTCCCAATCACATGGGAATCGATTCGCGCTGGGTCATTCAGCATCCCGACTGGTTTGTGCAGTTGCCTTATCCGCCGTTCCCGGCGTACAGCTTTGCGGGTCCCGACCTCTCGACCGACGGGCGCGTCGAGATCAAGATCGATGACCACTATTACGACCGCAGCGATGCCGCCGTGGTCTTCCGCCGCGTCGATCGCTGGAGCGGCGACACGCGCTACGTCTACCACGGAAACGACGGCACCAGCTTCCCGTGGAATGACACGGCGCAGCTCAACTACCTCAAGCCGGAGGTGCGCGAAGCAGTCATTCAGACCATCCTGCACGTCGCCCGCTTGTTTCCCATCATTCGCTTCGACGCCGCCATGACGCTCACCAAGCAGCATTACCAGCGGCTCTGGTTTCCGGTTCCCGGCACCGGCGGCGCCATTCCGTCGCGCTCCGAGTACGGGCTCACCAAGGCGGAGTTCGACGCCGCCATGCCGGTCGAGTTCTGGCGCGAACTGGTCGATCGCGTCGCCGCCGAGGTCCCCGGAACCCTGCTGCTGGCCGAGGCTTTCTGGCTGCTGGAGGGATATTTCGTGCGCACGCTCGGCATGCACCGCGTCTACAACAGCGCCTTCATGAACATGCTGCGCGACGAAGAGAACGCGAACTACCGCAGCGTGATTAAGAACACGCTTGAGTTCGACTCGGAGGTGCTCAAGCGCTATGTAAATTTCATGAACAACCCCGACGAGCGCACAGCGGTCGACCAGTTCGGCAAGGGAGACAAGTATTTCGGCGTTTGCACCATGTTGGCCACCCTCCCCGGACTGCCCATGTTCGGCCATGGCCAGATTGAAGGTTTCACCGAGCGCTACGGCATGGAGTATCGCCGCGCCTATCACTCTGAAACACCCGACGAGTGGCTGGTGGCGCGCCATGAGCGCGAGATCTCTCCCCTGCTGCACCGGCGCGCGTTGTTCGCCGAGGTGAAAGAGTTTCTGTTGTATGACTTCTACACGGACGACGGGAAAGTGAACGAAGACGTCTTCGCCTACTCCAACCGGCTCGGCGATCAGCGGACACTGGTGGTCTACAACAATCGCTATGCCGACACGCGAGGCTGGATTCGGGTATCTTGCGCGTGCGCGGAAAAGAATCCGGACGGCAGCAAGCGTCTCCGCCAGCGAACCCTGGGCGAGGGGTTCGATCTGAAGAACGACGCTTCGATGTTTGCCGCCTGCCGCGACGCCATCACCGGACTTGAATACCTGCACCACGCCGGACGCTTGATCGAAAACGGGCTGCACCTGGAGTTGGGAGCCTATAAGCACTGCGTCTTTCTCGATTGGCGCGATCTTCGCGAAGACGCCGCGCATCCCTGGGCGGAGCTGTGCGAAATGCTCGGCGGGCGCGGCGTTTCCAGCCTGGACGACGCCTTGCGCGACCTGCGCCTGAAGCCTGCGCACGACGCCCTGCGCGCGCTGCTTACCCCCGAAGCCGCCAAGCACCTGGCGGCCATCGCCGCCGGAACTTCCCGCGGGCACGGCGCCAAACATGCGACTCCGGCTCAACGGCAGGGGACCCCGGCACGCGCCGTAGTTGCGCGGGTTGGGGCAGAACATCTGCGGGCATTGCTGGAGCACGTGCAGGCATTGCTGGCGGTGGAGGATTACGCGACGCTGCGACGCGTGCCGATGCCGGATTGGCGGCAGCACCTCGACAACGTACTGGAATCCTTCGAGCGACAGATGGAAGCGGCCATCCACATCCCCGAACTGGAACGCCAGTTTGCGGCGAGCTGGCCGGCAGCGGCCAAGGAAGTTCTGCCAGCGCGGGAAACCCCGATCGAAAAGGCCATCGCCATCTGGGGTACGGTGCTGGCGTGGTCGGTCATGCATGCCATTGGGGCTTTCCTGCGTCCCGCCGACCCGAACCGCGGAGCGGCCAAGGCCTTCGAGGCGTTGCGCTTGCGCGAGCCAATGGCCGAAGCCTTCCGCGAACTTGGATTGCATGACGAAAAGCGCTGGCAGGCCGCCGCGCGGGTGCGAGCCAGCTTCGCGCATGCCTACGCCGACGACGTACCGCGCCCGGCGGTTTCATCGGCTGTGGCTGTGCCCTCCGCAAGAAAACCGACGTTGCCGGCAGCCGGAGGCCCCATCAGTTGGCTGCACGATCCCGATGTCGCGTGGTTGATTGGCGTGCATCGCTACCAGGACGAGCAATACTTCGTCAAGGAACCGTTCGAACGCTTTCTCTGGTGGATGACACTGCCCGCGCTGCTGCGGATGGCCGAGGATTCCAAAACCGCCAAGGACGCCGTGAAGTCACTGGAGCGGCAGCTTGAGCGTTTTTTGTGGGCGGCAGCGGAGGCCGGCTACCGGGTCGAAGCACTGCTGGCAATGCCGGGCGCGAACGAGAAATAAATCGCGACAGCGCCGGCCTGCTTGAGCGGTGTCGGCTGGAGCACCAGCGGAAACTACCCCAGGTTAGCCCAGTCACCCCAGCGAGCCGAGCCTCGCCGGGGACCCCGACGCGGGCGAACCTGCGGCACCCTCAATCACGAATAGAAGAGTGTCCGCAATCCCTCGCAAACATCGTTGGACAGGTATGCCCTCTTTTATAGAAGCATGACTTACCTAAGAACAGGCTTCACGCCGAATGGGACCATAAGTCCGGAAAGCTCTACCAGAGCCGCTTAACAGGTGAGTGCCTAAACCTAATGACATCTCATTATCTTATCGTACGATTAAAAATATTAGATTGACTAATGTTTTCCAGAGCCCGATAAGGGAGATTCGGGTTGTCATTTTCTTCCTTATTCATACGGCAAAAGAGGGCTCTAACTTGAACTCCTTCCACGAACCTACCGCCAGCTATTCGAAAGGTCCCGATAGTACTGAGTTGTTGAACATCTGCATCGGCCAGGCGCTTGATCGCGCCTCCGAACGCTTTCCCGACGGCCTTGCGCTCGTGATGCGGCACACCGGCGAACGGTTTACCTGGAGGCAGCTTCGCCATGAGGTGGAAAAACTCTCGCGCGGTTTGATGGGGCTGGGCGTCGAAAAAGGCCAAAGGGTGGGTATGTGGGCCACCAACTGCACTGAATGGGTGCTGGCGCAGTTTGCCACCGCCAAAATCGGCGCCATTCTGGTCAACCTGAACCCGCGCTATAGGGCTCACGAGTTGGAATACGCGCTCCGGCAGTCGGAGTGCCAGACGCTTCTGCTGATTAGCGGCTTTCGCGACTGCGATTACGTCGAGACGCTGTTCAGCGTCGCTCCGGAATCGCGCACTAACCCTCCCGGAGATTTCTCGTCCCAGCGTTTGCCGCACCTGAAGAACGTAGTCTTCTGCGGCGAACCCGCGCCTTCGGCAATGCTGAGCTGGAAGCAGCTACTGGCCATGGGCGAACAAGTTTCAACCGAGCAACTGCGGGCGCGCGAAGCCACGCTGTCGCCGCGGGATGCGATCAACATCCAGTACACGTCGGGCACCACGGGTTTCCCCAAAGGCGCGACGCTCACCCATTTCAACGTAGTCAATAATGGCATGCTGATCGGCGACTGCATGAAGCTGACCGAGCAGGACAGGGTGTGCATTCCGGTGCCGTTCTACCACTGCTTTGGCATGGTGTTGGGCAACCTGAACTGCGTCATGCACGGCTCGACCATGGTGATTCCCGCCGATTTTTTCGATCCTCTGGAGACACTGCGCACGGTCGAGGCTGAGCGCTGCACGGCGCTCTACGGCGTGCCGACCATGTTCATTGCCGAGCTTGAGCATCCGCAATTCAGGGACTTCGATCTCACTTCGCTGCGCACCGGCATCATGGCCGGTTCATCCTGCCCGATCGAGCTCATGCGCCAGGTTACGGAGGTCATGCACCTTTACGAGCTGACCATCGCCTACGGGCTGACCGAGGCTTCGCCGGTGATAACCCAGACCCGTACCGATGACTCGCTGGAGCGCCGGGTTACGACGGTGGGCCGGTTGCTGCCCCACACAGAGGTCAAGATCGTCGACGTCAAGACCGGCAGGATTGTGCCGCGCGGAAGTAACGGCGAACTCTGCACCCGCGGCTATCTGGTTATGCAGGGCTACTACAACAACCCGAAGGCGACGGCCGAAACCATCGATGCCGACGGCTGGCTGCGCACCGGCGACTTGGCCACCATGGACAAAGACGGCTACGTGCGCATTACCGGCCGCATCAAGGAGATGATCATCCGCGGAGGCGAAAACATCTATCCACGCGAGATCGAGGAGTTCCTGCATACCTGCCCGGCGATTGCCGACGTGCAGGTGGTAGGCGTTCCCGACGCCAAGTTCGGCGAGCAGGTGATGGCCTGGATCATCCTGAGGAAGGGCCACGAGCTGACGCCTGAGGCGGTGAAGAAGTTCTGCAAGGGTGAAATCGCCGATTTCAAGATTCCGCGCCTAGTCAGGTTTGTCGATTCCTTCCCCATCACGATAAGCGGCAAGGTACAGAAGTTCCGCATGCGCGAGATGTACGTCGACGAACTGAATGTCGCTGTGGCGAGGGCGAGGGTAGGGTAGTCCACCGCGGCGTTCGCATTTGACTGAGTTCGACCCTCTTTCTCCGAAGTAACTCAATGCTCCGGCCTTGATGCCGGAGCTTTCTTGTTTCACTGGCGATACACTGATGCAAACACCCCGGGCAGCCGAAATGCCTTTGAACGTGAGATCCGCATGTTGAACATCCGCCGTGCCGAAGCGAACGACGTTGCGCTTATACTGACCTTTATACGGGCCCTGGCCGAGTACGAGCATCTGTCCCGGTCCATGGTTGCGACCGAGCAGGATCTGCTGCGCGACGGCTTCGGCGCTGAACCCAAGTTCCGCTGCGTGATTGCCGAGTGGGACCGAGCGCCCGTGGGGTTTGCCCTCTACTTTTACAACTACTCGACATTCCAGGGCCGCCCGGGAATATTTCTGGAAGACCTTTTCGTCAATCCGGAATTTCGCGGCAAGGGCATCGGCCGGGCGCTGCTGTTGCACCTGGCGCAGGTTGCCGTACGCGAAAATTGCGGCCGCTACGTCTGGCAGGTGCTGGACTGGAATACGCCGTCCATCGAGTTCTATAAATCGCTGGGGGCAAAGCTGATGAGCGAGTGGCTGACCATGCGAGTCGAGGACGCCGCACTGGCGAACATGGCGTCCCAGGGCCAGCCGACGGCGGAGTCGCATGACTGAGCGGGTACGAATTAACGGCGGCGGCCCGGCACAGCCGATTGCTTCGCCCGCGCGGGTCGCGGTATGACCGTCAAAATTATTGGGGGCGGCCTGGCTGGCCCGGAGGCGGCGTGGCAGTGCGCCCGGCGCGGCGTTGCCGTCGAGCTGTTTGAGATGCGGCCGGCGCGGCGGACTCCGGCTCACGAAACCGGCGACTTCGCCGAACTTGTCTGTTCGAACTCGCTCAAGTCCGACTCGGAAAACAGCGCGCCGTGGCTGCTTAAAGAGGAGATGCGGCGAGCCGGATCGCTGCTGATGGAACTCGCACGTCAAACCGCCGTTCCCGCCGGGCACGCACTGGCGGTTGACAGGCTGGCTTTTGCTCGCGCGGCGACGGAGGCCATCGAGCGAGAACCGCTCATCACCGTTCACCGCGAGGAAGTCACCGCCATCGAGGAAGATTCGGCGATCACCATCGTCGCCTCGGGGCCGCTGACCAGCGATGCACTGGCCCGCGAGATCGAACGGCTCGCCGCAGAGGAGACCACGGCGGGCGGCGGCGCGGCACGCTTGTTCTTCTACGATTCCATCAGCCCGATTGTGGAAGCGGATTCGATCGATGAGGAAAAAGTCTATCGGGCAGCGCGCTATGACAAAGGTTCGGCGGATTACATCAACTGTCCGATGAACGAGGAAGAATACAACCGCTTCCTCGATGGGCTGATCGCGGCGCAAACCGTGGACGCTCCCGAGTGGGAGACCGTCGGGGGCCCCGAACTCAACTACTTCGAAGGCTGCCTGCCCATCGAGGAGATCGCGCGGCGAGGCCGGGATACGCTGCGCTTCGGGCCGATGAAGCCGGTCGGATTGCGCGATCCGCGCAGCGGCAAAATGCCCTACGCGGTGGTCCAGCTCAGGCAGGAGAATCTGCGCGCCGATTCTTACAATCTAGTCGGTTTCCAGAACCATCTTCGCTTCGGCGAGCAGGCCCGCGTGCTGCGGCTGATCCCCGGTCTGGAGAACGCGCGCTTCCTGCGCTACGGGCAGATCCATCGCAACACCTACATCAATGCGCCTGCTCTGCTTCTGCCCACTCTGCAGATGAAGCGGCACCCGCGCGTGCTGTTCGCTGGGCAGATTTCCGGGGTCGAGGGGTACGTCGAATCGATTGCCACCGGACAGCTCGCCGGAATCGCCGCCGCCGCCCTGGCTGCGGGCCAGCAACCGGTCGCGGCGCCGCGCCCAACCGCAATGGGCTCGCTGGTGCATTACATCTGCCATGCCGAAGCCCGTAACTTTCAGCCGGCCAACATTACCTTCGACCTGCTGGAGCCACTCGACGAAGCCACGCGGCGAAAGATTCGCGACAAAAAGCTGCGCCACCAGATGGTGTGTGCGCGCGCGCTTGCGGCATTGCAAGACTGGCTGATGCAAATCCAGTCTCTGGTGGCAACCGCGCACGGAGCGCCGGAAAGCTAAAGCGGTTCCGCGGTAAGTATATCGGTCATATCAAATCAAACTGTCATGGCGAGCGAAGTCGAGCCACCTTTTGTTTCTGCTGCCGAAAACAAAGGGTGGCTCCACTCCCCACCCCATCAAACGCAACAGCGGCGTTTGATGGGGGCCCCGGCTCCGCGCCCGAACAGCTTCTTGCTTATCGAATGCAATGTCGGATACTCAGCTCGGCTGCTCCGGACACCGACGCTCGGCGCTCCGGTCGCCATGACATACTCTTTGGAATTTAGATACATCAACTCCGAACCGCTCTAAGCCCCCGCGAAGCCGGTCCAGACCTATTCCGCGTACCAGTTCAAGATGCGGACCTCGATGCCGCTTCCCGCCAGAGCTTTCTCAAAGACGCTGAGATCGGATTTGCCGTAGTGGTACGGGATGACCACCTTCGGGTGGAAATCCTTTGCCGCTAGCGCGGCCTCGTCCGGCGGCATGGTGTAGGGCAGATTCATGCACAGGAAAGCCACGTCGATATTCTTGAGCGCACGCATCTCGGGGATGCGCTCGGTATCGCCCGAGAAGTAGAAGCGCTTGCCGCCATAAGTGAGCACGTAGCCGTTGCCGCGGCCTTTGTCATGATAGAGCTTTCCGGCTTCGGGGCCGCGCACCAGGTTGTACATGGGCACGGCTTCGATGCTCCAGCCGTGCCACGTCTTGGTCTCGCCATTGGAGATCACGGTCGAGGCGGGAACAGTCGCGTTGACCGCCGGCGGCGCCCAGATTTCGGTTCCGCTCTGGCGCAGCGCCGCGACCAGGTCGGGGTCCATGTGATCGCGGTGGATGTCGGTAATTAGAATGAGATCCGCCTTGGGTAAGCCGGAAACCTTGGCTGGTTTCGCCGGATCGACATAGATAACCTTGCCGCCGGCTTCGATCATCAGGCTGGCGTGGTATAGCGGCGTGATTTTAACCGGGCCTGCCGAGGTGTTGAACATCTGGCTCGGCCGCCCCGCCTGGGTCATTACCATAAGGAACAGAGAGGAAGCAGCAAATAAAAGAAGTTTCATGGTCAACCTTCCGTAAGCTCAACCGGCGATCGATTCGCGCGGGTAGAGATAGGGTCAACAGCAACGCGGGCATTTTAGAACATGTATGGCGAGAGCGAAACGGTTTCGCAGGTTCTCGCAAGGGCTAGTACCCAACGCGTCAGCCGATTTTCCGGATCTGCTGCTTGCGGTATGCTGCTTTCAGCATGAACGCGAAATGGTACAGCATGGCGTATGGCCTGCTGGTGGTCTCGGTCGGCCTCTGGCTGGAAAGCCGGATGCTCATTCTGCCGAGCCAGCTTTTCGTTCTCACAGCCATGGCATTGTCTGCCCCCGTCGTACTGGCGGCGCGATCTGGAGAACTTCGCCGGCGTTGGTTCGGGATTGCGCTCGCGTCTTGCGCAGTGGTTCATGCGGTGTTTGTCGCAATTCTCAGCACATTTCTCCCCTTTTCGAACCTCAGCCCGGCAATCGCCGTGGGCTTTGGCGAAATGCTAATTCTGGCGATAGTCTCGGCGAAGATTCGCAGTCGTTTCGGGGCATAGCACAACGAGGGGTTTCCGCAGGAAGTCGCACTACGTCAGGGTTTTTCAGCCCACCGCAGAGTGTGTGTGCACGTTTTTGCACACCTGGAATGGGAACAGAACTTCCAATCGGCGGCGGCGAGTCTCGCGCTGTCCCATTACTGAACCTAAGTGCTAATACTAAAGTACATACATATTGACGGCGCGGTAGAGAGAATGGCATGATTCGTGCTCTACATGATCAATCAGCCACCCGGAATTAAGTTCTTTGCGCACCAATCGGGGTCTGCAAGAGCTGCGAGAATCGGACATGAACTGGGCTAACGCGACGATCATGTTTTCCCCGTTGCCCCAACCGAGGCATCGTTCGGGAGCGTTCGCCATCGGCTTCGGCCTGCAGTCTACCGCCATAGTTATTCTCTGGACGCTCGCCGCCAGCGCACCGCGCGTGGTCCAAAAACAGTTTGCTTACATGGAGCTGACAGCACCGCGTGTGCGTATTGAGTGGCAGCAGCCTGCTACGGAGACTCTTGCGGAGGCGCCCAAACTCGCGCATCGGCTGGTAACGGTCCGGCCCCGCGTTGCAGCTCCCGTGCCGTCCGCCCCTGTTGCCGAGCCCAGCGTGGAGGTCGCAACCGAGACTCCAATTCAACCCAGGCCGGAGCCGAGAGAAGTCGTACCAGCTCAGCAAGAACCGCCACCAGTGCAGCGCCAAGTGCGCGCCATCGATTTTGGCAGCTCGGCTACACCAACCCTGCCGAAGATGGCGTCCAAAAAAGTTCAGACCGGCGGGTTCGGCGATTTCAACGGTGTTGCGGGCAGTGTTCAGGCGCATTCCGGCAAGGTACAAATCGCCGCGATTGGGAGCTTTGATCTTCCTGCCGGCCCCGGCTATGGCAATGGCAGCGGAGGCGCGAGAGGTCTGCGTGGGGTAATTCCCAACGCAGGATTTGGCAACGGAGTGGTGACTGATGCACGCCCGGTCCCCCGGGGTCGCGTCCTGGCCACGAGTTTTGGAGTAAGGGCCCCTGAGCCTGAGATCAAGAGGCCGGCGCCGCTACCGCAGCCGACCGTAGTGCCGGTTGCTATCCGCGAGAAACCTAGCCCCTTATACACGCGCGAGGCTCGCGAGTTGGGCGTGGAAGGGGAAGTCCTGCTGCAGGTTGTATTTACTTCCAACGGCTGTGTCCAGGTACTGCGCGTAGTGCGCGGCCTGGGCCACGGTCTGGATGAAGCGGCCGTGCGGGCGGCCGAGGGTATTCGTTTTTCACCCGCTCAGCGGGGAGGCCAAGCCGTAGATATAACCGCCACGGTTCATATCGTTTTTCAGTTGTCGTGAGCGGCTGACCTTTATCGGTTTGTCCGTGATTCAGACCCAATTCTGCATCGGGGACCAAGAACCGCCCCACCCGATCTTACTGGCTAGAGCAACCTGTCCACTAAGCGGCGATCATATGCTGAAATGCGTTGCAAAAGAACGTTGGCTTTCCATTCAGTAACCCATCTGATAACCTGCGGAGCCCTTGACAACCGTAGTAGCCTCACTGTCAGCAAAGCCCTCATATCCACGTATTGCGTTCCTGCCACTGAATCATACCGCGGTCTCAGTCGAGCCTTGTAGCGTATGGGAACGTCAGGGTATTTTCGTATGCGCTCGACCAACCTCACTACATCGGCCAGGTGATTGCGCAATAACCTGCTAGCAGATCTTCGAACCTCGGCAAATGCTGTGTCTCCGTAGCTTGAATAGACCACGGCAGCGGCCCGAAGAAGGGGAGCCGAAACCGCAGATTTTTCATCGTCGAAGCATCGCTTCAGCGGGGGAAGGGACCGCTTGTCTCCAAATCTCAGGATAAGGAGCGGTGCCAGTGCTTTGCATTCACCAGCACCTGGGATGTCGCTCTTACCCGACAAAAATGCGGTTGCTAGTCACAATGGAGTGACCGGTCCCAATGCGCGATGCGTGGGTTACGCTAGCAGTTCTGGCGGAACCACAGCGCAGAGCCACAAGCGGAAAGGAACCGGTCAATGAAAAAGGTACGATTTC
>JBEKBO010000124.1:0-13790 GCA_050015355.1 Candidatus Korobacteraceae bacterium | reverse complement strand
ACGGGGGCGTCCAGAACGATGTCGTCCGGCGACGCTCCGCGGTCGATGGCGGCGGTGTACACGTAGGGTTTGAAAGACGAGCCCGTCTGCCGCAAAGCCTGGGTCGCGCGATTGAACTTGGAATCGTCGAAGTCGCGTCCGCCGATCATGGCGCGGATTTCGCCGCTGGCATTGTCGAGCGCGAGCAGTGCTCCCTGTATGCCGGAGTCTTGCTCAAGCGCAAGCTGGGCGCGGCTGCCGTCCAGCGATAGGACACGAGCGTAAACCACGTCGCCGACGCTCAGGATGTCCGCGGGAGATTTGCGCCCGGTCCACTTGATTCCGGCGTTGTCGATGAAACCGGTGACCCGCCCCAGGCGAATCGTGGCGGAAGCGGCCGACACTTGCGTGACCAGACCATGAAGATAAGTGCCCGGCTCCATCGACTCGCGCCAGTCGGGGTTGTCGTAGCGCTCCATATCACCGCCGGAGGCGATGACATTGGGGAGACGCCCCACCCAGCCGTGACGGTGCTCGTAGGCAACCAGTCCGTCCAGCACGGCGCGGGTGGCAGCCTGCTGGAGGTCGACGTCGAGCGTGGTGTATACGCTTAGCCGTCCCTCATGAACATCGGCGGTGCCGTACTTTTTTTCCAGATAGCGCCGCACCTCTTCCACGAAATACGGAGCGATGGAATTGGAATCGCTCTGCAGGTTCAGGCGTATCGGCGTGTCTTTTGCGCGCTGGGCCTGCGCGGCCGTGATCCTGCCGTCCTCCATCATGGCGTTGAGAACGAGATTGCGGCGGCGCAACGCACGCTCGGGATAGTTGACAGGCGAGTAAGAGTTCGGAGCTTTCGGCAGACCGGCCAGCAGCGCCGCCTCTTCGAGGCTGAGATCCTTTGCATGCTTGCTGAAGTAATACTGCGCGCCGGCCTCAAAACCGTAGACGCCGTGGCCAAGGAATATCTGGTTGGCGTACAGGGTAAAGATCTGCGGTTTGGTGAAGCGCCGCTCGATCTGTATCGACAGCATGACCTCCTGAAACTTACGGCGGAACTTGCGGTCGGGGGATAAAAACAGGTTGCGCGCAAGTTGCATGGTCAGCGTGGAACCGCCCTGGGCACGGCTGCCCGAGGCCACATCGCGATAGGCCGCGCCCAGAATACGCCAGAAATCGATTCCCCAATGCGTTTCAAAGCCTTTGTCTTCAATCGAGGTGACGGCCTCACGCAAGACTTTGGGGTAGTCGTCGTAGGCGGCGATGATGCGGCGCTGCAAGGCGAACGAACCGATAACCCTGCCCTTGATGTCGTAAAGTTGCGTCACCGAACTGGGGCGATAGCGCTCAAGTTCGCTGACTTGAGGCAGATCGGTGGAATAGACAAGCAGAAGTCCGCAGAAGACGCCGATTGCCGCGGATGCGATCACCATGCCGGCAAAGGCGAATCGGCCAGCGAGCTTCTGTCTCGCCGCTCCGGGGGCGGGAGTCTTGATTACGACTTTCATTACAGAATACGGAGCAGAGCAACCACAGAATAGCACGCCCCGGGAAGACCAAACGACCGCACCGCAGGCATCTGCCCCAACACGCGCGACCACGGCGCGTGCCGGGGGCCCCGCGTTAGACCCGCCTCGCGAGTATGCATATGCGGCATACCAGGCTGTCATGGCGAGCGAAGTCGAGCCACCTTTTTGTTTCTGCTATCGAAAACAAAAGGTGGCCCACTCCGCGCCTGGATAGCCTCTTGCTTTTCGAACGCAACGTCGGGTACGCAGCATGGCTGCTCCGGCCAGTGACGTTCGGCGCTCCGGTCGCCATGACATTCCCTTGGGTATTCTTGGATACACCGATAAGGGAATTGCTCTCGCCCGCCTCGCCAGGTCCGCCTTATCCCATGCAGGTCGCAGGCAGTGGACACGCTTCCTATCGCAGGGCGGGCGTGAACATCATGTCGTGCGACCAGCCGCTGACAAAGCAGCCCTGGCGTAGTGCCGTGGCGATTTGTGCCCAATGGCGGATACCGTGGATCAGCGAGTGGCTGAGGACCTTGCGCTTGCTGGCCACGGTGTCACCGTAGGTGACGGTTTTGACGGTCAATATCTTAGCCAGCTCCTCGGGAGTTGCGCCGGCAACCCAGGTTTCGAGCCGTTTGCGCGCGGTGGCATAAATAGCCCAGATTTCGTCGATGTTCTGCGGCTTAAAGGAGTCGGGTGGAGTGGGGTGCTCGCCTACGAGGACCTGCCCCCAGCGATACTCGCTGACAAAGATGTGCGTGACGAGCCCGCGAACGTCCTTGCGCTCGCCGCCGATCGGCACGTCCAAGGCTTTCGGATTCTGGTCAAAGTAGGCGCGCCAACGGCGGGTCTCCTCGGCGGTGTAAGCAAGCAACTCGGCATAGCTCAGAGCGGGAACATTGGACATGGCAAGCCTCTCGTTTCAATTACAAGGGAATTTTATAACACCGCTCCTTTGACATTCTGAATTGTCGTTCTGAGAAACCCCAGGAGGGAAGAATCAGCTCTTGTGTTTAGCACGAGAAAAAGCAGATCCTTCGCTCCTCCACCCCAGCAACGGCAAAAGCGGCCGTCGCCGGGGACCCCGGCGCGCTCAGGATGACACTTCATTCTGGGACACTATGCTGGCGCACACGAGCGAGTCTATTTCTTTGCTCTGGCTTGCCGCAGCTTACGCGACTTCTCGGCGACTCCATCGGCCAGTTTCTTTTTGTACTGTTCAAGTTTACCGGCCACTGCCGCATCGGAGAGCGCGATGATCTGGGCGGCGAGAATGCCGGCGTTGGTGGCTCCGGGTTTGCCGATGGCGACCGTCGCAACGGGAATGCCGGCGGGCATCTGCACCATCGCTAACAATGAGTCCAGGCCGTTGAGCGGAGTAGAAGCTATAGGTACGGCAATGACCGGCAGAGTCGTTTCGGCGGCAATGACGCCGGCCAGGTGCGCCGCACCGCCGGCGCCCGCGATGATGACCTTGACGCCGCGCTCGGCCGCCGCGCGAGAGAACTCGCTGGTGCGCCGCGGAGAGCGGTGGGCGGAGGTGATGTCGATCTCGTAGGCGATTCCGAATTGATCGAGCGCCTTGGCCGCCTCGTTCATGACTTCCAGATCGGAGTCGCTGCCCATGACGATGGAAACCAATGGATTGCTCATCTGCCTCCTCATGCCTGGCGGGTGTGAGCCCACGCCCTATTGTGCCGAGGGCGTCTGCAGACCGCGATGGGCGATGTCCTTGCGATAGTGCATGCCGTCGAAGCGGATTTTGCCTACAGCCTCGTAGGCGCGGTCGACCGCCTGCCGCAAGCTTACACCGCGGGCCGTCACGCCCAGCACGCGCCCTCCAGCCGTGTAGAACCGCCCGTCCTGAAAAGTCGTGCCGGCATGGAACACCTTGACGCCGGGCACGGTATCCGCCTGCTCGATTCCTTCTATCGGCTTGCCCACTTCGTAGCTGCCCGGGTAGCCGCCCGAGGCCATGACGACGCAGACGGAGGGGTCCGGCGACCACTTGTAATCGCCATCGCTGACGCTGCCATCGATGCTGGCCATGAAGGCATCGATGAGATCGCTGTCCAGGCGCATCAAACTCGGTTGCGTCTCCGGATCGCCGAAGCGGCAATTGAATTCCAGCACCATCGGCCCGCGCGCGGTCATCATCAATCCGCAATAGAGCACGCCGGTGTAAGTCATGCCCTCATCGCGCATGCCGTCAATCACCGGACGGACGATATGGCTGACCAGCCAATCGCGCATGGTGTTGTCGATGATTTCGGAGCACGAATAGGCGCCCATGCCGCCCGTGTTCGGGCCGCTGTCGCCGTCGCCTACGCGCTTGTGATCCTGGGCCGCCACCAGCGGGGCAATGCGCTCGCCGTCGGTCACCACCAGGAAGGAAAGCTCTTCGCCCTCCAGGAATTCCTCGAGCACGACACGCCGCCCGGCGTCGCCGAGCATCTTGCCGCTCAGCATGTCGGCAGCGGTGGCCGCGGCTTCCTCGCGGGAGGCGGCGATCACCACCCCTTTGCCCGCGGCCAGGCCATCGGCCTTGACCACTATGGGATGGTGGAAGTGGCCGAGGGCGTCCTTGACCTCCTGGTTGGTGGCGCAAACCGCGTAATGGGCAGTCGGGATGCGGAATCGCTGCATGAAGGACTTGGCGAAGCTCTTGCTGCCCTCCAGTTGAGCGGCTGCCTGGGTCGGGCCAAAAATCGGCAGTCCGCGGCGGCGAAACTCGTCAACCACGCCGACCATCAACGGCACTTCGGGCCCAACCACGGTCAGGTCCGGGTGAACGCGGTTGGCGACTTCCATGATGGAGTCAAGGTTCTTAAGATCGCATGGCAGGCAGGTGGCATCCTGCGAAATGCCGCCGTTTCCCGGCGCGCAGTAAATCTCTTGCACGCGCTTGGACTGCATCAGCTTCCATACGAGGGCATGTTCACGGCCACCGCTGCCAAGTACGAGAATTCTCATGTCGATAAGCTCGCGGTTCAGGTTGACATCTGTCCTGGTAATGCTCAAAGGGTATTGTTTTCCGGATTCCAGTGTCAAACCTCTTCGTCACTGAATGGCAAATGGGAAGCCTGGCGCCGAATTGAGCTTGGCGAGCCGGCAGACAATATCGACACTTTCGTCTAGCCGCGAGAAGTCGTAAACTGTAATGTTACCGGTGGGGTGGCGTGGTGTGGGACGCCAGCCCTCCGGCGTTTACTCTCTACTCTCTTCTGCATAGGCGATCTCTATGAAAAATTCGTTTGGCAGTCGCTCCGTCTTGCGGGTTGGGAACCGCGAATTCGAAATCTACCGCTTAGATTCCCTGGAAAAACAGGGCCTGAAGATGGCGAGGCTGCCATATTCGTTGCGCATCCTGCTGGAAAACCTGCTGCGCCGCGAGGACGGCGAGTCGGTTACGGCGGAGATGATTCGCTCGCTGGCCTCCTATTCGACAACCAAGGTTCCGACCGAGGAAATCGCGTTCATGCCCAGCCGCGTGCTGCTGCAAGACCTGACTGGCGTCCCCGCCATAGTCGATCTGGCAGCCATGCGCGATGCCATGAAGGCGCTGGGCGGCAATGCCAGCCGGATCAATCCGCTGCAACCGGTGGAGCTGGTGATCGACCACTCGGTGCAGGTGGATGAGTTCGGCACGCCGGAGGCATTCAAGCTGAATGCCGAGACTGAGTACTCGCGCAACCGCGCGCGCTACGCCTTCCTGCGCTGGGGACAGAAGGCCTTCGAGAACCTGGCGATTGTTCCGCCCGATACCGGGATCTGTCACCAGATCAACCTGGAATTTCTGGCGCGGGTAGTGTTTGCCGCAAAGGGAGACGGCGGCAAGCAGGTCGCTTATCCGGACACGGTGGTTGGAGCCGACTCGCACACCACTATGATCAATGGTCTTGGCGTGCTCGGCTGGGGTGTGGGCGGAATCGAGGCCGAGGCGGCCATGCTGGGGCAGCCGATTTCGATGCTGATCCCGCAGGTGGTGGGCGTGCGCCTGAGCGGCCAGTTGCCGGAGGGTTCCACCGCGACCGACCTGGTGCTGACGATTACGCAGATGCTGCGCAAAAAGGGCGTGGTCGGCAAGTTTGTCGAGTACTTTGGCCCCGGACTGCCCAATCTGCCGCTGGCCGACCGGGCGGTGATCGCGAACATGTCGCCCGAGTACGGTTCCACCTGCGGAATTTTCCCGGTGGACGAAGAGACGCTGCGCTACCTGCGGCTTTCCGGACGCTCCGACGACCAAGTGAAGCTGGTGGAGAGCTATTGCAAGGAGCAGGGCCTGTTCCACACCGCGACGACAGCGGAAGCCGAGTACTCTGACGTGGTGAGTCTCGATCTGGCGACGGTCGAACCCAGCATCGCCGGCCCCAAGCGCCCGCAGGACCGCGTGCCGCTCAGCCGGGCTGCTGTCGCCTTCCGGGAGGCGCTGCCTGCGCTGGTGAAGCCTGGAACCGTGCTTCCACCGGCGTCAGAAAAAGGTGCCGACGGCCATGGATTGCGCCACGGCAGCGTGGTGATTGCCGCGATCACGAGCTGCACCAACACTTCCAACCCCGCCTTGCTGATGGCCGCCGGGCTGGTCGCGAAGAAGGCAGTCGAGCGTGGACTCAAGGTTCCGTCGTGGGTGAAAACCTCGCTGGCGCCCGGATCGCTGGTGGTGACCGAGTACCTGAAGAAAGCCGGGCTGACGCCCTATCTCGACAAGCTGCGCTTCAACCTGGTCGGCTATGGCTGCACCACCTGCATCGGCAACTCCGGGCCACTGCCCAAGGAGGTTTCCGACGCGATCGGTAAAGAGGACTTGGTGGTGGCCGCCGTGCTTTCCGGGAACCGCAACTTCGAAGGCCGCATTCACTCCGAAGTGCGCGCCAACTACCTGATGGCGCCGCCGCTGGTAGTGGCCTTCGCCCTGGCAGGACACGCCGATTGGGATGTCCAAAAAGAACCAGTGGGCCGCGGCTCCGACGGCAAGCCGGTTTACCTGAAGGACATCTGGCCCACGCAGAAGGAAGTCGACGATGCCATGAAGTCGGTTTCCGCCCAGATGTTCCGCGAAACTTACAGCGAAGTGTTCAAGGGAACCGCGCAGTGGCAGGCCCTGCCGGTGCCCGAGGGCAATACCTACGCATGGGATGCCGCGAGCACCTACGTGCAGAATCCGCCGTATTTCGAAGGGATGAAGCTGGCTCTGCCGGAGATCACGGACATCAAGGGCGCGCGCGTGCTGGCCGTGCTTGGCGACAGCATTACGACCGACCACATCTCCCCGGCCGGCAGCATCAAGGCCGATAGTCCGGCGGGACAATACCTGATTGCGAAGGGCGTGCAGAAGGCGGATTTCAACTCCTACGGCGCGCGCCGCGGCAATCACCAGGTGATGATGCGCGGAACCTTCGCCAACACGCGCTTGAAAAACAAGCTGATTCCGCAGAAGGAAGGCCCGTTCACCCGCCACCTGCCCGACGGCAAGGAGACGACCATCTTCGAAGCCGCCGAACAATACCGCCGGGAGAAGGTGCCGGTGGTGATTCTTGCCGGCAAGGAGTACGGCTCGGGTTCGTCGCGCGACTGGGCGGCCAAGGGTCCGCTGCTGCTGGGCGTGCGGGCCGTGATCGTCGAGAGTTTCGAGCGCATCCACCGCTCGAACCTGATCGGAATGGGCATTCTGCCGCTTCAGTTCCCGGCCGGCAAGAGCCCGGAGACGCTCGGACTGAGCGGCGAAGAGAGCTTTGAAATCACGGGAGTCAAGCCGCTGATCGACAACTTCAAGCCGGGCCGGCACCTGAAGGTCAAAGCCACGGGCAAGAACGGCGCCGTGGTGGAGTTCGAGGCGCTGCTGCGCATCGATACGCCTCAGGAAGCGCAGTACTACCGTCACGGCGGAATCTTGCAGTACGTCATCCGGCAGTTGCTGCAAGCGAAAGAAAAACCGGCCACGGCACGTTAGGCCGTTTCACGTTGATCGTTTCTCGTTAATCGTTTCTCGTTCTTCGGGTGCCCCATTCAAGCGAAAGCTTGGGTGGGGCTTTCGTTTCGTCATCACAGCAAAGCGCGCGAACTCAGGAGAGTCTTGCGAATAGATACTACGAGAGAGCTTCAACTACCCCGCCCTAGCTGCGCTAGAACGGGGCACCCGGCATTACAAGGTCTTGAGCAGTTCCTGCCCTAAGTGGCTGGTTCTAAACGAACGAAATCAGCCAGCCAGACCGCTTCAAAAGGTATGCGGCTTGTAAGACAGCCGTTGCGAGACTTTTCGGCTTGACAGCAGCCATCCAGGTGCACAGAATCGGCAAAGAATCACTCTAGTGGCTGTAGGCCCCTCATATGTTCTTCCATCGCGGCAGGGCAGCTTCCTTTTCAGCTCATCAATTTCGAAGCTGAGAGGCAGCACCGATATTAGGAGGATGAAATGAGCAGCAAGAATCTGTGGTCTGCGCTGGTTGTTGTGCTATTGATCGCGGCCCACTGTGCATTGCACGCCCAAGAGGGGGGTACCAAAAAGGCCCGCAAGGCTGCAACGCCACCAAGCCAGGCTGACTCCGAACCTGCCAGCGGAGCACCTGCTCTTTCCATCAAGAAAGGCGATCCTCCGCCCGGAAATGCCATGGCGCTTTCGGTCCCTCAGGCCCGCGCTGTGCTGAGAGATGCGATTGCCAGAAGGTATGTGGGCACGGTAAGTGCATGTGGGGGAGCTCTTGGGCTCAAGGCGTGTGTGGCCCACACGCTTTCACCGGCGACGGATGTCCGGGTTCGCTCCGCCGACTTTAGTTTTGCCTCGCCTCATAACTATCAATGGACCGGGTTTGTAATGAGTTCCATGAAGACGCCACAGTACGATGCCGGCAAGGTCTCAATCACTTTCAACAAAGCAGACTATCTCCAGGTGTATCGTCTGGAGAAAGACAAGACTGCTGCAGCGACGCACTCCAGTTATTCGCCGAGAGGACTCTACGTTGTCGGTTTTCTGCCCACCCCTGAGGGCGCCGCCTTTGGAGGGCCAACGGTGCTTTCCTGGCTGGATGAATCGGTAGCGCGCAGTTTTGCCGATGCCTTTAACCGGCTCGTCTATGCCGCTTATCACCAAGAAGATTCCGCAACCTTCAGCGCTGCCGCCAAGGCGTGGCGAGAGAATCCCGCCAAGCCGCCGCTGAGTCCCGAAGTCGAGCAGCATAAGGTTCTGGCCGATAAGGCGCTTGATGCCCAGGATCTTGATTCCGCCATCGAGCACTATGAGACTGCGCTGGAGATTCAGCCCATGTGGCCGGACGGCTGGTTCAGTCTGGCGACCTTTCATGCCGCGCAGAACAACTACGCGGGCGCCGCCAGGTGCATGCGGCACTATCTCGAACTGGCTCCCGATGCCCCGGACGCCAAAGACGCGCGCGAGCAGATGGCCGCCTGGGAAGCGAAGGCGAAGGGCTGAACACGGCTTCGCTGGCCATGGAGAACTAACGTTTGGCAGGTAGCTGTCGATAACAGGCCTTCTCACCATCTATCCCCAAGACTGGAACTGGTGGCGAGAGATTAAGACGCTCGCCCCACGCAAACGAAAACCGCGGACCTTGCGGCCCGCGGTTTAATGTAGCGGTGTAACGGTTGGCAAGAACTCGTCTATGCGGCTTTCTGGTCCAGGTTTTTCAGCACCTCGATGGCGCGCCGCAACTGCTCGTCTTGATGTGGTTTCTTGGGAGTTTCAACCGGCTGGTCCTGTTGCTCATCGTCGGGCGAGACGAATTCGTCGGTCGCGTCCGCAACCAGAATGTTGGGCGTGACGGCGACATCCTGGATCGCCTTGCCGCTCGGCGCGAAGTACTTGGCCACGGACAACAACAGCGCCGAACCGTCCTTCATTTCCAGAACCTGCTGAATCGAGCCGGAGCCGAAGGTCTTATCCCCGAGCACGTCGCCGCGGGCGTTGCCGAGAATGGCTGAGGCTACAACCTCGGCCGGACCGGCGGTGCTGCGGTTCACCAGCACGACCAGAGGCAGATCGGTGACCGCCTTAGCCGGATCGGCATTGTAATCCTGCCGGACGAAGCGCTGCCCCTGCACATAGGCAATCAGCCCGTGATTAAGGAACAGATTCGCGACAGCGATACCCTCCGCCTCGTCACCGTCGCCGGAGTTGCGCAAATCGAGGAGTAGCTTCTTGGCGCCCTGGCGCTGCAGTTCCTTGATTTTGCCGGCGACCTCCTGGGCACGTCCCTTGGGGAAGCTGTCCACCTCGATGTAACCGATGCCGCTTTCAAGCATCCTGGCTGCCGCAGCCGGATCCTTCACGACCTCGCGCGTGATAATGACTTTCTGCGGCAGGGCGCGGCGCGGCCGCACAACCGATACCGTTATGGTGGAACCCGGCTCGCCGCCGAGAACACCGTGGACCTCAGCCAGCGACATCTCGCGCGTACTCTTGCCCTCTATCGATTCGACGATGTCGCCATTGGTCATGCCGGCTTTTTCCGCCGGCCCACCCGGAATAACGGCGATGACGGCAGCATAGCCGAATCGCTTGGAGATGGCGGCGCCGATACCGGCCTTCTGCTCGCCCAAGTGCTTGTACTGCTTGTACTCGGCGGGACTGAGGTAACTCGAATCGGCATCGAGCGACTCAAGCAGGCCGTGCAGAGCGCCGTCGGTGACGTTCTGAATGTTGGGCTCCTCAACGTAGTCGGTGCGAATGCGCTGCAAAACTTCGGTGTAGACGTTGAGCTGACGGTAGGCTCCGTCATTCTTGTTGGAGGCCTTAACTCCCAGACTGCCCAGCATGACAAACAACACCAGGAGCGAGGAGACGCTGATCAGGAACCACTTGGAACTCTTGGACATGTGTGAGTAACTTCCGGCCACCCGGTCACGGCTGGCGTGTTGTTTTGATTATACCTTTGTGTCGGATGGCGCGAGCAGCTCTCCGGCTACATTATTCTGCTAACTGATTAGACGCTGCCCGGCAGAATTAGTTGGACGAGAGTAGCTGATTGCCTAGCCTTGCTTCCATTTCACCGCTTTCGACCTGCCGGCACCGATCCCCCTCGGGCATGTGCAATGTTTGACACTCGCAAAGTCAGTCCGTAAAATCAAGATCGTCGAGACTCCCTCGTTCGACATTCCGCATTTTTCTGCCTGTTGCATACCTGAAGATGGCGGCGTAGCTCAGTTGGTTAGAGCGACGGTCTCATAATCCGTAGGTCGTTGGTTCGAGTCCAACCGCCGCCACCAGTACTTTCTATAACTTACAAGCTTTTTCGTTTCGGCCGATTTCGGCCAGTTGCGTCCTAGTTGCGTCGGGGTGCGTTCGAGTCTGCACTTTCCCGTATTGGTCTCAGAGATTGCCAACACCTGCACGCCAAAACCCAGCTCAGCGCAGCTATTTACGCTCTTCTCAGGGCAACTTCACTTTTTCGCTCAGCGCTTTTTCTACTCCACGCTGGCCTGATGGACGCTAGTGACGTGATCCGAAGGGCGTACTGGGAAGCGTGGATGCTGGGATACGAATTCGTATAGCGGCCTCAAGCACTCACGCTGCACGCTGGCATTTGGAGAAGAACAGGCACGGAGAGCCGACCATCGGAATAGTTAAGGATTTCGAAAAATCGCACGGAATCACGACTTCCAGATATGGCGCTGCTTACGGCGGACTCTCTGAGGTAGCGCACCCCGCAAGATCAGCCGCAGTGACTATCAGTGCCTTGCATGGGGATAAGAGCGAGCGCATTGAACAGGCTCGTGACACGATCACTCACGACGACGCCCCAGGGATGATGTACCTGTTGATCTGGACGGTTTTCGCTGAATGGCCGGGCATGATTAGTCTCGGAATCACGCCCGACGAAGCGCGGGTAAAGGTACGATCGCAGAATCTCATGCAATGATGCTCGTCAGAACCAGTCTGGATTGATCCAGCCGCCCCACAAGTTCACGAGCACGATTACGGTCTCGGTGAAGGCATGCGACATGCGACTCCGTAGGCGTCAGCGATTGAATGGATCGAAGAGCCGCCTTCATGGCTGAATTTTTCAAACTCTAACGAAAATGAATTCCGACTTTGCGAATCATCATCGAGGACGAACGATGCGACATTTTTGTGAAATGGAAACACAAGGCCCGGTGTTGGCGCTCTGTGACGAGCGAGCCTCGATGAAAGTCGGAGGCTGCTGGCTTTGCGAGCACCACGCTGCTGCTCTGGAACAGGCTGCGGAACGTTGGTCAGGCATTAATTGGCTCTCGTTGACGCAAACAGGCATCGACAAACAGCCTGACCTCAACGATCCTGACGGCGAGTTTTGGGACGATGAAGAGGAACAATAGCCTTTCTGGAAATGGCTGATGAAGGCTGATGGCAATCTACTACAGCGACAAACAAAAGGATGAGATTCGGGAGTGGCTGCTCGAATTGCAAGCGATCATCCCTGATCGGTTCATTGCAAAACGTGATCGAGCCCGTGAGCTTGTGGCACTCCTTGATGAAAACCCGACGCACCCAGCCTGCCTCATCAGTTACGAGTATCAGCGGTTGCGGAAGATTTGGCGGCGGTTGGAGACGCAAGCTGAGAGCCAACCTTAAACCTCGGGGCTTGCACACGGTTTCTGCTAGACCAGCAGTTTAGCTCTGGTCGGCTCGCTGTGGAAGTAGAAATCAGCAGGAATTTCAAGCGGTAATCTGGTGAACTCTCAACCATGGCAACCAGCAAACGGCTGGGAAAAAGTTGCCAAAACGGCGAGTTGCATTTTTGCCAAAACTGCGGTGAGCCTATCGGCATCAACTCATATCCAGCCAATAAAAAAGCCGCCCCGTAAGGCGGCTAATTGTAACGAGCTTCTAAATGCTACCGAAGCATTCTCCGGCGCACTGCGCCAGCCAGAGCAAGCAATCCAGAGCCTAACAGAAGCAGACTACTTGGTTCGGGAGTGGAGGCGACGGTGCCGGTATCTACGACGGACACGTCGTCTAGGTAGTAGTAGGAAGGTGGGGTGTTGCCGCCAAGCTCAAGCTGGGTGCTACTAGAGGTCGCCAACTCAGAGAAGTTGTACCCTATATAGCCCGTGCTGGGAGTTGTCAGCGTGAATATGTTGGTACCGCCCCAGTTAGCGACAAACTCACCTGTGGTATCGTCTGCGAAGACGTAGAACGCAACGGAATAAGTGTCGCCGGGAGTAGTAGCTAAGTTCTGGTAGATGTAGTCGTTGTAGCCGCCAGTTGATCCAAAGTAAGCGGCAGAATTACCAGAGTTGGCGTACGATGGTGAACTCGTAACACCGAAAAGGCTATCAGCGACTGCGGGAACGGTTGTCCAATCGGTAAAATTCCCGGTTTCAAACCCACAGTTCGAGACCAGATTGCCCGCAATTGCGTCGCAGATGCTGGGGGTAGCCAGCAGCGTTGACGGCATTATCAGCCCGACTCCCAGTACCACTACAGCGACTAAAAGCCGAAGTCTGCTCATAATGTTTTTCTCCCAAAGGAGCAAGATCTGTCGGATGTAAGGGCATTTTTGTTGCCAGAACTGGCGGTTACTAATCTGATAAACGAGACCTTGCCTCACCGTCAGTGGGGATGCCTGCCAGCACACCTTTCGCAGGAATATGGTAACTTTTTGGTTACTATGGTGGTTGCCACGCGTGAGCATTGAAAGCAGAAGTGAAGGCCGTGAGTGCAAGCTATTGCATGGTAAATGGGTAATGTTGTGCTCAGGCGAATTGTGCTGCTCGTGAGCAAGACCAAAGCTGCACCTGCGAACGAACGGCGGAGACCAGAACTCCCCCGAACACCCCCGCCTATGCTTACATCATCGCGGATTTAACTCATGCCATCCTCAAGCTTGAAAAGCAGTATGGTATGACTAGAACGCCGGACGGACAAGGTTTCTACAAGCACAACCCCGCCTTGAACGCTTACATAGAAGTGATCTCGTACCAGAAAATGCTGTCGGATGCCAAGAAGAGGAACAGGGTTCTGTTCGACAAGCTGTTTGCCACAAGCATCTCGATGACGACTACAGCAGGATAGCGCTTCCCCCCTACGCCCCTCCAATAACAAGTGTTTTTCGTGATGCTGGGAACCGCCGATATCGACCCCGTGGAAACAAGAACTTACAGCCGCCAATTCTGTAGGGTTTTTGGAAGGTCAAAGTCGATCCACGTGCATCGCCTTTGTTGTGGCGAACTGCGTACACCTGTTCTATAAAAGGGGATGTCAAGAAACATTTTTCTCCCTCCGCCGGAAACGCGAATGGTTGCCGCGATGTCCAGCCCCGCTTGCCATAACAGTGCGGCTTGGCCCTGGTGCTGCCTTTG
>JBEKBO010000123.1:0-13843 GCA_050015355.1 Candidatus Korobacteraceae bacterium | reverse complement strand
CAAGAAGAGTTGTTCGGCAAGGCGGTGAACGATGTGTTCCCAGACGCATCCCGCGACATAAGGGCCTCAGGTTCATGTTACGCAGCAGATCGCAATACCGCCTGTGTTATGCATTTAATGCGAGTACTTGAAGTGGGGTTAAATGCTTTAGCTGTCTGTTTGGGAGTGGCCTGGGAGCGGCGGGAATGGGAAAATGTCATCAACGACCTTGAAGGTGAAATCAAGAAGATCAACGGGCCGCATGCTGGATCAGACTGGAGAGGGCAACAGCAATTTTACGCAGAGGCGGCAAAAGACTTCCGGTACTTCAAAAACGCTTGGCGAAACCACGCAATGCACGCACGTGAGCACTACGACGCTGCCGAGGCGCGTCTTATTCTTGATCACGTGAGAACTTTTATGGTGCATCTCGCAAACAGCGGCATCGCAAAGGGTTTGCCAAAATGAATGATTGTTTCGCTACAATGTACTACGAGAGGATTTCACACATGACCGATAGCGAGACATACGAGCAGATTGGGAGGAAGCGTGCGGAATATCGGGAGCGGAAAAAGGAACTCGCTCAATTAAAGTCAAAGGTGGGAGACCTAGCAAACCACGCAGCTACCATTAGCCGGGGGCTGCGAAATCCGGAATTGATTCGCTGGTGGGAAGGTCTTCCGTTGGCTGGACAGCGACAAGAACACATCGTCCTAACCCCGGCCATGTTCAGCGAGTTGACAGTGGAAAAGATCAAGCAATTCTGCGCCGAGCTCAAAAGGCTAGAAGTTGTACTGGCAGCGCTGCGGCAAGAACTGATGGGGATAGACGAAGACCCCGAGCGATAACCGGGTACATCTATGAAGAAGAAACCGGAATACATAGAAGGCAGCGAAGCCCTAGAGAACTTTGAACGTGCGCTGGATGCAGTTGTGAAGGCTCCGCACAGCGAGATCAAGGCTAAGTTGGACGCAGAAAAAGCTGCTAAAACAAAGAAGCGGAAGCCCAAGACTTCCGCTATACGTTCGCGCAAAACAACAAATGACTGTGCGGATAAGTGAGGCATAGGGCGGCATTCCAAGTTTCACGGTTCTGGCTTAAAAGCTGCTGAATGTCGGCCGATATTTCAACTGATTCTTTGTACTCAATTACATCAGCCAAGCGGAACACAATGAAATCTGATTCTGATTCAAAAAGCACAGTTCCAGTTTCTTCCTCAATCCTTGACACAGAACCGATCAGCCTAACCACGAAGTTGGCAGGGGGTTCTATAGAAGCGGCGAAGGCGACCAACCGGGCAGATTCGATCATCCACTTATTTAATAATAATTGGGCTTCCTCTGGGCTTGTAACCATATTATCCCTCGTTAAGTATGAACGCGAATTAGCCCGGACATTGCCCGGGCGCGGTTAGCATATCAGGCCCCCGATGGCTTTCTTCCGCGCTTGCGGCGATAGGCATTACTGAGGCGTCGCGCCGACCTTCCCGGTGACTTCGGCAAAGGTCAAGCGCTTGCCAACTACTTGAGACAGTGCAATTTCAAAGCGATCACCGTCATTGATGTTCCGATCTTTGGTCTTGCGGTTGTTATACCGAAACACCTGCTCATCTACATAACGAAACAAGTGAAAAGGTTCAACGGCAATATAGGTTCCATTCAGACCACGCTTCAAAAGGCTCCAGAAGTTCTCGATTCCGTTGGTATGAACCTTACCTTTAACATAGGCTTCCATGTGGTTAATCACTTCATGCGGAAAGTAGTTCTTGAGAAGATCGTAGCCCACATGCGCGTCGGTAATCATGGTAGTTCCGGGTGCCACATGCTCTTGCACCATTGCTTCCATGGGCTCACGGCGAGCAGCAGGAATAACGGCGGCGCGAACTTGGCGGGCATCACGGTCAAGGATTCCCATGACACAAGCCTGATGCCGGCGGTATCCGCCGAATTGCCCAAGGCCCATTTCTTTCAGATGGCTCCGGTGCATGTTCTTGAGTTTTCCGCCGATCACAGTCTCGTCGGCTTCGCAAGTGCCGCCAGGACCGCCGATCTTCATAAGCGAACCACCCTGCATAGCAAGGCGAATACGGTGCAACATGAACCATGCGCTCTTTTGGGTTACGCCGATGGTGCGGTGAATTTCCCACGAGCTAACCCCATTCTTGCAGTTGCAGGCCATCCAGAGGGCAACCAGCCACTTCTCAAGGGGAATCGGCGAGTCCTCGAATATAGTTCCAACCCTTGCAGAGAACTGGCGCGATTTGTGCGCGCTCTTGCACTGCCACTTTTGAGAAGCGGGAAGATAGGTGGCATCGCCGCGTCCGCAAGTAGGGCACATGGGAATGCCATCAGGCCAGCGTTTCGCAACTAGCCACTTCATGCAATTTTCAGGATCGGCGAAGTATTTAACGGCGTCTTGCAGAGTCTTTGGTTTCATGATCTTGCCTCGAACACACAACCAGCATAGCTCATGAAATATGACTTGTCAAGTATATTATTGCCCTTCCAGAGGAATCTCGGTCTCGACTTGTTGCCGGGGTTGCGCGGGGGCTGGCGGCTTCTTTTCCGACTTAACGTCGAGGCAATCGACATAAGCGACGTTCGCACCGGGAATCAGGTGGCTGTAGGTTTCGATACTTTGCACTCAATCCGGGCGCTCTTTGAGCCACTGATCTGCGTTGCATGAAACTCACGTTGCCGGGCCGCCGCTCATTCTGGATCAAATAACCTGATATCGACGCTTCGCCATTGCGTCGGCTAGCTGTGGCTGTTTTCATAGCCCCCTGCCTGCTCTCTGCACAGTCCCTTCAGACGACAACATCTGACGTTACCTTGGTTACCTTGCGGAGCTTGTGGCAGTGAGAGATTCTCTTCTGCGTAGCAAGCGACAGCTTAAGGAAGAAGCGCATGAGCAATACGAAAGCTATAACAGATCTGGCGGAGATGGACCTTTTGACCGAAGCGCCGGCATCGCAGGCAGGTCCTGCCTTGGCTGGGGCCAAACCTGGAATTGTGGCGCTGTTGGGAAAGTGGGTCGGTTACGCAGTGCAGTTACGAGCCGAACCGAAGACAGCGTCGACGATAGCGAACGATGATGTCGATGACGATTGGGAGAAATGGTTGCACGACTGCGGCCGAGCAGTGCGGTGAAGTTTCCCGCGGTACGAGGATTACCGCTGTTCTCGGAAGATCCGCCCGCAGCGCATTCTTCAGTACAACGGCGTCATTCAACCGAATAGGTGAAGTAAGTGTGATCGACTCCCCCGTTGCAATGGCGCCGAGCACACCTTGTTGCCAAGTACGAAGGCAAGATACAGCCGGCGCAGCGCCAGCGAGCACAGGCGCAGCGCTCCCCGGCGAAATCGGTCAAGACAAGGATCGGAGGAGCTGTTTCTTTTGAAGCGCAAGCCCTTGTTTTGGCTGGCGTTCCGGAGAGTTCCCTCCGCTCAGGAGAAATGCAGGACATGAGTAAAAAGATTCTGCTGGTTGATGACTCGAAGATGGTCCTGATGATGGAAGAGATGATCTTGGGCACGAAAAAGAGCTATACGCTCATCAGGGCACAGGACGGCCAGGAAGCGGTCGAGAAGGCGATTGCCGAGTCTCCCGATCTGGTGCTCATGGACGTTGTCATGCCCAAGATGAACGGGTTTGAAGCCTGCAAGCAACTGCGGGGCGACAAGCACACGTGCAACATTCCTGTCATTCTCGTTACCACGAAAGGCCAGGAGGAAGATGTGGAGGCGGGATTCGAGCATGGCTGTAACGATTACCTGACAAAACCGATTCACGGCCACGAGCTGCTCGCGATGGTAGAGGCATACCTGGGAGAGTAACTGGCTGAAGCGCTGGTCATGCGAACCAAGGGGACTCAGTGACGAAATCATATACAAACCTGGAGACGGATAAAGCAAAAGTTCGAGCCATCCTGGAACGTTTGCAACGGGAAATCTCCGAGCTACGGGCCCAGAGACGTGGACTACGGACCAACGCGGAAGAAGAACTCGTTCTTGCGTCGCGGCAGTTTCTATCTCTGTCGCAGATGAAAGGCGCGAGCACCCCGCAGGACGCCATCGCCACGGTGAAGGATATTCTTACCAATTTTATCGGCACCGAGCAGTTCGCGTGCCTCATGTTTCAAAAGGGCCAACCGCGATCCGAATGTCTGTTTTCGATGGGAGTTGGCGATGATCAACTCGCGAGCCTGCGGAGCGACACGCAGGTAATCACGGACACCGTCGCCGAAAAGCCTCCGGGAGTAGTTGCAGTCGTACCGCTCAGGCTCCGGGAGGAAATGGTTGGAGCTATCGTCGTGCTCGGCCTACTGCCTCAAAAGAACAGTCTGGAAAACGTGGACTATGCGTTATTCGATTTGTTGAGCGAACATGCCGCGGCTTCTATTGTCAGCGGACGGGAAGCAATGATGGACGTGAGAACGCAATGATGAATAAGGACCATCACCAGCATGCCTCGCCCTCCACCGGGCTGCTGCCGATGAAGACCGTTGTCGGCGAGGTTCGCAAGGAGTTTCTCCACCCCGGCCAGATGTGCGTTTCGTCCACACCTTGCACGGTGACCACGATTGTTGGCTCCTGTGTCGCGCTTTGCATATGGGATCCCATTGGCCGGATCGGCGGAGTGACGCATTACATTCTGGCGCAAGGGGACGGCGTTGGGCAGGCATCGTGCCGCTATGGCGACGTTGCGGTTGAGACGCTCATCACCAAAATGGTGGGACTCGGCAGCTCCCCGCGCATGATGCAGGCGCACGTATTCGGGGGCGCGTGCATGTTCGAATCGTTTCGCAATAGCGAACATCCTCTCGGCATGATGAATGTCAAAATCGCTCTCGAAGTGCTTGGGAAGTATGGCGTCAAAATCCTGACTCAGCAGGTCGGGGGAGCGAAGGGCCGCAAAATCGTTTTCCAAACCTCCGAGGGCACCTTCACGGTCAAGGAGATTTAGGAACCATGCAGATTGATCGTCAAGCCGTTTTGCAGGTTTTTCTGGCTGAGACGGAAGAGACACTCGGCGAGATGGAGACAGCTCTGCTGCTCCTGGAAGAACGGCCGGGTGACGACGAGCTTCTCGGACAAGTATTCCGCGTGATGCACATGCTGAAAGGGAACGCGGCGGCGTTGGAATTCACGGAAGTCTCCGGCGTCGCGCACTCGATCGAAGACCTGCTCGCATCGATTCGGAATCACGCCATCTCAGTCGACAGTGAAATCGTTAATTTGCTTCTTCAAGCGGTGGATGCATTGCGCAGGATGGTCTCGGCGTCGGTCTCCGGGGGGGAAGGACTGGCGGCGGCGCAAACCGAAATTGTAGCGCGCTTGAAACAATTCCTGGGCGCACGCGAACTGGCGATTGCGGTGCCGGCAGCCGTTGCCGTGATCCAGGAGCCTATGCAAGCCGCCTCTGTGCCCGAGCACGGCAATGGACAAACGCTTCGCATTAACGTGGAGAAACTCGACCGCCTGCTCAACCTCGCCGGAGAAATAGGAATTACACAGGGACGCATGCGGCAGCTTATCGAGAACCTGAGCGCTCACGTCGGCGAGCAGCTACTGGAGACGCTACGCGAGGCGGACCGCCTAACCATGGACCTGCAAGAGCAAGTTATGGACCTTCGCATGGTCCCCATCGGTCCGATGTTTCACAGCTATGCACGTATGGTTCGCGACCTTTCGCAGAAGCACGGAAAATTGGCGAAGCTGGTGGTGGAAGGCGAAGAAGCGGGGGTCGATACGGCTGTAATCGCGAATATTCGCGATCCGCTTATGCACATGATCCGCAACGCGATCGATCACGGGATCGAATCTCCGGAGGTGCGTCGCGCCGCAGGCAAGAATCCTGTTGGAACCATATCGCTGCGTGCCGTTCGCGAAGCAGGTACCATCGTGATCCAATTGGCCGACGATGGCGCCGGACTGAACCGAGGCAAAATCGCACAACGCGCGCGGGCCGCGGGCGTGATCGCCGACCCGGATAAGTTGTCGCCGCAGGAACTGCACCGACTGATCTTCGAGCCCGGATTTTCCACCGCAGAACAGGTTTCCGAGACATCAGGAAGAGGCGTAGGAATGGACATCGTGCGGCGCAACATCGAAGCGCTTCACGGGCGGGTCGAGGTGGAGAGCGAGGAAGGGCGCGGCGTCACGGTCACCATACGTCTGCCGCTGACGCTGGCGATTATCGAAGGCTTCTCAGTTGGCGTTGACTCGGAAGTTTACGTTTTGCCGCTCGCTGCCATTCAGGAGTGCGTGGAGCTGCCGGCCAACCATCTCGAGGGAAACGACGAGCAGGGCGTGATGACACTGCGCGGCGAGCCGCTGCCGTTCATTCGATTGCGCCATTTGTTCGACCTTGAGGGCGGCAAACAGAGAGAGAACGTTGTAGTTGTCTGCTACCAGGGCGGACATGCCGGGATTGTCGTCGACGCACTTTACGGCGAACACCAGGCAGTGATCAAACCCTTAGGAAATTTGTTTCAAGATTTGCCGTGTATTTCGGGCTCTACGATTCTGGGGAATGGCCGCATCGCTTTGGTTCTAGACGTACCGGGACTTTACCGAGCAGCCCTGACGGAAGAACCGCCGGCAACGGCGGCTTTGAATTAAGAGGAGGCGGGGTATGAAGAATTGGAGCATAGCGACAAAATTAGGGGTTGCGTTCGGCCTCCTAGTCGCAATTCTTATCGGCATGGTGTGGCTAAGTATTGACCGCATGGGCAAGATGCACGCCACTCTGGAGCGCACAATAAAGGACGATTTCCAGAAGCTGCGCCTGACCAATGACGGCGCTCGAATCACGCTCGAGAATGGGCGGGTCACAATGCAAATCTTCCTGGTCAAAGAGGGGCCGTCCAAGCAGGCGTTGCTCGCACTGAACGATCAGATTGCGCCCAAGGGCCCCGAGCTCCAGAAAAAACTGGAAGCTGTCCTCGCCACCGACCGCGAGAAGGACTTATTCGCCAAGGTGAGAGATGCCCGTCAACCTTACGTTGATGCGCGTACGGTAGCCAAGAAGCTCGACGCGGCGGGGAAGCATGACGAGGCGATCGAGGTCGTGGACAACCAAGTGATGCCCCTGCTCAACAAGTACATTCAAAATTGGGACACGCTCTTTGCCTACGAAGAAGAAAAAATCCTCGCGGCTTCAAAGGAAAGCCTCGCCCTGTTCAACTCCACTCGCGACCTCGTGGTTGGGATGGCCGTGTTCTCGGTCGCGTTCTGCGTCGTATTTGCGCTGCTGGTAATTCGCAAAATCAGCAGACCGGTGCTCGGGGTTGTCCAACTCGCGGAGAATATCGCGGCCGGCGATCTGCGCGACGAAGTGGTGGTGACCTCTCACGATGAGACCGGCAAATTGCAGGCGGCGATGAAGAAGATGTCGGAGAAGCTTTCGCAGGTGATCAGCGAAGTTGGAGTAGGAGCAGAATCGGTCTCCTCGGCAGCGGCGCAGCTTGCGTCGTCTTCCCAGAGCCTGTCGCAGGGAACCAGCGAACAGGCTGCGGCCCTGGAAGAGACCAGCGCCAGCCTGGAGGAGATGAGTGCATCGATCAACCAGAACGCCGATAACAGCCGCGCCGTGGAGCAGATAGCGCTGACCGGCGCGAGACAGGCGGTGGGCAGCGGCGATGCCGTCGTCAAACTGGTGGAAGCGATGAAGGTCATCGCCGAGAAGATCACCATCATCGAAGAGATCGCTTACCAGACGAACCTGCTGTCGTTGAACGCGGCGATTGAGGCGGCACGTGCCGGCGACCACGGCAAGGGCTTCGCGGTGGTGGCCTCGGAAGTGAGAAAACTGGCGGAGCGCAGCCGAGCCGCGGCGAAAGAGATTACGGGCATTGCCGGCTCCAGTGTTACGGCGGCTGAAGATGCCGGTCGCATGCTGGCCGAGTTGGTTCCCTCGATCTCCAAAACGGCCGAGATGGTGCAGGAAGTCGCCGCCGGATCGCACGAACAGGCTTCCGGAGTGGCGCAGATCAACAAGGCGATGGGGCAAGTGGACGAGCTGACGCAACGCAATGCCTCCGCCTCGGAAGAGCTTTCCAGCACGGCCGAAGAGCTGTCGGCGCAAGCTGAGTCCCTGCAGGATCTGATTGCGTTCTTCCAGTTGCCTGGAGCGATGGGTCGGCACGGGCAACGGGCGCGGCGGGAGCAGAGCGTCTATGGTGCTGTGCCGCCGAAGCTGGCGGCCCATAGCGCCGCGGCCCGTGGCACGACGGTTTCTCACCCCGGGGAGGCAAGAGCTGCTGCCGCCGCTTCAGGTGGGGGCCAGGATTCCGGGTTTCAGCGCTTCTGAGCGAAGCGCATGGAGCGCGCCGGACCATTCGCCGGGCGCATGATGCATTGGAGGGCAAGATGGAGGAAGTAAAGCAGCTCGATAACGCGCAGCAGTATTTGACGTTTATCCTGGGGGGCGAGGAATACGCAATTGCCATCCTGCGCGTCCGGGAGATACTCGAATACAGCAACGTAACTCGTGTTCCAAGCACCCCGGAGTGCATCTGCGGAGTGATCAATCTCCGCGGCAGCGTCTTGCCAGTCATAGACCTCGCGGTCAAGTTCGGATTGCCGCCAACTGAGCCCACCAAGCAAACGTGCATCGTTGTGGTGGAGGTCGAGTTGGACGGCGAGCAGACAGTTCTGGGCGTATTGACCGACGCTGTCAATCAGGTGATTGAGCTCAGAGATACGAATATCCAGCCGCCGCCGGCATTTGGAACGAGGGTTCGACTGGAGTTCTTGCGAGGACTGGGCGAGGTTGAAAATGGCTTTATTCTGGTGCTCGACATAGACCGCCTTCTGACCAATGAGGAGTTGCTCGTCTCATATCCGGCGGCGCTGGCCGCGGTCGATACGGAACCAGCGCCGGCTTCTTAGTGGCGAGCGTCAGGCGCGGGCCAGGATTCCGGCTTCCGGCGGTTCTGACGGAGGCCATGGAAGGAAACGCGGAAGTGGAGTTGCACTCGAAGCCGCCGGCGGTCGGTGGGATCACTCAAGTATCGGACCGGGAATTCGCCCGTTTTCAGGCCTTAATCTACCGTGAAACGGGTATTTACCTCTCGCCGGCCAAGCGGACACTGCTGGCGGGCAGGCTCTGCAAGCGATTGCGCACGTTGAATCTCGCGTGCTTCAAAGACTACTACGAATTAGTCGAGAATGACCTGGCGGAAAAAGAGCAGATGATAAATTGCATCTGCACGAATGAGACGCACTTTTTCCGTGAAAAGAGGCACTTCGGGTTTCTCGAGAGCAGAGTATTTCCCGGCTGGAAGGCTCTGGCAAGTGAAGGGCGGCGTTCTCGTTGTGTTCGAGTATGGAGCGCGGGCTGCTCAACGGGCGAAGAACCATATTCGCTGGCGATGTTCTTGCTAGATCACTTCTCAATCGGAAACTGGGAGATTGAAGTTGTAGCCAGCGATATTTCGACCCGGGTGCTGGCTCGAGCCGAAGCCGGTATGTGGCCCATCAGCAAGTTGGCGGAACTTCCCGAGCACTATGTGACGAGATACATGCTCAAGGGTACGGGGAAGTACGCGGGCTTGATGAAGGCCAGCCCGGAACTGCGATCGCGCATCAGGTTTCAGCGGCTGAACCTGAATACCGATGTCTATCCGTACGGGAGATTCGATCTTGTCTTCTGTTGCAACGTGCTTATTTACTTCAATGCAGACTCGAAGAAGCGCGTACTCGATCGCATGGTCGGGCATCTGGGGCCGGCTGGATACCTGATGCTCGGACACGCTGAAACTTTAAATGGCATAACAGACCGTTTGCGCACGGTCGCGCCGACCATCTACACTTCCTACACGAACGCTGCGCAGAACAATGTTCTCAAGCCCCGCGCTCTTGGTATTGCGCCGTGGGCCGAACCGGCTTCCTTGCAGTGTTCGGAGCAGCCGTGACCACTTTGTCGAAGCCCATCAAAGTTCTTGTGGTTGATGACTCCGCGCTCGTGCGGCAGGTCGCAAGCGCCATTCTGTCTCAGGAACAAGGCATCCAGGTCACGGTCGCGGCGGACCCGATCATCGCCATGGAGAAAATGGCCCGGGAACGACCGGACGTGATTCTCCTCGACCTGGAGCTGCCGCGCATGCACGGCCTCACCTTCCTTCATAAAATCATGTCGGAGGATCCCATTCCGGTTGTGGTGTGCTCGGGAGTGGCGGCTTCCGGCGACGCGGCGGCAATCGCAGCGCTGGAGCAGGGTGCAGTCGCGGTTATCACTAAGCCGAAGATGGGGGTTCGAGACTTCCTCCACGAGTCGGCTCTTATGCTGATTGACACCGTGGTGGGCGCGGCGCACGCAAAAGTAAGCAATAAACGGGTTCGGCCGGAATCAAACCGCACGGCTGACACGGTTGTTCCCAAGCGGCGGTTCACACAGGGCGGCGACCGTTTGGAAAAAATCGTCGTGCTGGGAGCTTCTACGGGCGGCCCGGAATTAGTCGGCTGGATTCTTCAGCAACTGACGCCGGAGTGTTCTGGCCTTGTCATCGTCCAGCATATGCCGGAAGCGTTCACCGGAGCCTATGCCCGCCGTCTGAACACGATTTGCCGTATCGAAGTTAAAGAAGCGGAGCAGGGCGACCGCGTCATGCGAGGACGAGCTTTGATTGCGCCCGGCAATCGCCACGTGGTCCTACGCCATGGCGGCGGCTTCCACATGACAAGTGTTGTGGATGAGCCGCTGGTTAACCGCCACCGCCCCAGCGTCGATGTTCTGTTCAAGTCGGCCGCGCAGAGTGCAGGCCCAAATGCATTGGGCATCATTCTAACCGGCATGGGAAGTGACGGCGCTCAAGGGTTGCTGGAAATGAAGAAGGCCGGCTCGCTCACCCTCGCCCAGAACGAGGACACAAGTGTTGTGTTTGGGATGCCGAAGGAGGCCATCACACTCGGAGCCGTTGACAAGGTGGTGTCGCCTTCGCAGATCGTAGCAGCAATCTCGGCGTGGTCGAGCGCGGGCACTGCGAGTGCAGCGGTAAGAATCAAGGGCCGCTGATTTGCCAGGCGGACCTGCTCTCAAGGCTTACCGGGACACATCTCGTTTCAAATCCCAATTAACATCTTGTCGATGTCGAAAATGCTCGGGGTACTGGACCATCTCTCCAAGTTGAGAGAGCCCACCTTCTTTGTAGAGCCGGTCCGGTGCTCAATTTGTAGCCGCCCGGACCGCGCTGAGACACGAGCCTCGACTTATGGCTGCGATGCGATGTATGCGGTGACCCATTCGTTGGCGATCACTTCAAACGTGTCTGGTTCAGAGTCGGAGTGTGCAACGCTGAGATGGGCCTCGTAAGGATTGCCTTTCGACTCGGTCGCGGGGCCGGCATACCGGCCATGCGCAGCCACCGGCACAATCGCCGACTCCGGGCAGACCAAGGCGCATGCGCCACAGTCGGTGCATTCTTCCGGGTCGATATAAAGCGGCGGCTTGGTCGACATCTCGTCCTTGTTGACGTAAATGCAATCGAATGGACACACCTCCATGCATGCATTGTCGGTGCCACTGCAAAGTTTCTGAATTACGTATGGCATATTTCCCTCCTTGCGATTAACTCCGTGTGACTGATTACGGCCACGGACGTAGACGGCAGACCTCTCTCAGGGTCAGATAGACTTCCCTAATACATCGGTGCCAGCTACGCCCGGTTTGTTAAGCTGCTGTTGGCTGCTGCCGGCCAGCGACTGGCGATTTCGCTCAATTTCTTCCAGCAGTGCGGAAATCAATGGGTCGGTCGCAACAAATTCAGCTCGGTCCTGCCGCATCGCCATCAATACGTCTTTCCCTCGTTCGTCCACGAAACTCAACGCGCGTAGATCCACCCGGATTCGTTTCAATCCGGTGCGGTGCCACACTCCTCTCCAGACCTTGGCCAACACATCCACCCACGGGCCCCTGAGCTTCCCTTCCAGCCTGAGAATGGCTTTTTCCCTCGCCACGAGTGGTGTAATGCGTAACATCCCATTGACTCCTAACCGAGGTAATGCACGTTCGCTGCCAGTGTCTTGAGCTTGGCGCTCTGGCGCAACCCCGCTCCAGGGAACACTTTGCAAGCGTTGTCGTAAGAGTCGAGGTGAGAGGGCAAGGCAGGTGGCGACATCTCGTCGCAGTGACGCGGCGTTCGTCGCTCTCAGAAAGTACTACAATGCGCGCACAAGCTACCGATTTGCACACGCTCTATGGCAGGGGTTCACGATTGCCTGAGGCGAAAGTCGCTTCAGGCTGCAACTCTCTTGAGACTAGCGAGTATTTGTTAAATCCTTGTGAATTATAGTTGCGTGTTTCGTCGAGAGAGTGCGGCCCATACTGGCCGGGCTTGGGCAAGGCGGTTGCAACGACGACCGTTGTTGCCGGCGCGAATAGCCGCTCCACTTAGCAAGAGTTTATTAACCGTCCATTAACGCCGCTGTAACACCGCATCTGTAACGTTTCTTCTGTAGTGTCGGAGTCGACCACTTCACTCCGTTTCTCAGCCCGAGCCCATGTCTATGTCCGTAACCTGCAGCTCCGCCGAAATACATCGGCAGTTACTTGCTCCTCTACTGGCGACCGAAATCTGCGAAATCTGCCTCGATGGGCGCGCGTAGGTGTCTGACATAGCTGTTACGGGAAAGGAAGAATGCGATGAAACTCCGTGTTTGGTTTGTGGTCCTGGTTTGTTCGATGTTGGCATTTTCCCTGGTTGGTTGCAGCAGCAGCGCGACCTCCTCCAGCGACGTGGTGAAGTTGCAAGGCGCTGGTGCGAGTTTCCCCGCACCTCTCTACATGAGGTGGTTTAAGCAGTACAGCGGCGATCACAAGAATGTGGAGGTCGATTACCAGTCAGTTGGAAGCGGCAGTGGCGTCAAGAGTGTGATTGACCACACTGTGGATTTCGGCGCGAGCGACGCGGCGATGAAGCCGGATGAGATGGCGCGCGTGCAGGGTGGCGTGCAACTGTTCCCGATGACCGCCGGCAGCATTGTTATCGCCTACAACCTCAAGGGCGTCAACCTGAGGCTGTCGCGCAAGGCGTATTCAGGAATTTTTCTTGGCAAGGTCAAACGCTGGAACGCTCCCGAAATTGTCGCCTCGAATCCTGGGGTGAGCCTGCCGGATCTTCCTGTTAACGTGGTCGTGCGTGCCGATAGCAGCGGCACCACCTTCGTCTTCTCCAAGCATCTCAGCGCAATCAGCGACGAGTTCGATAAAAGCGTAGGCGCCAATACCATGCCGAACTGGCCAGTGGGCACTAAGTCCAAGGGCAATGAAGGCGTTACCGCCGCGATCATGACTACTCCTGGCTCCATTGGCTACATCGAGTACGGCTACGCGAGTAGTGGGAAAGTGCCGATGGCTACGCTTGAAAACAAGTCCGGTAAGTATGTCGCACCCACGACCGCTTCCGCCCAGGCGGCGCTGGCATCGGCGGAACTGCCCGACAATATGATCGTGTGGGCGTCGGACCCGCAATCCGCGGAAGCCTATCCGATCGTTACCTACACTTGGCTGATCTGTTACAAGAAGTACCCGGACAAGCGCAAGCAGCAAGCCATTCAGGAACTTGTGAAATACGGCCTGACCGCCGGTCAGAAAGATGCCGAGTCATTAGGCTACGTTCCGCTTCCTGCCACCGTGGTGGCGAGAGCTACGGCGGCTCTGCAAAACATCACTTCCGACTAAACAGTAGGTCGCGACTATGGCATCGACAAGCCCCACGGCGCCCCAGTTCGGCGCAAACCAAGGCGCTGCTTTTGAAGCGCGAGCCGGCGAGATCAGTCAGGCTCCCACGCACGCGCAAACCTTCATCGATGTAGTGTTTCGCCGGACCTGCTACACCTTCGCCTGGTTGGTGATCCTGCTGG
>JBEKBO010000122.1:0-13851 GCA_050015355.1 Candidatus Korobacteraceae bacterium | reverse complement strand
TGCGCCGAAGATCATCGGAATAAGCTCGCGCCATCGTTGTCGTGTCGCAGGAGAACTCGCCATCCCCAGGGTAATTCACTCACCGAATCCAGGTATATACCTTCTAGGGAACCGGTCTAAAGCCGCGCCCCTTCAAAGAACTGTTTATGAAACAGACTCTAGATAAATCCTTCGCTTCCCCACCTGCGACGGCAAAAGCGAGCCGGCGAGCTCAGGATGACATCCTGATACATATAGCGAGCCACGGCGCGCCTATGCTTCCAGCGGCGATCCCTTGATGTAGGCAACGCCCTTGAACAGCGCCACGAGTTCGTCGCGTTCGTTGCTGACGCGGACGACGCAGGTCGAGAGCTTGCTGCTGCGGGAAACTTCCTCTGCCACGGCGGTCAGCTTTCCACCGTCGACCGCCCTGAACCAAGTCACATCCGCCTGGACGCTTACGGCGACAACTCCATGCGAGTTCGAGGCGCCGGCGAAGGCAAGGTCGGCGAGCGTAAACAATGCGCCGCCTTGCAGAATGCCGACGGCATTGAGGTGTCGCGCTTCGACCGTCATCTCCGTTCGGGCGAATCCTCGACGAATCTCGACGATCCGCATTCCGTTCTCGTGGGCGAAACGGTCTCGCTCAAGGAGTCTCTTGATACGCTCACTGTCCATCGGGCTGGTGTCGCTGGCAGACAATCTTGCTCTCCTTCTTCTTTCTTCTCTTACTATCAGCCATAATGCCCAATCCGAAAAGCCAACTTTTTCGCTGGCGGGGCCGCGCAGGCAAAATTGACTCTCCGTGCCCGGCAACTTAGAATGAATAGAGGCAATCATACTTCTGTGTTCCCGCCCTTGCCTTCTAAGACAGGTTTGGGGGCTTGGTTGAGCTGGGCGCCGTGATCATACCGGCAATTCGGGACGAAAACTGATTACCCTCCGGAGTCTTCTTCGTGCCTCTATACGAATATCGCTGCAAAAGCTGCAAACATCAATTCGAGAAAATTCAGAAGTTTTCCGACGATCCTGTTCGTGTGTGTCCCAAGTGCGGACTAGAAGTTGAGCAACTGCTTTGCGCTCCCACCGTGCAGTTCAAGGGCTCAGGCTGGTATGTAACCGACTATGCCCGCAAGGGTTCCAAGTCCGAGGGCTCCGCAAAGGATAATGGGCACTCGAAGGGTGCTGCCGAGTCAAAGGATAATGGGCACTCGAAGGACACTGCCGAGGCAGGCTCCACGCCGAGCGTGCCGGAGAGCAAACCCTCCGCCAGCACTGCTGCCGAGAGCAAGTAGCTTCCAACAGCAGGCTCAGGCATTCCCTTCCGAGCGAGCTATGTCGACCGGCACCGGAATTCCGCACTGTGAATTCGACCCCTCGCCTCTCTACAGCTTCCGAAGTTGCCAAAGACTGTGACCGGTTGCCAGCATCGCCCCCATAGCGAACAGCAGCACACTTGCGAGCAGAGCGTCTTGTTCCGGCAGCAGCGGAAGCAACAGGAGCGATGCGAGAAGGCTCGCCAGCGAGGCAACGATCAAATCAATTCCGGCAAGGCGATTGGCGCGATACCAGACTTCGGGATTCGATAGTGTCTTCCGTGTACGAAAACCGTAAAAGCGGTTAGGCGGTATCTTGCCGAGGACCATCGGAACCGAGAGCGCGATCGTCAGCGCGGGTGCAATCCACAGGATTGCGAGTTTCCCCGCGAAACCGGGGGGCGCAAGCATCAACATGGTTTGTCTTTCTGGGCCGGCTGCTGAAAAACTTTTCTCCGAGATGTCATCCTGAGCGCAGCCGGGGTCCCCGGCGACGGCCGCTTTTTGCCGTTGCTGGGGTGGAGGAGCGAAGGATCTGCTGTTTGCGCGTCCTGAAAATAAAGCAGATCCTTCGGTCGCACAAAACCGGTGCGACCTCAGGATGACACTGCTACAAGTTTTTCAGCAGCCCCTCGGCCGGCCACACATGCTTGTCCGGCCCACCGTGTCGGACTTCGAGCAGTTTTACAGGAGGTATATCCCATGAGGCAGCCGCCACCTCCCTGAAATCGCTCAGGCCTTCGTCGGCTGGCGTTCCGCGGCGTGGCGCTCGACCTTGAATGCCATCGCATGGCCGCCGGGAGCGGCGTCGACCACTACATGATCGCCGTGCAGCACCTCGCCGTCGAGGATCTTCAGCGCCAGCGGGTCTTGCACCAGCCGCTGGATGGCGCGCTTGAGCGGACGCGCACCGTAATTGAAGTCGTAACCTTCGCCGAGCAACACGCGCTTGGCGGCATCGGTCAACTCCAGCGAGATCTTGCGATCGGCCAGCAGTCTCCGCAGGTCCTCCAACCGCAGCTCGACGATCTTCGACAACTGCTCGACACCGAGCGGATTGAAAAGCACCACGTCGTCCACGCGATTCAGAAACTCCGGCTTGAAGTGCTGCTGCAGGGCCTGCATGACATGCTTGCTCGCCTCGGCGAACTTCTGCGGCGTTGAGAGATCACCCTGCAGGAACATCGCGCCGATGTTCGAGGTCATGATGATGATGGTGTTCTTGAAATCGACGATGCGGCCTTTGCCGTCGGTCAGGCGGCCGTCATCCATGATTTGCAGAAAGATGTTGAATACATCGGGATGCGCCTTTTCGATTTCGTCGAACAAGAGTACCGCGTAGGGACGCCGCCGCACAGCCTCGGTCAACTGCCCGCCTTCATCGTAGCCAACATAGCCGGGAGGCGCGCCGATCAGCCGCGAAACCGAGTGCTTCTCCATGTACTCGCTCATGTCGATGCGCACCATGGCGTGTTCGTCGTCAAAGAGGAACTCGGCGAGAGCCCGGGCCAGCTCGGTCTTGCCCACGCCAGTCGGACCAAGGAAGATAAAAGAGCCGATCGGACGCCGTGGATCGCTGAGTCCGGCCCGCGAACGGCGTATGGCATTGGCCACCTTTTCAAGCGCCGTGTCCTGCCCAATCACGCGCTGCCGCAAACGCGATTCCATCTCGACCAGCTTCTTGACTTCGCCTTCGAGCATCTTCGAAACCGGAATGCCGGTCCACTTGCTGACGATGCGCGCAACATCCTCTTCGTCCACTTCTTCTTTCAGCATGCGCGAGCGCTCGTTGTCCGAATCGGAGTTCAGCTTGTCCAGCTCGCGCTGCAACTTCGGCAGCTCGTCGTACTGGATGCGCGAGGCGCGTTCGTAATCGTTGCGCCGCGTGGCGTTCTGCTGGTCGAGCTTCAGCTTCTCGATCTTCTCTTTCAAATCGCTGATGCGGGCAATCGCGCTTTTCTCTTGTTTCCAGCGGGCCTTGAGGGCATTGGACTGCTCGCGCAGACCGGCAAGTTCGCGTTCGACAATCTCAAGCCGCTCGCGCGAATTCGCGTCGTCTTCCTTCTTCAGCGCCTGGCGCTCGATTTCCAATTGCGTGGCGCGCCGCTCAAGCTCATCGATCTCCGTCGGCACCGAGTCGATCTGGATGCGCAGAGAGGCCGCCGCCTCGTCGATCAGATCGATCGCCTTATCCGGCAGAAAGCGGTCGCTGATGTAACGGTGCGACAACATTGCCGCAGCCACAATCGCAGAATCCTTGATGCGGACTCCATGGTGAACTTCGTAGCGCTCCTTCAGGCCGCGCAAAATGGCAATCGTATCCTCGACAGTGGGCTCGCCGACAAAGACGATCTGGAAGCGGCGCGCCAGCGCGGCGTCTTTCTCGATGTACTTGCGATACTCATTCAGCGTGGTTGCGCCAATCGCGCGCAGATCGCCTCTGGCCAGCGCCGGCTTCAGCATGTTCGAGGCGTCAATGGCGCCCTCGGCGGCGCCAGCGCCAACCAGCGTATGCAACTCGTCGATAAAGAGAACGACCTTGCCGTCGCTTTCCTCGATGTCCTTGAGCACGGCCTTGAGGCGGTCTTCGAACTCGCCGCGATATTTCGCCCCGGCCAGCATCGCTCCGAGATCCAGCGACACTACGCGCTTGTTCTTCAGTTGCTCGGGAACGTCACCGGCGACGATGCGCTGCGCCAGACCTTCGACAATGGCCGTCTTGCCCACGCCCGGCTCGCCAATCAGCACAGGATTATTCTTGGTGCGTCGCGAGAGCACCTGAATGGTGCGACGAATCTCATCATCGCGGCCAATCACGGGATCGAGTTTTCCCTGGCGGGCAAGCTCCGTCAGATCGCGCGCGTACCGCTCCAGGGCCTGGTATTTCGCCTCGGGATTCTGATCGGTAACACTCTGCGTTCCACGGACGGAGGTCAGCGCCTTGAGAATGGCGTCGTGCGTTACGCCGGCCGCGGCCAGCAGGTCGCGCGCCGAATTACGCTTCAACTGCGTGATCGCCAGCAGAAGGTGTTCGGTCGAAACATACTCGTCCTTGAAATTGGCTGCCTGCTTGAACGCCTGGTCCAGCAGTTCGGTGGTGGAATCCGCTAAATGCGCCTGCGCCGAGGCATTGCCCAGCTTCGGCAGCCGCTCGATTTCGCGCATCGACGCCTGCTGCACGGCATTGGCCTGCGCGCCGAGTTTGCCGAGCAACGGAAGCACGATTCCTTCGCGATCTTCCAGCAGCGCGGCCAGCAGATGCACCGGCATCACCTCGGGATTGCCGTGCTCGGAGGCGAGATCGTTGGCGCGCTGGAAGGCTTCCTGCGCCTTAACCGTTAATTTGTCCCATCGAATGGCCATAACTTGTGAACCTCAGTCTGAATCTTTTGCCGGATTTGATCAATGCGGATGAACGGCAGCCGCTGCCGGAGATTGCATTAAAAGTGAATCATAAAATATGAGTGTATTAATGTCAAATAATTATAGAGAAAAAAGTCGCCTTGCGTTAATCTCCGTAACTGATTATGAATTAAAGGTTTATTTACTATTGATGGGAGTCGGCATGTTTTCCGCGCGGGGGATATTCGGCAACCACTCAGATGCCAATCTCACAGCACTTGGCAGATTATGCACTTCAGATACGCGGTTTCCGGCACCCCGAGCAGCACGGGATGGTCCTTGGCCTGACCCCGTTTCTCCAGGATGCGCACTTCGCGGTGCACATCGTTGGCCGCCTGCAAAAGCATCTCGAGGAACTCAGCTTCCGCGACGTGGAACGAGCAGGAGCAGGTAGCAAGCACACCGCCATGGGTGAGCATTTTCATCGCCCGCAGATTGAGTTCCTTGTAGCCGCGCATGGCGGTGTCCAGGGTGCGCCGGTTCTTGGCGAACGCCGGAGGATCGAGCACGATGGTTTCGTACTGCCGGCCCGCATCGGCATAGTCGCGCAGCAGGTCGAAGGCGTTGGCTTCAATCCACTCGATTTCGCGTCCGCCGTTGAGGGCAGCATTCTTCTCGGCCATTTGCAGGGCCGGCAGTGAGGCATCGACAGCCGTCACCTGCTCACAAACCCGGTTCAGGTGCAAGGCGAATCCGCCCTGGTAGGTGAAGATATCCAGGGCGCGTCCGCGGGCGTAACGTTCGGCGGCGGCGTAGTTCTCACGCTGGTCGAGAAAGGCTCCGCTCTTCTGTCCGGCGAGCGCGTCGTAATGAAAGCGAATGCCATTCATGCTGACGACGGTCGCTGTCTTGGCAGCGGATTCGTCAGAGGCGAACACTACCTGATCCGGACGCGGAGGCAATTGCTCCAGCTCCCGAATGCGCGTGTCCACGCGTTCGATAATGGCGGCGGGCTTGAGCTCCTCAGTCAGCGTCCGGGTCACCGTTTCGCGCACAGGGTCCAGGTCCATGGCCTGGGTGAGAACTTGCAGGGTTATCAAATCGCCGTATCGGTCGGCGATTACTCCCGGTAACAGGTCGGCTTCGCTGAAAATGAGGCGGTAAGCGTCGCTGTCGCGAACGGTCTGGCGGCGGAAGGCCAACGCGTCAAGAATGCGTTGGCGAATCAGCGGCAGCAACTGACCGGGAGCAATGCCATCGCGAGCCAGCAAGCGAACCGCTATCTGCGAGGCGCTGCTATAGAGGCCGGTGCCGAGCGCTTTGCCGCGCCGGTCGGTTACCGAGACCAGCGCGCCGGGCGAGGCGTCTTGAACCTGCTCCAGGTCGGAGCGATAAACCCAGACGTGACCGCCGCGAAGGCGGGCAGCAGCCCGAGCGGAAACAACGGCTTGCGGAATGGAATCGACGTGCTTCAGTGTGTTATCCCCGGTGTCGAGTTCGTTAGAAGTGGCAGATTGTTGGTGGCGCGGGTCTCGCCTCGTTTGAGCCCAAGATGACAGGCGCCACTCGGCGGGCTGAGGGTTTTAATCCTACTCGGCGGCGCTCCGCAGTTTGCGCCTTTCGGAGAGCAAAGCCATGCTGTGCATCAAGTTCTGCATGGTAACGATGCCCACCAGGCTTTCACCGTCCACGACAGGTATCAGCGAGATGCCGGCGCGCCCGACTTTAGCCAGCGCGCTGGCCAGTGTCTCCTTGGGGCCGGCAACATGAAAAATGCGGACCATGGCGGCTTGCACGTAGCCGTTGCCCTCGGTGCGAAGATTCTCCATGATGACCTGCCGCGAAATGACGCCGACCATGTCGGTTCCGCGGACCACGGGAAAATCGTCTTGCAGAGAGTGCAAAGCCTTTTCCAGCGCGTGCTCCAGGGTATCGGCGGGCGACAGGGTCGAGAACTCGGTCAGCATCACGTCTTCCATGTGAACGTTTTCCGTAACTGCCTGGAAAACCGCCGAACGGTCTTCCAGCATGCCGCCGAAGAACAGGAATATGCCAATCAGCATGAACCAGGCGTTCCAAACGGCGCCGGCAAAAATCATCAGCATGGCAAAAGACTGCCCAATGCTGACGGCCCGCCGCGTAGCCGTCACTTGATCCATGCGCTCCGCAAACCAGGCGCGCAGCACCCGTCCGCCATCCAGCGGGTAAGCCGGCAGCAGGTTGAAGGCTCCCAGAAACAGGTTCGCCCAGGCGAAGCTGCGCACCAGATTGCTGCTGACGATGTAAGGCCGTTCGAACAAGTGTGCCTGCGGAAAGAAAAGCGCGATCACCGTGCCCGAAACCAGAGCGAGCAACAGATTGATAATCGGTCCAATGGCCGCGATACGCAGCTCACGCTGGGGATTGGAATCGGGCTGCGACGGATTCTCCATCACGGTTACGCCGCCGATGGGCAGCAGCACAACCGAGCGGACTTTCAAGCCAGAACGAACCGCCAGAATCGCGTGTCCAAGCTCGTGTGCCACTACGGACCCGAACACTATGCCAACCAGCGCCATGCCGCGCACCGCGCCCTCTGTGCCGGACGCCAGTGTGTCGGTGAACCAGATGAATAGAAGCAAAAAGACGAAGCCGACGTGGATTCGCAACTGAATCCCGAAGATGGTGCCGGCCGCAATAGACCAGTTCTTCATCATTCCTCAACGTATCTTGCTACGCCGATGAGCCGCCTTGCCAGGCAAGCGCGACCTGGTGCCCGTGCGGAGGCCACCGAGTTGGCTTCGATCCGCCCTATCTCTACTATACAGTCAGTACGGCCCATAACCCATATTGCAACCGCCAGCCAAGAAGTCGCTCTGGCCCATGGACGACTGATGAGAGTGATTGCCGGAAAGTTCCGAAGCCGGACCCTGAAGGCGCTGCCCGGGCTTGATACCCGCCCCACCTATGACCGGCTCAAAGAAACACTGTTCAACGTGCTTGCGTCGACGGGCGGTCTGCAAGACGCGGTCTTCGTCGATTTGTTCGCCGGGACCGGTTCGATCGGTATTGAGGCGCTGAGTCGCGGTGCGGCGCAGGTTTACTTCATAGAGTGCAGCCGCAAGGCTGTCCGCATCATCCGCGAAAATCTCGCCGCGTTGCAGATTACGGAGGGCTGCGAGATTCTGGAGAAGCGTGCGCCGGAAGCTCTGCGTGAACTGTCGTTGCGAGAGGTGCGCTGCCGATTCTGCTTCCTTGATCCACCGTACAAAATGGAAGGCGCCTACGAGGAAATGCTGCGTCTGATTGCCGGACTGGAGCTGCTGTCTGAAGGTGGAGTCGTCATTGCCGAGCACAACAAGCATTTTGATCCGGGCGAGGGCGCCGGGCGCCTGAAGCGCTACCGCTGCCTTCACCAAGGCGAGTCTTCGCTCAGCTTTTACTCGTTCGAGAGACGCTAGCCCGGCACGCGCAGTGGTTGCGCGGCCGGGCGCAGAACCCGCGCAACGCTATTCAAAGATTCCGGCGAGATCACATCAGCAACTCATCGGTTCGATCGACGATCGCATGCTGCCGGGCCCGCAGCTCGTTTTTCACCATGTTGAGACCGAAGACGCAGACCTCAAATTCACGTGAAAGCTTGGCGAACAGCGGGGCGACCTTGGCGCACTCGAACTGATTGAACTGGGAGACGATGTAATAACTCTCCTTGCCCGCCTTCATCAGGTCGATGAAGCTCTCCAGGCGGTGACGCCGCAAACGAAAACGGTTGATACTCTCGGGAAACATGCCTGCGAAAAATAATGTGTAATCGCCGATGTGCTTCCGCACCTGGCGCTCGCGGTCGAACCCGGGCGCTTCGCCATAGATGGGATCGGATTCCAGCAGCATTTCGCCGACATCATGCAGCGGCCGACCGGCGGCGTCCTGTATTTTGTAGAGTTCCCGGGTGTCGCAAAACTCGGTCAGCATGTTAGCCACATACGCCTGGAGTTGCTGGTCGCGCAGCCCGACATCCTGCTCGAAGTGGCTGCTGACCAGCTCCATGAAAAGTCGCCGCAACGGATTAGATTCTGAGATATTTCCCATAGAGCTCATCGGTCCCCCGTAAGTCGTGTGCGCCTCGACATGATTGCAAGTTGATACCGCGCTGCCGACAGGAAATCAATAAGGTTCTTCCCTGCCTGTCCCGCCCGGGAGTCCATACACATTTGACATGCCGCGGAATCAGAAAGTTGCAGGCGTTTCCTGCCTGTGTACCCCCTTGCGCGAAGCTTGTCTTCTGGCAGGCTTTTTGGGGCAGCACGGACCGCCGGAAAGGCGAGCTCATGGATTATTGGCGGAAAAGGGGAGTGGAACCTTACAATAGATCAGGCTTTCAGGACGTGCCTCTTAAATGAGCATTCTTTCCATCTGCAGTGACACACCGGCTTCGGTCCCGCTGGATGCGACCGTGGCGCAAACAATCGAAGCGATGCTGGCACATCGTGTGGGCGCCGCCGCAGTCGTTGACGAGCACGGCGTGGTTGCCGGAATCTTCACTGAGCGCGATATCATGAAGAAAGTGGCGCTTAGCGGTAAAGATCCGCAAACCACTCCTGTGCGGGAATTTATGAGCACACCTGTGCTGCTGGCGCTGGAAAATATTTCCTACACCGAGGCACTGACGACAATGCTGGACAATCATCATCGGCACATGCCGATCGTGGACGAAAACGGACGGCTGCTTCGCATCCTATCCATTCGCAACCTGTTGGAAAAGAAGATCGATGTTCTGGTGCAGGAGATTGCCGAGGCTCGTCTGTGAGGGTTGGACCAGGCTCGCGAAAAGTGGAATGCGAGGCCGTAATGAGCCGCAATCGTGATTCCAGCAGTCAAGGGTGAGAGCGACTTGGGCCCGGCTGTTATAATCCGGAGTGGTCCAATGGCAAGAAAGAATTCAGAACCTTTTGCCCTGGCTGGTTGTCGCCCGCCAGGGATTGTTTCTTCCGGCAAAATCCGTTCCACCACTGTTCTTTGCGTTCGCCGCTTCGACAAGGTGATCATGGCCGGCGACGGTCAGGTGACGCTTGGCGAAAGTGTAATCAAGCACGGAGCTCGCAAGATTCGCCGTCTGTACCAGGACAAGATTCTGGCAGGGTTTGCCGGTTCAACGGCTGACGCCTTCTCTTTGTTCTCGCGCTTCGAATCCAAGCTCGAGCAGTACCACGGCAATCTGGGCCGTGCGGCGGTTGAACTCTCGAAGGATTGGCGGACGGACAAAATGCTGCGTCAACTGGAAGCGTTGCTGCTGGTGGCGAATCAGGAGCAGACGTACCTGCTGAGCGGCCAGGGAGACGTGATCGAACCCGATGACGGAATTGCCGCCATCGGCAGCGGTGGACCTTACGCGACGGCGGCTGCCCATGCGCTCATGAACCATACCCAGATGCCAGCGCGCGAAATAGCCGAAGAGGCGATGAAAATTGCGGCCAGGACGTGCATCTATACCAACGATTACATCTCCATTGAGGAGCTGTAGGCCGCCGGCGACTGGCCGGTTGCAAGCGAGGCTTTCGCTTGCCAGGGGCTGAAATTCCGTCCAACGATCGTGATCCAGTATTAGTGTGGAGTTAATCTGTGGCTATATATCTTCCATCCACCTTCGAAGAAGAGCAGTTGGCGCTTGACGAACTTACTCCGCGGGAAATTGTTTCCGAACTGGACAAGTACGTTGTCGGGCAGCATGAGGCCAAGCGCGCCGTGGCTATTGCCTTGCGAAACCGCATGCGCCGGCAGAAACTTCCGCCGGAAATGGCCGAAGAAGTGATGCCGAAAAACATCATCATGATCGGCCCGACCGGCGTAGGAAAAACGGAAATCGCGCGGCGGCTGGCGAAGCTGGCAAGTTCTCCCTTCTTGAAGGTCGAAGCGTCGAAATTCACCGAAGTCGGCTATGTCGGGCGTGATGTCGAGTCGATGATTCGCGACCTGATCGAGATCGCCATCGATATGGTGCGCGAAGAAAAGCTTGAGGACGTGGCCGACAAAGCGGAGATCAACGCCGAAGAACGGCTGCTGGACCTGCTCTTGCCATCCACCCCGACGGTTTTGCCGCCCACCGGCGAAGGCGCAATCGGCTTTGGCACTCTGCCGGCGCCAAGCGAATCCAACTCCCGCACGCGCGAAAAATTGCGTCAGCAACTGCGTGAGGGCAAACTCGATGAGCGCCTGGTGGAGTTGGACGTGCGCGAAAAGAGCATGCCGGCTTTCGAAATCATCTCCAACCAGGGCGTGGAGGAGATGGATGTCAATCTCAAGGACATGCTTCCCAACATCTTCGGCCAGCGCACCAAAAAGCGGAAGATGAAGGTGAGCGAAGCCTTTGAGTATTTGATCCAGGAAGAAGAGCAGCGGTTGATCGACATGGACCAGGTGACGCGCACGGCGGTCGAGCGGGTCGAGAACTCCGGCATCATCTTTCTGGACGAAATCGACAAAATCGCCGGTCGCGAAAGCGGACACGGCGGGCCTGACGTTTCGCGCGAAGGAGTACAGCGCGACATTCTGCCGATCGTGGAAGGCACAACCGTCAATACCCGTTACGGAATGGTGCGCACCGACCACATCCTGTTCATTGCCGCCGGCGCCTTCCACGTTTCCAAGCCGAGCGACCTGATCCCCGAGCTGCAGGGCCGCTTTCCGATCCGTGTCGAGTTGAAAACGCTTACGGTCGAGGACTTCGTCAAGATCCTCACCGAACCGAAGTCGTCGCTGGTGAAGCAGTATATGGCGCTGTTGGAAACCGAAGGAATCAAGTTGGAGTTTACCCCTGACTCGCTGGGCGAAATCGCGAACTTTGCCGCACGCGTCAACGAAGGCACGGAAAATATCGGGGCGCGCCGCCTGCACACAATCATGGAGCGCGTGTTGGACGAAATCAGCTTTAGCGCGCCCGACCTGAAAGAGAAGGATATAAAGATAGACGCCGATTATGTGCGCAAAATGCTCAGCGATATCGTCAAGGACCAGGACTTGTCGCGCTATATCCTGTAACGCGGCGAAAGGCTGGCGGTTCTCAGGGCGGCGATAGCTTCAGGCAGGCTGCGGGAAAACAGGTCCCGTGAGGATAAGCCCGCAATGACTCCGCAGCAGGCACGCGAAGTTTTCCAGTTGTGGCTAACAGACACGGAACAGCGACTGGACAGAACGAAGGCACGCTCGCTACAATCAAGATCAGCGGTGTCGAGAGTGGAATCGTACAGACCACACCCCACTTGGCGACGCAGAAATCTATCATTCTTCGCGCGCCCTTAGCTCAGCTGGATAGAGCGACTGACTACGAATCAGTAGGTCGGGAGTTCGAATCTCTCAGGGCGCGCCATCTTTAATTCATCATAAATAAGCCACTTACAACCAATCAAGCACCACTCTCCAGAATCTATTCCTGGCTTCGTGTCAGCACTATGTCAGCAACAGAACAGGATTCGACTCTGTGCGACCGTCTTGAGTTGGGTCAGTTCCGAATTGCCGACCATCCGACCAGAACCTCGTCTTCGCTTCCGAGAGGACGGCGAAAGTTGGTCTGGATGCGGCAGGGGCTTCTGCGCTGAATCCTCAAGTTAGACGTACAGTGAGGCCACCGGCATCCCGTACCGGTGCCGACGGGATCGAGACATAGGGTGGTCGAGTCTGCATCGGAAATCGGTCTTACCAGAAGGCTGGGCGAGACGGAGTGTTGCAAAAACAAGGCGCACAATGAAGCGATTGTGGCCGTGCCGGCGCGGATGGAAGACCGCCGGGAGTGCTCCGATGAGAAATCGTTTCACAATGTCGCAAACAGGCGAGCTGGACGTACAATGGTGCTGTTATCGAGGTCAAAAAGGAAATTCCGATTTATACCTCATAATCATAGGCGCTCCAAGGGCGCGAAGGAGGAGTTAGTATGCGCAAGCAGAATTGGCGGATGCAGGGCCTGGCTTTGCTCGTTGTACTTTTCGCTCAAATGGCGTGGGCCGCCGACAATCTCCCGAATATAAAGATCCTCGCAACCGGAGGCACCATTGCCGGGGCGGCTGCCGTCAACACCGAAACCGTCAGCTACAAGTCCGCAGTTTTTCCCGTGGATACCTTGATCAACAATGTTCCGGAGTTGAAAAAGATCGCTAACGTCAGCGGCGAGCAGATTTCCCAAATCGGCAGCCAGGATATGAACAATGAGATCTGGCTGAAACTTGCTAAACGGATCAACCAGCTCCTGGCTACCAACGACGTGGACGGCATCGTGATCACGCACGGAACCGACACGATGGAGGAGACGGCGTATTTTCTGAGTCTCGTCGTGAAAAGCGACAAGCCTGTCGTTCTGGTGGGATCGATGCGGCCGGCAACGGCCATGAGCGCGGACGGTCCGTTGAATCTCTACAACGCCATGATCGTTGCCGGCAGCAAAGAAGCTCGCGGCAAGGGTGTGCTGGTGGTTATGAACGACATGATCTTTGCCGGGCGAGACGTCACCAAGACAAACACGTTCAAGACCGACACCTTCAAGTCTGTTGAGCTAGGTGCGCTGGGATATGTACAAGGAGGTAAGGCCAATTTCTACAAGCTCTCCACCCGTAAACACGGCACGCAAACGCCGTTCGATGTGAGCGGGCTGACACAACTGCCACGTGTTGACATTTTCTACGGGTATGCGAATGCCAGCAGAGTATATGTCGATGCCGCCGTCAAGGCTGGAGTGAAGGGCATTGTCCATGCCGGCGTAGGCGATGGCAACCTCTATCACGAGGTGGAAGAGGGACTGATTGACGCGCAGAAGCAGGGCTTGGTGATTGTTAGGAGCTCGCGCGTAGGCAATGGAATCGTGGCCCGGAATGGGGAGGTGGATGACGACAAGGATAATTTCGTGGTGTCGGACAACCTCAATCCCCAAAAGGCCCGCGTGCTGCTGATGCTGGCTCTGACGAAAACCAGCGATCCCAAAGAAATCCAGAACATCTTTTGGGAATATTGATGGTAATCCTCCCGAAGCCAGTAGCGGCCAGTACTGGCTTCGGGCGTTTTGTTTAGAGCGGTTCCGCGAAAGAGTGGTTTCCTTCATTAACTTTCTTTCCGACGGGTTCAAATCTCCAAGAGCCTAGAAGTGGTCTCATAAACTCTGTCGCAGTTAGACTGGCATGATGAAGTGTGTGGCGGTGGATTCGACGAGCATTGCTGCGATCGGCTATGACCGGGGGAAACGCGAGTTGGGGAT
>JBEKBO010000121.1:0-13861 GCA_050015355.1 Candidatus Korobacteraceae bacterium | reverse complement strand
ATTCGATCGCCACGATCAGTCCTTTCTCTACGAAACCGCTGGATTTGGCTTCTCAGGATCGATACCGAGTTCCTTGACCGCCGTTCGCACGCAATCGGCCGTGATCTGACCCTCGCGCAGCAGCCCCGTAAGCGTGGCCAAAACGATATGCTTGGCGTCGACTTCAAAAAAGTCGCGCAGCGCAGCGCGGCCCTCGCTGCGGCCAAAGCCGTCCGTGCCGAGCGCGACCAGCGGCCGCGGCAGCCACTGTGAAACCGACTCCGGCAGCGTCTTCACGTAATCGGAGGCGGCCACGAAAACGCCGGGAGCGTCCTTCGTCATCTGCGTAATGTAAGGCACGCGCGGTGCCTCGCCGGGGTGCAGCATGTTCCAACGGGCGCAAGCATTGCCGTCCATGTAGAGTTGCTTGTAGCTGGTCACGCTCCACACATCGGCGGCAACACCGAACTTGGCGTCCAGAATCTCCTGCGCCTTCAGCACTTCGAGCAGAATGGCGCCGCTGCCCATAAGCTGGGCGCGCATTTTGGCATCCTTCTTCGCGGATTTCCTATACAGATACATCCCCTTCAGAATGCCGTCGCGCACGCCTTCCGGCATCTCTGGCTGCTCCCAGGGCTCGTTCATTACCGTGATGTAGTAGAAGATGTCTTCCTGCTCGACGTACATCCGGCGAATGCCGTCCTGGATGATGATCGCCAGTTCGTAGGCAAACGCCGGGTCGTAGGCCACCAGGTTGGGCACCGGATACGCCAGCAGTTGGCTGTTGCCGTCCTGATGTTGCAGCCCTTCGCCAGCCAGCGTCGTGCGTCCGGCAGTTCCGCCTACGACGAAGCCGTGCGTGCGCTGGTCGCCCGCGGCCCACACCAGGTCGCCGACGCGCTGCAATCCGAACATCGAATAGAAAATAAAGAACGGAATCGTGTTAATTCCGTGGTTGGCATACGATGTTCCGGCGGCGATAAAGGACGACATCGAGCCGGCTTCAGTAATTCCTTCCTCCAGGATCTGTCCGTCTTTAGCTTCCTTGTAATAGAGCAGTGTGTCCATATCCACCGGCTCATACAACTGGCCCACGCTGGAGTAGATTCCGATTTGCCGGAACAATGCTTCCATGCCGAAGGTTCGCGCCTCATCCGGAACGATAGGCACAATCAGTTTGCCGAAGTCGTGGTCGCGAACCATTTTGGCGATCATGCGCACGATCACCATCGTGGTTGAAACCTTGCGGCCTGCGGTTCCCTTGTAGAACTCCTCGAACAGCTCCTCCTTGATCGGCGCGAGCTTCGGGGCGCGCACTTTGCGCTCGGGAAGATAGCCGCCCAGCGCCTTCCGCTTCTCCTGCAGGTACGTGATCTCGGGGCTGTCCGGCGGGGGACAGTAGAACGGCGCATCGTGCAGTTGCTCATCCGGAATAGGAATGCCAAAGCGCGAGCGGAACCGCATCAACTCTTCATCGTTGATCTTCTTCTGCTGGTGAGTGATATTTCTGCCTTCGCCACTTTCGCCCAAGCCGTAGCCTTTGATGGTCTTGGCCAAAATCACCGTCGGCGATCCACGGTGCTCCAGCGCGGCCTTATATGCGGTATAAACCTTGATCGGATCGTGACCTCCCAGGCGCATCTTGGCCAGTTGCTCATCGCTCAGGTGCTCCACCATTTTGAGCAGACGCGGATCGGTGCCGAAGAAGTTCTGCCGGAAGTATGCGCCACTGGAGACGAAGTACTTCTGAAACTGCCCATCCGTAACCTCGCCCATGCGCTTTACCAGCAGGCCATCGCGATCCTTGGCGATCAACGGGTCCCAATCGCTGCCCCAAATGACCTTGATGACGTTCCAGCCAGTACCGCGGAAGTCGGCCTCCAGCTCTTGAATGATTTTTCCGTTGCCGCGCACCGGGCCGTCCAGGCGCTGCAGATTGCAATTGATGACGAAGATCAGGTTGTCGAGCTTTTCGCGGGCCGCCAAGGCAATGGCACCCAGGGTTTCGGGTTCGTCGGTTTCGCCGTCTCCAAGGAAGGCCCATATCGTGCCTTCCTTCGATTCCTTCAAGCCGCGGTTTTCGAGGTAGCGGTTGAACCGCGCCTGGTAAATCGCCTGGATTGGCCCCAAGCCCATCGATACGGTAGGAAATTCCCAGAAATGCGGCATCAGCCACGGGTGGGGGTACGAAGTTAGCCCGCCCTTCGACTCGCGGCGGAAATTTTCCAGTTGATCGCGCGAGATGCGGCCCTCCAGAAACGCGCGCGCGTAGATGCCGGGCGAGGCATGTCCCTGGAAGTAGATCAGATCCCGGTCTCCGTCCGGCGTGCGTGCGTGGAAACAATGATTGAACCCGACTTCATAGAGGGTGGCTGCCGAGGCGTAGGTGGAAATGTGACCGCCTATACCCTCCTCCACCTTGTTGGCGCGCATCACCATGGCAAGGGCATTCCAGCGCACCAGACTTTTGATTTGCCGCTCAACTTCCTGGCTCCCTGGAAACGGTGGCTGCTTCTCCGCCGGAATCGTATTCTGGTAGGGGGTCGTCGCCGAGAACGGCATTCGATAGCCGCTCCGGGCGGTATGCAGTTCGAGTTGTTGCAGGAGGCGGCCGGCGCGCTCGGGCCCATAGTGCTCGAGTATGTAATCAAGAGAGTCCAGCCACTCCCTGGTTTCCAGAACTTCCAAACCAAGCGCCTCAGTGTTTTCTCTGTTGTTCACTCGGAGATTCCCCTGATTGATTCAAGAACCTTAAATAATAACTCGAATGGGGTTAAGTATTCCAAACGCCCGGGAACTTATGGCGTAAGATGCCGCCCTCCGGAGGCGTAAATCCTCATGCCGCGTTCACCGCGGAGACCCTGCTGCGCCGATAGTGCAACGGAGGCGAACGCTTATTTGGCCGGCAACACTACTCCTCTGCACTCTCCAAAGCCGATCCTCGCTGCGCCTTTGCGTTCGCAATATCCACGCAAGATGACTTCGTCTCCATCCTCCAGAAAGCTGCGCTGCTCGCCGCTGGGCAGGGTGATTGGTTCCTTCCCGCCCGACGTCAGTTCCAACAGGCATCCGCGCGCATCTTTGGACGGCCCGGAGATCGTGCCGCTGGCCAACAGATCGCCGGGACGAAGGTTGCATCCGTTGCTGGCATGGTGGGTGAGCATCTGCGCCATGGTCCAATACATGTCGACCATGCTGGCGCGGCTCAGGCGCATCGGGCCGATGCCTAACTCCCGCATTTTGTTCGAGTTGAGCCATGCCTCCACGGTCAATTCGAGGCCGCCGTATTGCTGGTCCCCAGGGTCGAAAAGATGCGGTAAAAGGCACGAATTTGCAGGTTCGCGAACGAACGCCAATGTCCGATAATGCGCAAGCGCTTCGAGCGTCACCACCCAGGGAGAGATCGTGGTCGCAAAGCTCTTGGACAGGAATGGACCGAGCGGCTGGTACTCCCAGCTTTGCACATCGCGTGCCGACCAGTCGTTCACCAGGCACATGCCAAAGATGTGCCGCTCGGCCTCGGCGATCGGAAGCGGCTCTCCGAGATTGTTCCCCGGGCCGACAAAAAAGCCCGCCTCAATTTCGTAGTCGAGCCGTTGGGTGGGGGCGAAGACGGGAGGGGCGTTTGGATCGCTTCGCACTTGGCCTCGTGGCCTGCGAACTGGAGTGCCGCTGGGCAGCAACGACGAAGCGCGTCCGTGATATCCGACCGGCAGCCATTTGTAATTGGGCAGCAGCGGATTGTCGGGCCGGAACATGCTGCCAACTTTTTCGGCGTGATAAAGCGAAGCGTAGAAATCGGTGTAGTCGCCCATCTGGGCAGGCAAAAGCATTTCCACTTCAGCCATGGGGAGCAGCGGCACGCGTTCGCGCAGTCCGGCCAACCCCAACAAGCCAACAGCGGGCTTGTCGGGGGCCCCGGCGGAAGCATCGTGCCGGAGCAGTTGGAAGATTCGCTTGCGCAGCGCCGACCAGTACCTGCCTTCGAGGGCCATGAGCCGATTCAACGCTCCCGCGTTGCAGGCGCTTGCGGCCTCGCATGCCTCATCGTCGGGGGAAAACAGACCGCGCTCGGCGGCGGCGCTTACATCGAACACTTGATTGCCGATGGCAACGCCGACGCGCGCCTCGCCGCCCCGAGTCGGGCGGAAAACTCCGAAGGGCAGGTTCTGAACAGGGAAGTCGCATCCCGCCTGATTGGCGCTTTCGACCCACGACCGCATTGCGGGGTCATGCGTTTCGTTGATGGCGGGAGTCATAAGAGTGACTTCCTCGTTGGAGTGTCATGCTGAGCACAGTAGAACAGATTCTGTGCTGTCATGCTGAGCGGAGCGAAGCATCCCAGGAAACCGTCCTACCCCGCGCCGCGCGGGGCTTTCGATGAAATCCTTGGGCTGCATCTTAGCCCCACACTGTGCTGGGATTCTTCGCTCCTCCACCCCAGCAACGGCAAAAGAGGCCGTCGCCGGGGACCCCGGCTCGCTCAGAATGACACCCATACATTGAGCGCGTGAATTTGGGGACATCATTCTAGTCCGACGTAAAGAAACTACCCCACTCAAGCCAACGAATGGCTTGAATGGGCCACCCGTCCCGAGCCTCGTCGGGGACCCCGACGCGGGGCGGAACGTGGGGCACCCGACACCGCTTAGCGAGGCGGTTGGAAGTGCTTTTTCAAATCCTGCCAGCAGCGGTAGTACTCATGCTGCAATTGCGCCGTCTCCATCGCGTACTTGGTGGGCCGGCAGACGAAGCGCGCTTCGAACATAAAGGCCAGCGTGTCTCCCAGGAACTGCGGCTTCAACTCGGCGGCGCTGGCGCGTTCGTAGGTGGCCGCGTCGGGCCCGTGACCCGCCATGCAGTTATGCAGGCTGGCTCCGCCCGGCAAAAAGCCCTCGGCCTTGGCGTCGTATTCGCCATGGATGAGGCCCATGAACTCGTTCATGAAGTTGCGGTGGAACCACGGCGGACGGAAGGTATGCTCGGCGACCAGCCAGCGCGGCGGAAAGATGGCGAAGTCGAAATTTGCCGTCCCGGGAATTTCAGAAGGCGAGGTCAGTACCGTGTAAATCGACGGATCAGGATGATCGAAGCTCACGGAGTTGATGCAGTTGAAGTTTGCCAGATCATACTTGTAAGGCGCGTAATTTCCGTGCCAGGCAACGACGTCGAAAGGCAAATGATTGTACTCGGCCTCCCATAGCTCGCCGAGAAACTTGGCCACGACCCGGTAATCTTCATCGCGATCTTCGTAGGCCGCGCCTGGCGTCTGAAAATCGCGCGCATTCGCCAGCCCATTGGCGCCGATCGGACCAAGGTCGGGGAGCCGCAACAGCGCTCCATAGTTCTCGCAGATGTAACCTCGCGCCGGTGTCTCCAGCAGCTCCACGCGGAACTTTATGCCGCGCTGGATGACGCAAATCTCGCCAGGCGCGACTTCCATGTTGCCGAATTCAGTTTGAAACAGCAGGCTTCCGAGCTGCGGAACGATGAGCAGTTCTCCGTCGGCGCTGTAGAAGCAGCGATTGCGCATGGACTGGTTCGCCACGTAGACGTGAATTGCAATTCCGCTGTGCGCGGCGGCATCGCCGTTTCCCGCGATGGTGACGAGGCCGTCGACAAAATCCGTCTCTCCGGCGGGGAAGGGAATCGGGTCCCAGCGCAACTGGTTCGGCGAAGTTACAACTTCGTTGAACGGCGCAGTGCGCAGCAGCCCGTGGGAAATTTCGCGGTAGGGCTTATGCATGACCGAGGGACGTATGCGGTAAAGCCAACTGCGGCGATTGGCGGCGCGTGGAGCGGTAAACGGGGTTCCGCTCAACTGCTCGGCATAGAGTCCCAAAGGAGCGCGCTGCGGCGCATTCTGCCCCGAGGGCAAGGCGCCGGCGACGGCTTCGCTGGCGAATTCGTTTCCGAATCCGCTGTGATATCGGAGCTGTTCAGGCATGGTGCTTGGCTTGGTAGTCGCCATCTCGTTCTTCGTTCAGTTCCAGAAACCAATGTTAAATGTTAGATGAAACGGCAAATCTCCTCAGGGGGCCGTCCCTGCCAGCCCACTCGAAGGAACTACCCCAGGTTAGCGCCGAACAGCACGGCGCGGAACCTGGGGCACCCGGCCATCTTTGGTTTCTACTACCGAAAACAAAGGGTGGCTCCACTCCACTTCGCTCCGGTCGCCATGACATCCTCTCGGGAATTGCGACTACAGATTGCCCCGGCGGGCCTGTTCGGCTTCGATGGCTTCGAACAGCGCCTTGAAGTTGCCTTTGCCGAACCCCCGGCTTCCTTTTCGTTGGATGATCTCGTAAAACAGTGTCGGACGATCCTGCACTGGTTTGGTAAAGATCTGAAGCAGGTAACCCTCCTGATCGCAATCGACAAGTATCCCGAGATCGCGGATGGCATCGAGATCTTCCGGTATCTGGCCGACACGCGACGGCAGCGCGTCGTAATAGGCATCCGGAACGCGCAGGAACTCCACCCCCTGGCCGCGTAATCTGGCGACGGTCCGGATCACGTCCTTGGTTTGCAGCGCAATGTGCTGCACGCCCGCTCCGCAGTAAGCTTCCAGGTACTCGTCGATCTGGCTTTTGCGCTTGCCGGCCGCCGGCTCGTTAATGGGAAACTTGACGGAGTAGGAATCGTCGGACATGACAATCGACATCAAGGCGCTGTACTCGGTCGAGATATCCTTGTCATCGAAGCTGACGAAGCGGTGAAATCCGAAGACGCGGCTGTAGTACTCGGCCCAGTGATTCATCCTGCCCAGTTCAACATTGCCGACCATGTGGTCAATGCGCAGAATTCCCGCATCGTCGCCCGGAAGGTTTGAGCTGACGAACCCGGGCAGAAACGGTCCCGAGTAGCCCTTGTACGAGATCAGCGAGTGAATCGTGTCGCCGTAGGTCTGGACGGCGGCGCGGCGAATTTTTCCATGCTCGTCGGCGAGGTCGTGCGGCTGTTCCTCGGCCTTGGCGCCGCGCTTGACCGCTTCCTCAAACGCCAGGTCGGCGTCTTCGACGTGCAGGGAAATATCGCGCACGCCATCACCGTGGCGGCGAAGATGCTCGCTGGCAGGGCTGTTCGGGTTCAGGGGCGTGCTCAACAGGATGTCGGCCTTGCCCTGGCGCAACAAATAGGAAGTAGACTGCCGGTTGCCGGTCTCGAGCCCGCTGTAGGCCACCTGCGAAAAGCCGAATGCGTTGCGATAGTAGAAAGACGCCTGCTTGGCGTTGCCGACATAGAACTCGACGTGATGGATTCTCTTCAGCTTTAGCGGATTCTCCATCGGTTCACTCCGTCGGTACGGAAAGGTTATCCACGAGCTGTTTAACAAATTGATGTTAGAGGAAACGAGAATCTCCTCAGGGGCTAAAGCCCACATTTTAGTTGGCCCTGAACGGCGCTAAAGCCGCGCCCCTTCAAGAAACTATTTCTGGCTAAAAGCGCGCTCCCTTCAAACCCGAGTTGCGAGACAGCTTGCACGCTCACCATGTGAAGCACACCGGTTTTGCACTACGCGGCTTTAGACCCTTCGTCACGCAGCATGGAGCGCAACTGCTGACGAAGTTCGGGCGTGTCCTGGTGCCCGTGGGATTGGACGGCATGCTGCACGGCAATATTCAGCACCTCGTCTTCGCTTCCCGAGATAGCGACGTCGCAAGCATTTTCGCTGGGGAACCAACGGCAATCGATGACTTTGCGATTTGTGGCCATGACTGACTCCTGTGGTGATGTTAATGAGGCTTGGCTCCGGGTTACAGCTACTCCGGAGCCGCTCGAAGATGTGATGCTATCGAGTGCACTCGGGAGGCAAGCAGCCATCGGATTTCATGCCCGCGCCTGTCCATCGCTCCATCACTCGCTGACGGCGACATGAATCAAGGACGCCGCCTCGCTGTCGAGGTGCCAGTAGAGCAGCCCGTTTTCCGGTTCGACCATGGCGGCCGGGTAGCGCAGTTCGGGATTCTCGCCCTGGAAGAGTTCGCGCAGAATTGCGGCCTTCCTCTCGCCAGAGACGAGAAACAGCACCTTGCGAGCGTTGTTGATGACCGGGAAAGTGAGCGTGATTCGGGGCGCCTTGAGCTGTTCCACGGTGTAGCCGAGCACCAGGCGGCTGGTTTCGTGCAAAGCCTCGGTGCCTGGAAACAAGGAGGCGGTGTGTCCGTCCTCGCCCATCCCCAGGAGCAAAACGTCGAACTGCGGAACGCCCGCGGTGACAAAACGTTTTCGTAGTTGCGACTCGTATTCTTCAGCCGCGGCTTGCGCGCCCAGCTCGGCATGCATGCGGTGTACATTGTTCTCGGGAAGCTGGATGGAGCGAAGCAGTTCGCGTTCGATCATGCCGAAATTGCTGTCCGGATGGTCAATCGGGACTGCCCGTTCGTCCACCTGGAACAACTCGATGCGGCCCCAGTCGAAACGCTTGCGCCACGGATCGCCTGCCAGCAGGCGAAAGAGCGCACGCGGAGTCGATCCACCGGAAAGCGCAATGCTGCAAACACCGCGGCCGGCGATCGCCTCACCGCAGGCGGACAAAATCCACTCCGCCGTGCCGGCGACCAAAGAATCTTTGTCGGGATAAACCTTAACATGCCGCATTACCATCGGAATCCCTCACTGGCGGCCGTCCGGAAACTCACGCCGATTTGGCCGGCGCCGCTTGGACGGGCAGCTCACGGCCGAGCACAAACCGGTACATTGTTCTTGCGAAGCCCTCTTCGGCATTGCTGCCGGTGACCGCTTTGGCTGCCGACTTCACTTCGGTTGAGGCCTGTCCCATCGCAATCGAAAAGCCCGCCCGGATGAGCATGGGGATGTCGTTTTCCATGTCGCCAATGGTGGTTGTCCCGGCGAGCGGAATCCGCAATTGCGTGCAAAGGCGCGCGACGCCCGAACCCTTGTCGCCGCCCGGAGGGGTGACATCGTAATAGTAGGTTTGCGAACGGGTGGCCGAAACCTTGCCCTGCGCCCTGGCATGAATCAGGGCTTCGCAGCGCGCGATCACCGCGGGATCATCGCTGACCGCCTGCACCTTGATGACGCGGTCGAGCAGAGGCTCGAAACTCTCCACGGGCGTTGGCCGGAAGCGCACCGTATTCGACTCGCGCTCCACGTGGGCGGACCGGGCCGGCAGCACGAACCAGTCGTCATCGGTGTAGACCCAAGGAGAGGCTCCGGCCTCGATGGCGGCCGCGATTACGTGGCGGGCGATCCGCGGCTCAATGTAACTTGCGAACAGCAGCTCCCAATCCGGAGAAACGATAGCGGCTCCGTTGAAAGCGGCGAAGGGCTCACGAAGATTCAGCTCCTCGATAATCCACCGCATGCCGCGCGGAGGACGGCTGCTGATGGCCGTGAAACGAATGCCGGCGGCAAGAACATCGGCTACGGCTTGCTTGGAGAGAGCGGTGATCTGCTTCTCCGGAGTGAGCAGCGTTCCATCGAGATCCGAGACCACGAGCGTCGTCATAGGCTTGATAGGCTTGCGCACGAACTACGGTACTTGCTCGCCAGCAGGCGCCAGCTATGGCCACTGCGCCGGAGCAAATCACCGGCGGCAGCCGGACCTTCGCTGCCCGCCGGATAAAACTGCAACTCCGTGGCATTGTTCGCCCACGCATCGAGAATGGGCGTAATCAGCCGCCATTCGGCTTCGACTTCATCGTGACGCGTGAACAGAGTCGCGTCTCCGCGTATGGCATCCAGCAACAGTGTTTCGTAAGCCACCGGCGCGGGCACGTTGAACTCGCGCTCGTAACAGAAGTCCATGTGCACGGTGGAGGTCTGCATGGAAGTCCCCGGCACCTTGGTCTCGAACTCGATCGAGATGCCTTCGTCCGGTTGAATTCGAAGCATAATCACGTTGGGTTGGATGCCATGCTTGGCCGTGCCCGCGAACAGCGCCTGCGGCGTAGGCTTCAGATGCACCGCAATTTCGGTCAGCGAACGAGCCAGCCGCTTGCCGGTGCGAACAAAAAAGGGCACACCCGCCCAACGCCAGTTCTCGATACGAAACTCGACGGCTGCGAAGGTCTCGGTACGCGACTCGGGTGAGATGCCGGACTCCTGGCGGTATGCCGGCACCTCGGAGCTGCCGATCTTGCCCGCCTGGTACTGCGCGCGCACGGTCCGGCGCGCCACCTCTTCCGGACCCATGGGCGACATGGCACGCAAGGTCTGTACCTTCTGCTCGCGCACGTTCACGGCGTCGAACGCCACGGGAGGCTCCATCGCGGTGAGGGTGAGAAGCTGGAGCATGTGGTTGGCGACCATGTCGCGCAGGGCTCCGGCCTCCTCGTAAAATCCAGCGCGTGTTCCCACCCCGAGCGTTTCCGCCCCGGTGATCTCGACGAACTCGACGTAGTTGCGATGCCAGATGGGCTCGAACATCGAATTGGCGAAGCGGAACACCAGGATGTTCTGCACCGTCTGCTTGCCGAGATAATGGTCGATCCTGAACACCTGCTGCTCGTCGAAGGCGCTCACCACGGTCTGATTGAGCGCGCGCGCCGAGGCGAGATCGCGTCCGAACGGCTTTTCAACGATGATGCGCGTCCACCCCTTGGCAGCGTGGGAGAGGCCGCTGTTGCCAAGGTGACGAATAATATCGGTCACGGCGGATGGGGGCACCGAAAGATAGAACAGGATGTTTGGCTTGGCCCCTTCGGCGCCCAATTTGTTGATCTTCGCGCGAAGCGTGTTGTAAAACTCCGGGCCTTCCATCGCACCCGCGAGATAGTGGAGACGTTGCGCAAATTCCTGCCAACGGTCTGGCGTGAAGTGATGCGAATCCTTCGATCGCTCCGTGCCGTCGCGCAGCATGTCGCGGAACTTCTCATCGCTCAACGGGGAGCGCCCTACGCCAATCACTTCAAAGTCGGCAGTCAGCAGACCATCGGTCACGAGGTCGAAAAGCGCGGGAACCAGCTTTCGACGGCTGAGATCGCCGGTTGCACCAAAGATGACAATAATGCAGGACTCCACGGCCTCCGTATTAGCCGGCTCAGAAACGTGATCAATCGTGATTTCAACGCTGCTCATATATCTCGACCAGAACTGGTTGCATAAATGCGTTTTTGTAAGAACCGGCAATTTCCTCAGGGGCTAAAGCCCGCGACATTCGGCTCTGGATGGCGCGGCTAAAGCCGCGCCCTACCCAAAACCATTCCTGCCGCGCGCCCTACCTGACACCATTTCTGCAATCGATTCCAGCGCCGCAAAATCGCTTGCACTCCGCAAATCCAGTTTGTACATCCCGTAGCCGACCCGCAATCACCCCGCACAACTACCCCAGGTTAGCGCCGGACAGCCAAATGAGCCGTTTGCTACGAATGTCGCAGCTTGACCAAACCGCGCGGCGTGTCTCAGAGGAGTACACGGCGGCGCGGAACCTGGGGCACCCGACGACACCCTGCCGCGACGTTCCACGCCTTCGGACTAATCGGCGGCGGGGACGGCAAGCCTCTGCCAATCGCTGTGCACAAAACCCTCCTCGGGACGATCGGCGCGCTGGTACGTGTGCGCTCCGAAGTAGTCGCGCTGCGCCTGCGTGAGATTCTGCGGCAGCCGCGCGGTGCGATAGCTGTCGTAGTATCCCAAAGAGGCAGTCATGGAGGGGACCGGTATTCCGTGCTCGATGGCAAGGCGCAGAGTCCATCGCCAGTTCTGCTGCGCCTGCTGTATCCTGGTGCGGAATTCGGCGTCGAGCAACAGGTTCGCCAACCGCGGGTCGCGCTCGTAGGCCTGCATGATTTCGTTCAGGAACTCGGCGCGGATGATGCAGCCGGCCTTCCAAATGCGGGCCATCTCCCGCAGATTGATCTTCCAGTTGTAAGCCTCGGAGCCCGCCTGAATCAGGTTCATGCCTTGCGCATACGAACACACTTTGGAGGCATAAAGCGCGTCGCGAATGGCAGCGACAGCCTGCTGGCGATCTCCGTCGAAGCGCGCCTGCGGGCCGGCCAGGACGCGTGCTGCGGCCACGCGCTGGTCTTTCATGCTGGAGAGCACGCGCGCCTCGATGGCGGCGGCAATCGTTCCCGCCGGGACGATGAGATCGAGCGCCATCTCGGCAGTCCACTTGCCGGTGCCCTTTTGCCCCGCCTTGTCCAGCACCACATCGACCAGCGGCTTGCCCGTGCGCGGATCTTTGACGGCGAAGATCTGCGAAGTGATCTCGATGAGATATGACTTCAGCGAAGTCCGGTTCCAGTCGTCGAAGATGCGGGCAAGTTCGTCGGCGTTGAAGCCGAGCGCACGATGCAGCAAGTCGTAAGCCTCGGCGATGAGTTGCATGTCGCCGTACTCGATGCCGTTGTGAACCATCTTGACGAAGTGACCGGCGCCGTCGGGGCCAACGTGCGTGACGCATGGACCGGAATCGCTCCTGGCCGCGATGGCGGTGAGCACGGGCTCAAGCTCGCGGTAGGCTTCCAATTCGCCGCCCGGCATGAGGGAGGGTCCGTGGCGCGCACCTTCTTCGCCGCCGGAAACGCCCATGCCGAAAAAGCGCAGCCGGTTGGCGCGCATTTCCTTTTCACGGCGTTGCGTGTCCTTGAACCAGGAGTTTCCACCGTCGATCAGAATGTCGCCCGCTTGCAGCAGCGGCGAAAGCTGCGCGATCATGCTGTCCACCGGTTCGCCAGCCTTGATCATCATCAGAATGCGGCGCGGCGTGCGAAGCCCCTTGACGAACTCATCGAGCGACTTTGCACCAGTGAACTTCTTGCCGGCATTCTGCTGCACGAAGCGCTGGGTCCATTCCGTCTCCAGGTTCCAGACGGCGACGCTGAAGCCGTGCTCTTCAATGTTGAGAGCAAGGTTCTGCCCCATTACGCCAAGTCCGATCACTCCGAAATCACTCACGGTCGCTTACCTCTCTTCAGATTGAAACAGCCTTAACGGCGGTCCCTCAGCGGCTAAAGCCGGATAATATGCGTTCAGGAACGGCGGCTAAAGCCGCGCCCCTTCAAAACCGAGTTGTGAAACGATCTTGGCATTCACTAACCGTCAGATCGAAACAGCCTTGGCCTCAACCAACCGTTGCAGATTGCGGGCCAGCGTGTCGAGGTCGTTAAGCACGTTGGCGCCGAGCCGTACGGCTAGAACGCGGCGCTTGTGCTGCGCCAGCGACAGCAGATCGCCCAGCGCCTGAGCATCGGCCAACACCGCGAAGCCGGCTTTTTCGCCCGGAATCGGCAACTCGCCCGCTTCAACGGCCGGGGTCCCCGACAAGCCCGCTGTTGGCTTGTTGGGGTGGGTGGCGGTGATTTGCAGAAAGACTCCCGTGGCCAGCCCGCCCTTGTGGAACTGCCCCGTCGAGTGCAGAAATCGCGGCCCGTAGCCGGTGGTAACGGCGACGCGCAATGCATTGCGAAGCGCAACCTGCAAGCGCTGGATACGCGCATCGGTTTCCGCATTCTCAGGCAGATATTGCTGGATGGAAATGTAATCATGCGGGCGCACTTGCTGGACAAATGCTTCGAGCGCTTTTTCCTGCTCCGCGCCCACGCCGTTCGCCAGCGAAATACGGGTGACGCCGGGCACATTTTCGGGAAGCGCGCCGTCCTTATCGAACTGCGCCAGCAGCCGCCGCGTGTTGTCCTTCGATTCCTGCACGTTGGGTTGATCGAAGGCGTCAATTCCGAGCAGCGCGCCGGCAACCGCGGTGGCAAACTCCCAAAGATAAAATTCCGCGCCGAGATCGAGCGGAGACTCCAGCTTATGGCGTATGACAGGATGTCCAACCCCCTCCAGGCGCTTCAACTTGCCCTCAATCGCCGGGTCCGCCACGACATGGATGTAGGCGAAGACGCGATCATTATCGTAGTTCTCGGGCTGGCCCAAGGGTTCACCGGCAACCGGCAGAATGCCCTTTCCT
>JBEKBO010000120.1:0-14029 GCA_050015355.1 Candidatus Korobacteraceae bacterium | reverse complement strand
GGTTCCAGCAGATCTGCCAGAAACTGTTGCAAGCGCCTTACGCACTTCTCGACCTGGGCGTCGGTCATGCTCGCAACGGTAGCACCCGACGAAAGAACTGTCAATAACTTAACGTAGTAATATTAGGACCCGCTGCTTGTTCATTGCGCCTTCTTTCCGTATGCTGGCCAGCCTTGTATCGCCAGATCGCGATCTGGTCGCGCGCGGATTGCGCGTCTTGCGCGTCGGGAACCAGTTCCAGATATGCCTGCATGTGCTCGATGGCCTCGTCGTAGAATCCTAACGACGCCGAGATCAGCGCCGCATTGAAATGCCCCTGAGGCCATGTGGGGCAAATCGTCAGCCCTTCCTCGTAGCGGTTGAGCGCTTCCTCTGGTTCCTTTTGCTTCACAGCATCTTCCGCAAGCAAGCGTTGCACCCGAACCGCTTCGGGAAGAGGAGGCTTGTCGGCCAGCGCACGCCAAGCCGCTGCTTTCTGCCGGAACTCGCGAAGCGCCGCCCCGTTGTCATTCGCAAGAGCACGTAAGCGGTTGAGAGCGGCGGCAAAGGACTCCGCGGCACGGACACATTCGACCGGACAAATCGTACGGGCCGGATTAGCCCCATCCGGCATGCTCCACCAAAGGTACTGCAGGATCTTTCCCGCACCGTTCTTCTGTAGAGGCGCGCCTGCTTCGTTCCTGAGAAAGCACTGCTCGCGCTGGCACTTGGCGATGACGGTTTCGACAGCTGTGAATTCGACCTTGTGATGTTCCGCACCTCTGGAACTGGTCACGTCGAACTCGAAACTGTCGGGGGTAAATCGAATACTGCCGCGATTGACCGGGCCAATATAATGCAGCGCCGAACCCTGCATATACTTGCTGGCCGCGATGATAGCGCGGCGCGCCTGCCAGAAGCTCATCTCACTCGCCCGCGGTGAGGACTCCTGTGACTGTTCGGCCGCTGCTAGGGGGACTAACAGCAGCACGAGAACAGCCAGAGTTGTGATCTTCTTGCCAAGCTGCTTCATAGGTCAGACGCCCCCACAATACGGATTGAATGGTGAATCATTTGCCCGGCACCGGCTGCTGTTGCCCCGCCTTGTAGCGCCACAAGTCGATCTGGTCGCGGGCCGACTGCGCGTCAGTCGCATCCGGCACCAACTCCAGGTAGCTCTGCATATGCTCGACGGCGTCAGCATAGTAGCCAAGACTGGCGGCAACCACAGCGGCGTTGAACCATCCCTGCGCCCACATCGGGTCCACCTCCACCCCAAGTTCGTAGTAGTTGAGCGCCTCGTCTGGTTTCTGTCTCTTGATGGCATCTTCGGCCGCTAGCCGGCGCACGCGCGCGCCCTCTGCCAGCGGAGGCTTGGTGGCCAGCGCGCGCCAGGCAGCGGCCTGCTGATGAAAGTCCCCCGCGGCCGCCGGGTGCAAGACGGCAGTTGCGTGAAGACCGTTGAGAGCGCTGGCAAACCAGCCTGCGGCATGCATGCAATCGTCGTAGTTCTGCGCCCACTTACACAGCTCCACTTTTCCAGCAGGTTCCCGACCGAATAAGAAGCCGTAGCTTTTTCCATCCCCATCATGGAGTAGATCGGGTTGCTTTTTACGTCGCGTTTCCGACTCGTTCTTTAGCCAGCAAAAATAGGCAACGCAATCCGTCGAAAGTCTTTCGACGACGTCTTTGAGAGCGAGGCCTAAGTGCTTCGTCTCCCCATTTTTGTTGGTCGCGTTGAATTCGAGTCGGTCGAAAGTAAGCAGAAGGCTGCTGGGATTAACCGAATAAACCGGAGCGCCCGGTCGCGCAATGTTAAATACACTGACATACCTACTGGCTGCGATGATGGCGCGGCGTGCCTGCCAGAAGCTCATCGACTCGGCAGCAGGATTCGGTGCCTGCGACGACTGGCCCACAGCTGTTATGGGGATTAACATTACAATGAGTACAGCCAACGTTATGATTGCCCTGCCCGTTCGCTTCATCGCTCTCCTTGTACGGCTTGAATGATGAGTCACTTGCCCGGCACCGGCTGCGGCTGCTTTGCCTTGTACTGCCACATCGCAATCTGGTCGCGTGCGGATTGTGCATCTGGAGCGTCAGGCATCAGCTCCAGATACGACTGCATGTGCTCGGCGGCGTCAGCATAATAGCCAAGACTGGCGGCAACCACAGCTGCGTTGAACCATCCCTGCGGCCACATGGGATAAATCTGCACCCCAAGCTCATATAAATTCAGCGCGTCCTCCGGTTTGTTATTCCTCACTGCGTCCTCAGCCAGCATGCGTCGCACCCGAACCTCCTCCGATAGCGGAGGTTTGTTGGTCAGCGCCCGCCAGAGAGCGGCCTGCTGTGTGAATGTGCGGAAGGGATCACCGGCTTTTCCAGTAAACGCGCGTAAACAGTTAAGCGCGTTTGCAAGCGACCCGGCAGCAGCGGCAGGATCACCTTCCCAAAACCCCTTCTCACTTAACGGGTAAGCAATATCTCGTCCTGCCTGATTCCTCAATACGTGCTCGTTGCCCCAACCTAAGCCCCTGCGCTGGGCAAACACCGGCTCCAGGGTCCTCAAGTCCACCTTGTAGTGCTGTTGATGCTTTTTGTAGACCACGGCGTCAAATTCAAAGTCGTCGAGAGTGAAACGGAAGCTCCGGGGATCTACCAAGAGCCTATAACCCCTAGCGCTAAGACCCGCGACTACCGCACGGCGCGCCTGCCAGAGGGTCATGGAAGGCGCGGAAGTTGTGTTGGTCTTAGCCTGTTCCGTAGCTTCGAGGGCAGGGATCAGCAGAAAGAGGAGGGCAATAACCGCAGCAAAAGATCGGACAGCGCGTTTCATCGGGGCTCCTTTGCCGTGAGCGTATGCGACGTAACCAAACGCACTCGGCAAGTCACAGGGCGCATGAAATCAAAGCTGGAACTCCAAACATTCTGTGTTCCCGGTTCGCCGGCTGTCAAGGCAAAGTCTGGTTGGACTATTTCTGGCTACTAATTTCGCTAGAAAGAGTTACAATCAATTTTTCATAAACCCAAAGCGAAAGGGGCTTGCGTGAGCAGGCAGAAAGTCTTCCTTGTCGCACTCTTTCTGGTTGTAAGCACGTTTCCACTTAGTTTCGCGTATCCACAACAAGTTCCAGCCGTCTCAGCGCCCGAGTGCGTTAATATTCCGGGGCAGCCCTGTAACGGAGTGTCGCGCCCCGGTTCGACCAGCCAGCACAGCATGAGCACCTCGAGCACGGTCAGCGGCGCCATCGCTTCCACTCTTGCCGACAGCTTCTTCCAGTTGCTCTTCAGCAACGACTCGCAGGCAAACGCGCAGAAACAGAAGATGATGGCGGAGTTGGCGCAACGGCAGGCCGAAGCTGAAAAGCAGCACAAGATCGAGGAGGCGCAACGCCTGGCCGCGATCTGCAACCGACTGCAGGCAACCCTGAAGCTGAACGGGCTGCCGGATCTGCAACTGAAGTACGATGGGGGAACTTCGAGCGGCGGTGGGCTGCAGCTGAAGCTGGGCGACAGCAACAGCTACCAGGTCGTGAATTATCTCGAAGAGCCGCTCTCCCCGCCCACTCCGCCGTCAGGCAGCGGGCCGCTCTCCGGCGGCGCGCTGCAGTTGAAAACCGGCGAGGATGACACCTCTTCCATGCCGGTGGCGAGCGCTCCCAGCGCACCACCTGCGCCAGCTGATGGCGCCGCGCCTGCGGATACGGTCACGAATGCGCGCAACATGACTCCGCAGCAGTTAGCCGACCTGGCCACGCAGGTCAACAGCCTTCCGCCAGCGGAGCAGCAGCGCCTGATGGATGCAGCCAAGGCAAATGCGCAAGCTGCGAACAACGAAGCCGCCAGCCAGTCGACTGCTTCCGCAGCTCCCAGCAAGCCCGTCATGTCGCAGTTGCAGCAGATTGCTGGTGCTTCGCAGGCCGCGGCAGCGGCACCGGGACTGGACGGTGCGGCGGCAATAGCCAGGGTTGGCTTCGATCAACCGATTTATGGTGCGCCAAAGCCTGGCGTAGCGCCGGCAGGTACGTCTGTTCCGGTATCGGTACCGAATCCTCCACCAAGTCAGCTTGCTGCTGCAAGCCGTCCTGCTTCGGGACCTTCTAGCGGATCTTCTGCAGCGCCGGCGCAGGTGTTCGATCTGACTCCATTCCCCGGCGGGACGAAACCGGAACCCGTGGGAACTTCTGTCCAGAAAAAAGTAGAGGTGGCAGAAGCACCGTGCCCGCCAGGCATCGAAAAAGTAATCCCATCGCGCCAGCAGTTGCAGAGGGAACTGGCAGTGCGGCACGCCCAACTCGAGAGCCTGAAAAACACAATCGTGCGTCTGAATCGCACCATACAGCTCGACCAACAGCAGTTCGCTGTCTGGGAGGACGAGGCGAACGCGGCTGTCAATCGCCTGAACGGGCGCATTTGGGACATGTGGACGAAGGCGGCATTCGAGAAATTCATCGACTATGAGGAAAAACATTTCAAGACAATGCCACTGCCTCCCTACGAGCGCGCCGAGAAGCTGCAGAAGCTCGAGCTCGTCAAGAACATCAAGGATTTCGGCGATTACACACAATGGGCCTTGACGCACAAGAACGAATGGGAGCAGATCGATGGGTTCATCCGGCAGATCATCGACCTGTCATCATTAAAGAACTTAGACTGGGAGCCCTTGTTCTACATTCACTGCGCGCAGTATCTGATCGACAACGCCTACGATGCCTCGGACTTTACAGTTACTTGGAACAATGTGCAGCAGTTGGACCACAACTCCATGCAGTTCCTGGAGGCGGTGCGTCAAAGCGGCGAACGGATGAAGGCGATTGTCGGAAGAATTCAGCAGATCGAAGCGCAACTGAACTCGACGCCTGAGGGACCACAGGGTGCCTCGCCATGCCGCGAGGTTCAGATGGGCGCGAAAGCGCGGTAGGCGCTGGGAGCCGAACTTCGAGTACCAGTTCCTTTTTTCAGTTCGTCCGTGGCCAAGCAGCACACTAACGTTGACATTGGAGAATCAAATGAGCAGAAAGAAAGACCATGTGGTGCGCGCTAGTCCTTGTGCTGTTGATCGCGGCTACCGCCTCAGCCAGCCCGATTTCTAACCCCCAAGGGGGTAATGCCGCAACCCAGACGGATACGAGCGCACAGGCGGCAACAGCAGGTTCCCAAACACCTTCAGCACAGCCGGGCGCAATAGGGGTGGTGATGAAAGCCGCGAGCGCAGACGGTCGGGGAATTAAACTTACCAACATCGCCAAGTCAGCTTCTGGGAACTCAGCCGTGGTCAGTTGATGAATCACGGGCAACACGGAAGTTACTCATCCCGACCGCTATCTACTTTTATCGTCACGAAGCCAGTGGGATCATGGGCAATCCAGAAGTTATGAACATGGCGTTGCACATTTCACACGCCAGCCCCAATCCGACAGCAAGGTGTGCGAAGTCGAGTCTGACCTATTACCAGGGATTCGCCTATTGGTGACGTATCTGCCAAACACATGGCACCAGTGCCAGCATCAACAGGGTCCATATGGGTAAAGGCGTGAAGAATGTTAGGAAGAAAAGCAATACGAACCACGTGACAACGGACATTGCGGGCCTCCAACATGGAGTTAGGGGCCGAGCTGCATGAAAAAAGTATGGTGCCGGTCCGATGCGTTGTCAAGCGACGGGCGACGCCAATTAGCTTAACGGTACCCCGAATCGTAACCGTCGTGGGAGATCCGCAGCTCGTCGTCAGACTTGTTCGTTCAGTGAACCAAGCGCAGTCATCACGTACGACGAAACATCATTTCGCCGAAACTGTAACAGTCTGGACTCGACCCAACGGACAGCGCAGGCGAGTCGCCTGTTGTCGAACACCGCGCAGCACTCCGACCCGAAGTTCCCAACTTCCGGTTTGCCGACAAACCGGAACCTATGCACCGAACCGCATGGCCGGGCCGCTCGTCGCTTGGGCGTCAGGCTGTGAGCCCGAGAAAACTACCAGGACCGCAGGGAAGCAAGTTCGAGCGACTTGTCCCCGGATCTAACGCGGGCGGTTCGCCTCGCTGTTCGTCGGTCTTGGTACGCCAACTGCGAGGGCCACATTTGAAGACGTGGCTGGGCGGGATGGGTATACAATTGTTGCCGTTTCTGAAGCCAAAAAAGATTCCGTCTGAAGGCGAAGAGAAGTAGCAAGACCTATATTCACGTTTGCCGGATTTAGGCAGAACAGAGGAGCGCAATGTCCGTCATCACGATTTCAAGAGGTACATTTAGTGGTGGCAAGATGTTAGCAGAGTACCTGGCCCAGAAACTTGGCTACCGGTGTGTCGATCGAGACCGCATCGTCGAGAAAGCTGCCGCATCGGGCGTTTCACAGGATGACCTCCGGTTGGCCATCGAGAAGCCGCCGACCTTCCTTGGACAGTCAGCGCACACCAAGTACAGGTACCTTGCCCTGATTCAGGCGGCACTCACGGCGGAAGTGCGAAATGGGAACGCAATTTACCACGGTCTCGCGGGTCACTTGCTGCTCAGGGGTGTACCGAACGTCCTACGCACCCGGATCGTCGCTCCCCTGGAGGCCCGGATCAGCATGATGAGGAAGCAGCTGAATTATAGCGACAGTGAAGCTATTGCCTATATCGAGAGAATGGACCGCGATCGGCGCAAGTGGACCCAATTCCTCTACGGAGTGGATTGGGGGGATCCGTCCCTGTATGACGTGCTGCTCAACCTTGAACACATGAGTATCGGAGATGCCGGTGAAATTATCTGTTCGGCACTGAAACAACCGCGCTTTGAGTTCACGCCCGAATGCAAGCGAGCGATGGACGACTTGGCTTTGGCTAGCCTCGTTCGATCCAATCTGGCCCTTGATCCCTCTACCTCGGATCTCGAAATGGAGGTCACTGCCGTCGCGGGATCAGTATCGTTCAAAGGGGAGCTCCTAAGTGCAGGTCAGGCCAAGGAAATCACTCGGATTGCGCGCTCGATACCCGGCGTGAAGGCGGTCCAGCTAAACAAAGTCGTGGTTGTCAATCGTTTTTGACGCAGGCTGGGTGGGATACTTCACGGAGGTTGCATCGAATTGGTCGGCGACGTGCATCCGCATTATCACGATTTCATCACAGGGGAAACGGTTCCGCAGTCTGTAACACCAGCAGAGAACCCGTCCCATAAATGCAGTTGTTAGTTCTGGGCTCTTCATTCGGCATAATTTCCGGATAGCCCGTGACTCATCAACTGACCACGGCTGAGTTCCCACATCCAGACTTCGGGCCCGCGTTGGGCGCTTGAACGGGATTGCGTAGCTCACCACAATCCCGCGATCATTGAAGAGGTTCATACCGGTGCACCTCAATGACGCAAATCGCTTGCAAGAAAAATGCATCCGTGGGTCTAACTCTCTATCTTCTTGATGTACAGCCTAAGCCCAGCCAACACTATCCCGATCGCGATGAGGGACATTCCAAGCCCGACACGGCGATGGTTGCGTTCAACCATGGCTTCCTTCCCAGCTTGCAGGTTTTTGGCGGCGATTTTCAGGCCGGCTTGAATATCCTGATCCACCAAGTCCGTCCGGAAGCTATGGATCGTGACTCGAGCCTTGGTCAGCGAATCCCGTGCCTGATCCTGTCCCAGCTTAGCCTCGCTCACCTCCATGCCGGAAGACTCGGCGACACTGAGAACGTGGTCTGCGCTTTTGATGGCCTTGTCCAATTGACTCAAGGCACTTTGCAATCCTGCCCTTGCTTGATCACAGGCGTCACCTGGGGAATGACACTGCATGCAGACGGTGTCAGGGCCACTGCCCAGCTTCGCGTCAGTTGGATGGCTGATGCCATGATTGCTGTGACACACAACGCATCCTGGAAGAGAAGCCGCTTGAAAGGCCGCTTTGTGCGAACTTTTGTCGTACATCTGGGCTTGGAAAGTGTGACAGTTCGAACACACATTCTGAACCTTATCTACTCCTGGCGGCGCCGCGCCATGGTTTCCGTGGCACGTTGTACAGGTTGGTGCACTCAGATCGCCGCGCACCGCGAGCGCATCGTGGTGGACGCTGGTGCTGTACTTGGCGAACTGATCCGTGGGAATGGAGTATCCCTTCATGTAACCCGCGTCAGAATGGCAGCGAGCGCACGTGTTCGCCACGTTGACCGGGTTAACCGTGGAACGGGGATCGCTGGGCGCCCTTAGATCGTGGACACTATGACAATCCGTGCACACTGCAACCTTCGTGTCTCCAGCCGCGAGGCGCTTGCCGTGCACACTGGTGCGGTACTGGCCCAACTCGTCCGTGCGCAAGCTGGGGTTGAACTGCCGAATATAGGCCGGATCCGAATGGCAAGTTCCGCACAACTGCGGGATCTGCTTGCGATCAATCTTGCCTTTCCACCCCGCCTTTCGGCTCATGGCTTTGTCTGGATCGTCGCTGGTTGGGTCGCCGCCGTGGCAGCTGGCGCAAGTCAAACCCTTTTGTGCGTGTATATCCTGGCTGAACTTCTCCTGGCTCACCCCCAGGGGATCAGGCAAGGCAGAGTGACAATCCAGGCAGGAGTTCTTGGTTTGCCCATAACCCAGGCACGCTGCGAGCACGACGAAGCCGGCCAGTCCGGCATAGCGGGCTGCGCTGAACGGCCGGAGCCTATTTCGCAAGATAGCCATAAACACTCATACCTGCCATGTACGCAAGAGCAAAGACTGCAAGCCCAGTGATCCACCCTTTCGTGCGTGAGGGTTGGTCACTCTCAAAAAAAGGCAGCAATAGCCACAACAAGCCGGCCAGGCCGAAAACAAGTACACCCAAAACCTCCCCGTCGATGAACCACACTTTGGACGGGATGAGCTTGAGCGTCTGGAACATGAAGAGGAAGTACCACTCGGGCTTGATTCCCGCTGGGGCAGGCACAAAAGGATCTGCCTTGACACCGAGGTTCCACGGGAAGACCGCTGCCAACGCGCCCAGCACTCCCAGGGCCACGTACCAAGCCATCAATTCTCGCAGCAAGAAGTTAGGAAAGAATTTCATTTCCCGCTTGGCAGACGGATTCGCGGTCCACTGAACTTCCAGTTTCGGGGGAATGCTCATGCCAAGGCGTTGAACCAGCAACAGGTGCAGCAGGATCAGCAAGGTTGCCAATCCGGGTAGAACGGCGACATGGAATCCAAAGAACCTGGTCAGCGTGGCTCCAGTCACCTCTTCACCACCGCGGAGAAAGATCATCATGGGCTTGCCGATGATCGGAACCTGCCCAGTAATCTCGGTGCCGACCTTGGTGGCGAAGAAGGCCAGCGTGTTCCAGGGCAGCAGATACCCGCTGAACCCAAATCCCATGACAAGAAATAGAAGAAGCATACCGCTGATCCATGTCAGCTCCCTGGGTTTGCGGTAGGCCTTGAGAAACACCACGCTGAACATGTGCGCAAAGGCAGTAAAAACCATGAGATTGGCTGACCAGGAGTGGATGGAACGAATCAGCCAGCCAAACCGCACCTGGGTCATGATGTACTGGACGCTTTCGAAGGCTTCGTTGGCACCCGGACGGTAATACAGGAGCAGCAAGATCCCGGTCAGCACCTGGATCACGAAGAGAAAAAGGGTAATGCCTCCGAGGAAATACCAGTAGGACAGGCGATGAGTGGGGACGGTCTTGTGGCGGAGCGGGGCTGTGAGGTCGTCCCAGTCAAGTCGTTCATCAAGCCAGCGGCTGAGGGCGGCGAACAAGGTCAAACCTCCCGCTTCCGGCTGACGACAACCTCATCGCCGCGCACGTGGACATCAAACACATCGAGTGGCCTTGGCGGAGGACCGGAGACGTTGCGGCCATTGAGATCGTAGATTCCATTGTGGCAGGCACACCAGACCTCGCGCAGATCGCTGCGATACTGCACCGTGCAGCCGAGGTGGGTGCAAGTGGCGGAGAGCGCGCGATAAGTGCCGTCGCTGTTCATGATCAACAGGCCGGGGCGGCTGCCGAAACGGAAAATCTTGCCGGAATTCGGCTTCAGCTCCGCGATCTTGGCGGCGACGATGTCGTTCCCGCCGAGATCTGCCACTGCCGGAGGAACAAGATAGCGCATTACGGGGTAGATGAAAGAAGCAAAAGAAGCCAGCAGGCCGCCACCGAGGAAGATTCCAATCACGCGGCGGCGCGTCGGTTCGGGTTGGGAAAGTTGGTCAGCCGTCATTCGCTGCGCCCCCTGCCGCAGGAACCACTCCGGATCCGGATTGCCAGTCTCATAGGTCGATTCCCCGGGTCAAGCAGAACGCGCTTCCACGTTACGCTGCATCTCGCGCAGCCACATCGTTTGGAACAGGTGCAGGCGATGTCCAATGACGACTGCCAGATTCAGAGCGATTTTATACCCAGCCGCCGGATGAGCGGCAAAATAGTCGACCAACGTCTCCCGCGGCAGGGCGATAACTTCCGTTTCCAGCGGCGCGGTTGCGGTGAGGGTGAACCGGTAGGGCGGAATCAGGGCCGACCAGCCCACGATCTGGCCGGGAGATCTTTCTTCCACGAGAATCTCCTCTTCCTTGCCCCGGACCTGCATCGGCAGGGTAAGCCTGATTCGGCCGCGTTCGGTCAGGAACAGGCGATCGGCTGGGTCTCCCAGGTGGAACAGCGAGGTTCCGCTGGGAACGGTCAGCCTGGCGCCGAGTCCCAGAACCTGGTCCATCTCGGCGGACGAGAGACCGTTCAGCAGTTCATGCGTCATGAGCCACTCTCTCAGTTCATAAACCGCGAAGTTGTCTTGCTGTGCAACAGGGCGTACGTGGGAAATTCTACGAACGATTCCGCGGCGGCCTGCTCCAGCCGGACGTGGTTTTCAAGTTGCAGCAACAGGACCTCAATGGGCACCTGCCAGGGCTGGACAACTGGCGGTACAGGCGGCGGTGCAGCCACATGGTCCGAGAAAAAGTGGGCCGGGGCAACCGCCTTGACCAACGGAAGCTCAGGCTTCACAGCTGAATCTGGTGACTCCGAACGCGTCGCCGTCCCAAACGCAGCAGCCGCGACTCCCAGCCCAAATACGCTGATGCACAAGCACATCAAGAACATTTCCATGGCAGAAATCCTCCTTCAGCGCTTCCTAAGGGCACGTGGTATGCCAACATTGGCCGTGGCCTAACTCCTTTTCTTTCAGACAAGGCGGGGATGTGCCTGAACAACGGACTGCCAGATTGTCAGGTTGGGCCTGACTTTTTGTCAGTCGTTGACGGCTGCCACCGCGTGTGCCATCATCCGGCAACCTCTGTTGTCATCACCATGAAGTTACGTTTTGCCAGTATGACGGTTGGTCTCGCGCTCGGTATCACCGCGGCGGTGGTAGTGGCCTGCACGGTCGCCGCCTACGTCTATTCGGTCCATCACTTTCGAAGCCTTCTCGAAACCGTACGCACCAGTGCTCTCGCCGAAGGCGAATTGATCCGAACCGCGCTCGAGCACCAGATGATTGCAAATGACCGCACTCTGATAGCACAAATGATCGAGAGCTTCGGTAAACAGTCGCGCGTCGAACAACTTGTAGTGCTGGACCGCAGCGGCGTGGAACGCTACTCGAGTAAGCCGGGGACTGTGGGGAATGATTTCCGGATCGACTCTCCCACCTGCCAGGCCTGCCATCGCGATCCGCCGGAACGCCGGGCATCCAGCCGCGTGATCGAGACCCGGGGTGGAACGATTCTGAGAACCGTCGTACCGATTCGTAACCGCGCAGAGTGTTACCGGTGCCACGATCCAAGCCAAAAGATCAATGGCATCCTGATTCTGGACTACAACGCCGGAGAGGTCCGTGCCGCGATGACGCGGGACCTGCGCTGGATGGTAGCCAGCACCGGTGCCCTGACCTTCGTCATCGTGGGGGCCATCGCCCTGGTGATCCGGGTGTCGGTCTTGCGCCGCTTGCAGCGTTTTGAAACCACGGCGCGCCTGATTTCCCAGGGTGATCTCGAACGGCGTGTGCCAGCGGAAGGCTCGGACACGCTGGCGTGGCTGGCAAAGGAGTTCAATGCCATGGCCGACTCGGTGTCAGGCCTGGTTGGAGAAGTCCGCAACCAGCGGGAGCGGCTGGAAACGGTGATCAACAGTATTGATGACGGGATCGTGGTCCTCGACCCGGAACGAAAGATTATTGCGGCCAACGACGCCTTTCTGCAGCGAGCCAGCAACTCCCGCGAGCAGGTTCTGGGCTGCTGCTGCTACGAACTCGGCCCGCGGCCGTGCAACCTGTCCGACTGCCCCACCCTCGCCTGCCTGCGGTCGGGTGGGCGCCAGGTCCGGATTTGCGAGCGCAAGACAGGCAGCAACACGGTGGCTTGGGAAGAAATCCATGCTTCACCGATTCTGGACGCCTCGGGGCGGCTGGCCCAAGTAGTGGAGGTCTGGCGAGACATCTCCGAGCGGCGAGCGGCCGAAGCGAAGCTGGCCGAGGCCCACCGTCTGGCGTCGGTCGGAGTCCTGGCCTCCGGGTTTTCGCACGAGATGAATACCCCTCTGGCAACAATCCTGGTGTGCGTCGAGGGAATCCTCCGCGAGACTCCCCCCGGACAGGGCGGGCACATGGATCAGGCCAGAATCCGTGAGAATGCGACGATCGCGCGCGAGCAGATCCTGCGCTGCCGCGGTATCACCCAGCACTTCCTGCGCCTGTCGCGCGGACAGCCGCATGCCGGAGATATCGTGGATCTGGATGCGGCTATCGAGGCCGCCCAGAGGCTCGTCGATCCGACGGCCCGCGCCAACTCCGTGGAGGTCGCGGTCCGGCCGTTCGCAACCACCCTGCATGTCCGGGCCGACGAGGCCGAGTTGCAAAACCTGCTGGTCAATCTTCTGCTGAACGCGATTCAGGCATCGAAGCCGGGCAGCAAGGTGGTCGTTGCCACCCAAGGCGGTGAGACTGTGCACATTCGCGTCACCGATGAAGGATGCGGCATTGCCCCGGAATACCGTCAAAAGATATTCGAGCCCTTTTTCAGCCTTCGCCCGGGCGGCACTGGTCTCGGTCTGTTCCTGTCGTTGAACGCTGTCCGGAGCTGGGGAGGCAACATCGTGGTAGAGAGCACCCTTGGCAAGGGATCTATGTTCGAGGTCATAATCCCGGCAATCCATCCCGGTCCGCAACCGAAGGACCCACTATGAAGCCACCCTCCCTCCTTCTGGTCGATGACGATACGGCATTCCGGCAGGTGATGGCGGGCGAACTGAGTCGTCTCGGCTACGAAGTTGAAGCGGTGGGCACGGGCGAGGAGGCAATCCGGCGAGTCGTGGCGGCGGAGCCCGAAGTCGTCCTGCTGGACCTGCGCTTGCCCGCAATGGGCGGGCTCGAGACGCTGAAGGCCATCCAAGCCGCCACGCCGGCAACCGAGGTCATCATGTTGACTGGACACGGTTCCATCGATACCGCAATCGAATCGATCCGTATCGGTGCCTTCGATTACGTGGTGAAGCCTTGCCCGCTGGACGAGCTCCACATTCGCATTCAAAGGGCGCTCGAACGGCGATCTCTACGCCAGCGAGCGAATCTTCTCGAGCGTGGTCTGACTCCCCCGGATCTCAGCAATTCCTTCATCGGCGACAGCCCGGAATTCCGCCGCCTGCTCAATCTAATCGATCGGGTGGCTCCCAGCGATTCGACTGTGCTCATAACCGGCGAGACTGGCACGGGAAAGGAACGGGTGGCCAAGCTGATTCACGCGCGCAGTTCCCGCCGGTCGCGGCCATTCGTGGTGGTCGAGTGCGCCGCACTGCAGGAAACCCTGCTCCAGAGCGAACTGTTCGGTCACGAGCGTGGCGCATTCACCGGAGCGGACCGCGCCAAGCCTGGATTGTTCGAAGTCGCCAATGGCGGCACGATTTTCCTCGATGAGATCGGGGAGGTGAGCCCTGCAACGCAGACCAAGCTGCTGCGCGTCCTCGATACCTCCACGTTCCGGCATGTCGGCGGCACCGCGGAAATTCGAGTGGATGTCCGGATTCTGACCGCGACCAATCGCGATGTGCCCTCCATGGTGCGGCAGGGCCTTTTCCGCGAGGACTTGTTTTACCGCCTGAGCACGATC